>NZ_QOIO01000019.1 GCF_003332305.1 Microvirga aerophila | reverse complement strand
CACGCTCGCCTCTGCCGGGTTGGCTCGGGACGTAAACAAGCCTGCGGTGCCAGTCGCACCAGCTTGAGGCTTCTCGTGTCGAAGCTCCACAGAAGACGGCATGACGAGGATCATCCGAGACGATGTAGCGGCACTGCCGCGCTCCGATCTTCAGCAATTTGGTGCGGTGGTTTGGATCAGGCGCTTCAATGGAAGGCGCCTTCCTCAGGTGCAAGCTGGTCAATGCAACGCTCCTAGGTTTCGCTTCTTCCGGCGATCATCAGGTGA
>NZ_QOIO01000184.1 GCF_003332305.1 Microvirga aerophila | reverse complement strand
GTCATACGGCACGTCCTCCTACAGCCCCGAAAAGCAGGAGAGTGCCATTTGAACTTTGCAGAGGGGTGTCATCTCTATATTGCGCTTACACATGCCATGATGGAGAAGATTGCGGAGGCCATGTTGCGGGCCCGAGAGGCTCTGCAGACGGAGTTCGCCAGATTGCCTCGGGCCATGCTGAGCATCGCCCGGGAGAACGAGGTCTGCGGGCGATTGATGAGCGTGCCAGGCGTCGGCGCTCTGATTGCGGTGACCTTCACGTCTGCGGTGGACGATCCTGAACGCTTCGCCCACTCGCGAGCGGTGGGCGCACACTTTGGCCTGACGCCGAAGAAGTACCAGTCGGGCGAGACCGACATTACCGGGGCAGTGAGCCGGGTGGGCGATCCGATGGTGCGCACGGCGCTGTATGAGGGCGCCCACATCCTGCTCACCCGAGCGGTGCGCTTCTCCGCGCTCAAGCGCTGGGCGCTCGAGGTGGCCAGGCGGCGCGGCATGCGGCGCGCCAAGGTGGCGCTGGCCCGGAAGCTTGCCGTCATTCTGCATCGCATGTGGATGGACGGCACCACGTTCCGCTGGGGCCGGGAGGGAGCTGCCGCATAGGAGGAACAAGCGTTCGGAACGGGGCGGCTCTCGTCCTGTTCCCCTGAGGTCCCGTCGCCGGGACGATGGAGGCGGTCAAGCCGTAAGTAGTGCCGTGAGCACCTCATCGAGGTGGAGCACGCGTCTTAGATGGGCTGACCGCATCCTCTCTGATGGCATGGTGGGGCGGCCGCGCGCCGACCCCGAACAGAAGCAAGCCTTCGGCGACAGGACAGTCACTCAGGGACTTGACACCCAACGGCCCATTACAGAAGCACTACTTTGGCAGGTTTGCGGAACCTGGTGCGCTCTGCCGGCGTCTCTTCCTGAAGGATTGTTCGCGGGAGGTCGTCATGAGCGCCTCAGTGGCGTGGGAGCACGAACTCCAGTCCTGGCTCGAACCCTTCCTCAAGCTCCTTCATCATCCGGCTCGGCGGCGCATGTGCCCGCTCTATGTGGCCGGCCTGATCGGTCCC
>NZ_QOIO01000183.1 GCF_003332305.1 Microvirga aerophila | reverse complement strand
CATGTGCTCGGAGCCGTCCGCTTCCTGAACCGCCTCGAATGTGTGACCGAGACGCTGCGGGCGGCCCTCAATAGCGGTCCCCGAGTGGCTGCGCGCTGAGGCGGATCCTGCCTGGCTGGAGCGATATGACCGGCGGGCTGGCGATCACGAGGTGCCACAAGGCGAGGCGAAGCGGCGAGCCCACGCCGAGCAGATTGGTCGCGATGGTCATCAGTTGCTTGCGGCCATCATGGCTCCTGGTGCGCCAATATGGCTGCGGCAGATCCCGGCTGTTGAGTTGTTGCGGCAGGCCTGGGTCCAGAACTTCTGCCTGATCGACGATGCTCCGACCACAGGAACTGAGGCACCACTTCGGGTGCGGTGGCGGACTGACCAGGAGGGGGTTCCACCCTCCTTGCTGATGGTCGCGTCACCCTACGATCCGGAGGTGCACTACGCCAGGAAGCAATCAACGATCTGGATCGGCTACAAGGTGCATCTGACCGAGACATGCGACGAAGGCGGCCCACACTTGATCACGCATGTGGAGACCACGCCGGCACCCGTCGTCGATCGCGACGCTCTCGAAGACATCCATGCGGCGCTCGAAGCCAAGGGCCTGCTGCCCGATATTCATCTGGCCGATGCCGGTTATGTTGCGGCTGACCAGCTTGTCGCCAGCCGGAAGAAAGGCGTCACGCTTTTAGGGCCGGCTCCCAAGGATTATCAGTGGCAGGCCCAATCCGGCGAAGGCTTCACCGTGCAGGACTTCCTCCTCGATTGGGAGCGGGAAGTAGCGACCTGCCCGGCCGGGCATCAGAGCAAGAGCTGGAGTCCCGACTACCATCAGGGGCGAACCGCGTTCAAAGTCCGCTTCTCGACAACAGATTGTCGACCTTGTCCCCTGAAGACACAGTGTACTCGGAGCGGCCGACGCCTTCTGACGCTGCGGCCACGCGAGGAACACAAGACGCTGGAGGCGGCCCGCCAGCGTGAGGAGCAGCTTGCCTTCTCAAACGAGTATCGACAGCGCGCCGGCATCGAGGGAACGATTTCGGCGGGCGTCCGGGTTCTGCATCTGCGGCGCTC
>NZ_QOIO01000182.1 GCF_003332305.1 Microvirga aerophila | reverse complement strand
TGTGGAATCAAGCCGAAGTGCGACGGTTGGCGGGCATCGGTCCCCGGTCGGTCAGGGACTTCCGGGGCGGAGCTGATCAGGGTTGCACAGCCCCGACAGTCCCGGATCTAGAGAACTCATCAGGACCTCTTTGGGTGTGCGATAGCCCAGGCACTTGCGCGGCGTCCCGTTGAGCCGATCACAGATCTCAAGCAGAGCCACCTCGGGCAAGGTGGCAATGTCCGCGTCCCGTGACAGAAAGCGCCGAACCCGGCCATTGGTGTTCTCGACCGTGCCTTTCTGCCAAGGGGCCTGTGGCTTGCAGAAATAGCTGTCCATGCCGAGCTTCTGCTTGAGCAACGGATAATAGGCAAACTCCGTACCGCGGTCGAACGTGATCGACAGACGCGCCGTCTCTGGCAGGACTTTCAGCTTCTCGATCATGCCGGTCATGACCCCGGTCGAGTTGCGATCTCGGTTGCGGGTCAGGATCGTGTAACGGCTCTGGCGCTCAGTCAGTGACGTAAGGTTGTGCTTGCCCAGTTCCTTGCGGAACATCATCAGATCGCCTTCCCAGTGACCAAAGCTGGTGCGGGCTGCGATTTCCGGTGGACGTTGCTCAATGGTGTTGCTCACCGGAATGAAAAGACCGCGAGGCTTGCGCTGGTAGCGCACCCGCCGCCGGCGCCGTGCCATGGGTAGATCCTGGTACAGCCCGAGCTTTTGTCCTTGGGAGCTGTAGACGAACCGGTAGATCGTCTCGTGCGACAACCGTTCAGGAGCACCGGATGCCCGCAGACGGCCAGCGATCTGCTCTGGCGACCATCCAGCTTTGAGGCGATCCATCACGTAGACCGCGAGCACCGGTTTGCGGGAGAGTTTGCTCAGACGCTGACGCCGGGCTCGAGCCTGCATATCGGCAGCAACATGATAGTAGCCACGGTAGAGCGGCTCTTCATCGTGAACCCAGTTCCGTTTGATCTCCCGATAGATGGTCGACCGATGCCGCTGTAGGCGGTCGGCGATCACACTGATCGGGATCTTGGCCGCGTGCATGCGGGCGATCTCACGCCGTTCAGCCAGGCTCAGATGGATGTAGGGCAGGGTCATTCAGCCTCCGAGTGTAAATCCCTTGTTTGTAACGGAATTCGCACTTCAGAATAGAATCCACCC
>NZ_QOIO01000181.1 GCF_003332305.1 Microvirga aerophila | reverse complement strand
TCTAAGTAGGCCGCCATAAGTTTTGCAACGCGAGCGCTGCGGTTGTTCTCTGGGGAGCATGCAACGACATGATCACTCTTCCGGGACGTGGCTTGGCGAGGCGGATCGCAAGCCGCTTGCCGCAGCGCTTGCGGGCGCCCGTGAGGCGCGGGTGTATCGCCGCCTCGAGGCGCTGCTGTTGGTGGCCGAGGGCCATTCTATGGCTGAGGCGGCCCGCCGCTGCCGGGTTGACCGCTCCAGCGTGCACCGCTGGCTGGTGCAGTACAGGGCCGAGCACCAGACCACGGCACTGATCGACCGGCCGCGCAGTGGGCGTCCGCGCCTTCATCACACCCTCACGCCGCGGCGGCTGGCGGCGGCCCTAGCACGCGACCCGCGCCGCTGCGGCTACCAGGCCACAACTTGGACGGTGCCGCTGCTGGCGCACGACCTGGCCGCGAAGGGCCTCGCCGTCAGCCCCCGGACCCTGCGGCGCCGGCTACACGAGGCAGGCTACCGCTGGAAGCGCCCGCGCTATGTCTATGTCGAGCGGGCGGATCATCTGCCGCAGAAAAAGGGGGCATCATCCGGCGTCTGAAGGGGGGTTGGCATAGGGGCGATCGGCTGCTGTGCCTCGATTGGACGCTGTTGCGGCTGTTTCCACCGCTGTGCGCGACCTGGGTGCTTGAGGGGACTCAGGCGGTTGTGCCGATCACCGGCCGCAATGCCAAGCGGGTACTGTTTAGGGCGATCGACCTGCGAAGCGCGCGCCGGGTGGTGCTGATCCGCTCCCACGCCAGTCAGGCCGATGCCCGGGCGTTCCTGCGCACGCTGCGGCGTCGGTACCGCCGCGCCGGCTGGATCTGGCTGCTGACCGACCGGGCGAGCGCCCACACCGCCCCGCAAACCCAAGCGCTGGCAGCCCGGCTGCGCATCCGCTTCGTGTGGCTGCCTCGGCAAGCGCCGGAACTGAGCCCGATGGATCAGCTCTGGCGTGAACTCAAGCGGCCGGTCGCGGCCAACCGACAGGCGGCCTCCATTGACGCCCTAGCCGCCACGGCCGCAACCTGGGTTCTGACGCTGACGCCGCAACAAGCGTTTCGTAAGGCCGGCATGGCCTCCAAACACTTCTGGCTCAGAAAGCTGTTGCAGAACTTTTGGCGACCTACTTAGC
>NZ_QOIO01000180.1 GCF_003332305.1 Microvirga aerophila | reverse complement strand
CGATGGCGAAGGAAAAGTTTGAGCGGACGAAGCCGCACTGCAACATCGGGACGATTGGCCACGTTGACCATGGCAAGACGTCACTGACGGCGGCGATCACGAAGGTTCTGGCGGAGTCGGGGGGTGCGCAGTTCACGGCGTACGACCAGATCGACAAGGCGCCGGAAGAGAAGGCGCGCGGGATCACGATCTCGACGGCGCACGTGGAGTACGAGACGGCGAACCGGCACTACGCCCACGTGGACTGCCCCGGCCACGCCGACTACGTGAAGAACATGATCACGGGCGCGGCGCAGATGGACGGCGCGATCCTGGTGGTGTCCTCGGCCGACGGCCCGATGCCGCAGACCCGCGAGCACATCCTTCTGGCGCGCCAGGTGGGCGTTCCGGCCCTGGTGGTGTTCATGAACAAGGTCGACATGGTGGACGACGCCGAGCTTCTCGACCTGGTCGAGCTCGAGGTGCGCGAGCTTCTGTCGAAGTACGACTTCCCGGGCGACGACATTCCGATCGTCAAGGGCTCGGCCCTGTGCGCGCTGGAAGATCGTTCGCCGGAGATCGGCCGCGACGCGGTTCTCAAGCTGATGGCCGAGGTTGACGCCTACATCCCGCAGCCGGAGCGTCCGGTGGACCAGCCGTTCCTGATGCCGATCGAAGACGTGTTCTCGATCTCGGGCCGCGGCACGGTGGTGACGGGTCGCGTGGAGCGTGGCATCGTCAAGGTTGGCGAGGAAGTGGAGATCGTGGGCCTGAAGGCCACGGTGAAGACCACGGTGACGGGCGTCGAGATGTTCCGCAAGCTGCTCGATCAGGGCCAGGCGGGCGACAACGTGGGCGTGCTGCTGCGCGGCACGAAGCGCGAGGACGTGGAGCGCGGCCAGGTGCTGTGCAAGCCGGGCTCGATCAAGCCGCACACCAAGTTCAAGGCTGAGGCGTACATTCTCACCAAGGAAGAGGGCGGCCGTCATACGCCGTTCTTCACCAACTACCGTCCGCAGTTCTACTTCCGCACCACGGACGTGACCGGGGTTGTGACGCTGCCGGAAGGCACCGAGATGGTGATGCCGGGCGACAACATCTCCATGGACGTGACGCTGATTGTGCCGATCGCCATGGAGGAGAAGCTGCGCTTCGCCATCCGCGAGGGCGGCCGCACCGTCGGCGCCGGCGTCGTCGCACAGGTCATGGATTAAT
>NZ_QOIO01000018.1 GCF_003332305.1 Microvirga aerophila | reverse complement strand
AGTGCCGTGGCGGACCACCTTACGTGCGAGCGGCCATCAGGTCGTGCGTCAGGACGGTGAGCTTGCCAATAAGAGATGCCATATCGCTCGGCTCGCATGACCACTGGGTTCCGATAGCCGATCCATTTGCAGACACGGACACGACGGCGAGCGACCGCAGCTTGCCTTCACGGGCCAGGCGCAAATGCTCCTGCAACAGGTCGATCATGGAAGCGGCACTTTCATCGACAGGTGCGACTGAGACTGGGTGGAGCTTGGTAACCGGCCCCCCTCGGGTTGTGTGCGTATCGCTCATATCGCGGCGCTATCCATCACTGTTTCTGGGTTCTTGCAACCTTTTGGACGATCGAGGATGCGCACGAGACGTGAACCGAGTGTCAACGCCAGGCCACTACAGCCGAAACATCGGCTGTGTCGCACTCAGGCAACACAGACACGACCCGGATGGCAGGCGCTTCCTGCCGCTCCGCACCTCGATGGGCTGTGAAGCGACGATCGCCTTCGGCCCCTCCCGCAGTCCTCCAAGCGTGCTTAGAGAGGCACAGTTGCCGCAGACGTTCCCGATGTTCTAGGCTCAGGACTCGTTAATTGAGGTAGAAGGCGACGGCCGCTGCGATGCAGATGGCCGAGAAGAAGGTGTGGGCGCAGCGGTCATAGCGGGTTGCAATCCGGCGCCAGTCCTTGAGCTTGGCGAACATGTTCTCAACCTTGTGCCGTTGCCGATACAGCGTCTTGTCATAGGCGATGGGCACCTTGCGGCTCCTGGTCGGCGGAATGCACGGCGTGATGTCCTTCTCGGCAAGAGCTTCCCGGAACCAGTTGCTGTCGTAGCCCCGATCGGCAATCAGGGTTGCGCCTGTCGGCAGCGCCTCCAAGACGAGCCGGGCGCCTTTGTGGTCGCTCATCTGCCCTTCCGACAGCAGTAGGATGATCGGCTTGCCGGCGCCATCGCAGACGGCATGGAGCTTGGAGTTCAGGCCACCTTTCGTGCGCCCGATACGACGGGGAACATCCCCTTTTTGAGCAGGCTCGCCGCGGTCCGGTGCGCCTTCAGGTGCGTGGCATCGATCATGATCCGTTCGGGCTTGGGACCTTCACCCGCCAGCGCGGCGAAGATCCGGTCGAACACGCCCAGCCGGCTCCAGCGCATGAACCTGTTGTAGAGCGTCTTGTGCGGCCCGTACGCCTTGGGTGCATCCTTCCATTGCAGGCCGTTGCGGATGACGTACACGATCCCACTGACCACCCGCCGATCATCCACCCGCGGCACGCCATGGGCCAGCGGGAAGGACGGCGAGATCCGCGCCATCTGGCGCTCACTCAGCAGAAACAGATCATCCATTCAGACCTCCTCGACAGGAGACTCTGAATCACACCTCAGACCAAATTAATAGGTCCTGAGCCTAGAAAGGGAGATACCGACGTGGCCGCAAGAGTAGACGCGGACTGGCTACTATCTGGTCAAACCGCGTGTAGCTCGTTTCCGCTGAAAGAGGGCCGGTTCGATATCTGTCCGATGACACCGACAAGCTGGTGCGGATGGTATGGGGTACGAAGACAAGGCGCCCCAGTGACCTTCTCCCGGTCAGGAAGCTTGCTTGGAGCGCCGCAGGTGTAGACGATTTTGATGGTCGGATCGGCCGTACGGGCGGCTTTCGCGAGCGCTAAGCCATCAGAGGTTTTCTCAAGCCCTACATTGACCACCAGAACGCTAATGCGCCGGTTTGTGTGCAGGAGGTCTAGGGCTTCATCAATGCTGCCGGCCACCAAGACATCGTATCCATAACCTTGAAGACCACCCCTAGTCAGAATGCCAGTCAATCGATCACCGGGAACCAGAAGAACAAGCGGTTGTCTAGCCATCGCTGAAGCTCCCAAAAGAGCATGATCAGCGCGTATGGTTAACAGCTCGTTAACCCTGGGAACCCTGCTCGGAAGTTCAGAGCCGCGCAGGGTTTTAGACCGGGGCGGATACGCAACACGACCCCAGATGACGAATGCCTCTGCTGGGTTAACGGGGTGTAACCAGCAGCACCTCGACAGGCGAGCGCAGCCGAAACTGGGTGGACTGCCGATACTCCTGAGTAGCGGCACCCGAACAGAGACGGCAGGCCTGGTACGACTACTGGCCACCAAACGGGCCCAGAGAGGCACAGCCATCATGACAGACGCTATCGATGTTTTGGATTTGGAGATACTGACGTGCCGTCAGCTAGAACTTGTCTAGCTCCGCCTGCTCTTCCGCTGCTGCTTGTGGCGAACTCCGCACCTCACCTTCAGCGGCCGTACTAAGCCGCTGATACACGCCCAAGCCGACAACCATTGCAACTCCGCCAAACAGCAGGAGAGTGGGGTAGAGCATCATGGACATATCTGCCCCCTTACTCGTTTGGAAGACAGCGACCAGAGCCTCCAGGAAGACGGCGATGCTGATGGTAGAAACGAACTTGGTTATGCTGCGCCGTGCTTGGCCGGCATTCCGCATCTGAGTGGGGTCAATGACCTCTTCTTCAAGGATGTATTTGGCGACCTCAAAGACAGCAATGGCAATGACCATGTATCCCACAGAGTCAAGAAGCGCTCGGCCGATATCCTGTTCCGGCGCGCTGAAGGCGGAGACCTGTTGCAAGCCGGCATAGACGATGAGTCCGCCCGCGACCACCATCAGTGCCATGCTGACGGCGCAAAACACCGCTCGCGTGAGGAGTTGATACATCCACATACAGTGCTCCTGGGGCCTCATACCCAAGTGACGAAGTTCTGATCCGTAG
The DNA here is from genome assembly GCF_003332305.1 of Microvirga aerophila. Lineage (GTDB taxonomy): Bacteria > Pseudomonadota > Alphaproteobacteria > Rhizobiales > Beijerinckiaceae > Microvirga > Microvirga aerophila. Next base: position 106,431 of record NZ_QOIO01000018.1, on the reverse strand, counting down.
GATCGGCGGCGTACCTCGTCACCAGCTCGCCTCTGAAGTCAGAACTTCCATGAATGGGTATCAAGCGCTAATTAAGCCTCAACAACCCAGACGATGCCACGATGACCGACGGGGTCTGCAGGTGATGTTCTACGCAGCCGAATACCTGTTGTCAGATGATGAGGTCTAGCCGGATCTCGTGGCTGCAGCAGACAGGCCGTGGGGCTGATCGGGCGGCTGAGGCCGTGGCGGCCACAAGCTAGGAGTGTCTTAACCGCGACACAGTCCTCGCTTATGCATGTCGGCAATCACAGGGGAAGGAGAGGCCAGGCAGCGGGAGATACCCCAATGCCGCGCGTGGTCTATTTCGCCTCGATCGTTACCCTAGCCTGTCTGTCAGCCGCGCTGGTGACGAGTACGGCCCTGCACGCCCTCTCGATCTCGCCCGACAATAGGATTGTCACGATATACCTGACATCGACAGCCTTCGGCCTGTTTGTTGTCGGCTTGATGGAGGGAGCCAGACGGCACCTGCCTTGATGAAGAGGCGGGGACTAGTTCGCAAGGCTGCCCGACCTTTTTATGTGAAGCGATCACACATCAGTGGCATGGATGCTCCAGAGGCGATCTTGAACATCCTTTTCGATAGCCTTCAGCAATTCCTGCCCTTTGCCGTTTAAAGCCTTCTGTTTTCCACGCTCGCGAGGCCTGATCTCGAGTTCTTCGTTTCCCTCATGCTCGATCAGAGCATTCCAAAGGATATCGCTGAACTCCGTAAACTTGGATTTCAAAGGATCTGGGATGAAGATCCCATTCTGCATCAGATAGACGTTGAAATCTCGAAATGCTTCACGCGCCCTTGCGGCATGATGCCAATAGATTGCCTTTCGATAATATTCATGTTTGTCGTATGACTCATGAAGCTCTGCCTTCTGCCATCCGGCAAGTGGTGAATTCGCAAGAAACTCCTCTAGATGGGCATCCGACATCCGCTTGATGTCAGGATACTGTTGGAACGCGGAGGTAAACGACTGAATGGCTGCATTGGCATAATTTAATTTGGCCCATGTCTCTGGAATGACGTCGAACTCGCGCTGATGCAGCTTTGTTGTCCGATCCATTAGCGTGTTGATCTTAAGCTTCAACCGCTCAAGTTCTTGCTGTTGGACGTGCTTATAAGCAGCTAGACGCTCCTCGAATTTCGCATTGATCCACTTCTCACCGAGGAAGCGGAAGAACAGGAATGCGACAGCAGCTGCGCCGCCGCCTACTGCAACTACGGTCCCGAGAGCAGCCATAGTGCTGGACCACATGGCCCAGAGAGTGTCGAGAGTGGTGGGCATTACTGATGCGCCTTTTTCAGCCGAACGCCTGGCCCTTCGCCATTCTCGGCAATGAAGATCACGCCGGCCGCCTGGAATGCCATCTCGAGGGCTTCGAGTGTGCCGGCCTTGGCTGATCGGAGTGGCCCTTCCAATCGCTCCAGCCGCTTGATGGATTCGACACTCACTCCTGATTGCTCGGCGGCGGTGGACTGATCCCAGCGGAGGAGAGCCCTGGCGGCTCTGAGCTGTTCGGCAGTAAGCAAGTTGGGTCCCCTAAAAATGGCGCGACTGAGGCTTGACTACCTCTGGCGCGTTACGTATTAACCTTTAGGTGTAACGGATGCCCCAGTCGGGCGCAACTTAGCCTTAATTGATCCACAGGAGCAGCGCGCCAGAGCTTTTTGAGCTCTCGACCCTTGCAGAAAGCACAAACTGCTTTATGCTTTCTATCAGGGAAGGTGCTTATGGCTGAGTCGTACACGATTGGCGAGATCGCCGCTGCTCATGACGAGAATGTCCGAACTGTTCGGTTTTGGGTCGACTCGGGCGTGATCAGACCCATCGAAGGCACCGGTCACGGAGGGAAGGGTTCGTCTCGGCGCTTTGATGAGGCCGAGATGCGCTTCGCCGGCCTTGCTAAGCGCCTCGCAGCTATGAACTCGCCTGTTGGCGAGATAGGTACAGTTATCGAAGCCATCCGATCGATGGAGCCTTGGAGCCTGTTCGCCGATCTTCAGGAGCAGGCAGGCCGAATGCAACAGGAGGCGTCTGAAGCTCTCGCCGGAGGGCCAAGGCCAACCCGTTTCGTAGCTCTCAACAAGCTTTTGGCCCTCCTGAGCAGAGCTGCACTTTGTAGTGCCAAAACAGAGATAGAGTTAATCATCAGCTACTATCAAGAAGCAGGTGAGGTTAAATCTCGGATCATCTTTCTGCCGAAAACGCCAGACCTGCGTGTGGATGGCATTGCCCGCGTAGCACTACATGGTTTTATCGGTTTCAAGGCTCTCACGCTAAACCCTGATAGGGATATCTGGGTCAGCTTCAAGCCGGATGCTGAAACAATAGAGATTATGAATACTGGCTATTCGATTGTCCTCCGCATGACGGCCAACATGATCGGCGCTTACAAGGACACCGCTAAGAAAAAGGCGGAGGCTTAAATGGCCCGCCGCAGGCCGCCGGTTACACAGGCTGAAATGTCCCGGGTCCTTAAGGCGGCCCAGAGTTCCGGCCAGAAGGTCGATCGGTTTGAGGTAGATCCCGTCACAGGCAAAATGACGGTGGTGTTTGAGAATGGATCTCAGACAGCGCCCCTGAGCCCATTCGATGCGTGGAAGGCTAAGAGCGATGCGCGTTCGGCTTAAGGGGATCAATCCGAAGCGGAAGAGGCTCGCAGACGGCACGTTCCGCACCTACTACTACGCCTGGAAAGGTGGCCCGCGGCTACAAGGCGAGCCCGGTACTCCTGAGTTCATCGCCTCTTACCATGCGGCCGTAAACACCAGGAAGGCGCCGCCTCAGGGTGTCATGCTTTCGATCCTGCAGGGCTTCCAGGCGAGTGACGATTTCTTCTCCAAGTCAGAGCGATACCGCGCCGACATGGTGCAGCACATCAGGAAGATTGAAGCCAAGTTCGGAGACTTCCCGCTAGGTGCGCTTGCCGATCGGCGATCACGTGGGGAATTCATGGCCTGGCGCGACCAGCTCGCGCTGCGGTCTCGCCGACAGGCCGACTACACTTGGACCGTTCTGGCGCGGATCCTCTCATGGGCGCTCAATCGCGGTCTGATCGCCGCAAACCCATGCGAGCGGGGAGGGCGCCTGTATCGGGGATCCCGAGCCGACAAGGTGTGGACGGATCAGGATGAGGCAGCATTCCTGCGGTCCGCCCCGGCTCACCTCCACTTGCCACTCCTGCTTGCTCTTTGGACCGGGCAGCGCCAGGGCGACCTCTTACGGCTGCCGTGGTCAGCGTACGACGGGACGCACATTCGGCTGAAGCAGGGGAAGACTGGCGCTCGGGTGGCAATCCCCGTAGGCGCTCCCCTGAAGGCTGCTCTCGATGGGATGCAGCGCCGAAGCACAGTGATGCTGGTGAACTCGGACGGAATGCCTTGGACAGGACACGGCTTCCGCTCGTCTTGGCGCAAGGCCTGCGCCGCGGCAGGCGTCTCTGGTGTCACTTTTCACGATTTGCGCGGGACGGCTGTCACCCGCCTGGCGATTGCGGGCTGCACTGAGGCCCAGATTGCGGCGATCACCGGCCACTCGCTCAAAGACGTCGGGGCGATCCTCGACGCTCACTACCTGAAACGCGATCCGGCCTTGGCCGAGGAAGCCATCAGGAAGCTCGAAACCAGAACACAAATTCCCGACCGGACACCCGACCGGGCCTGAGTGTTCTAACTGTGGAGAGGGAAAAACCTAGTAATTTCAAGTGGCTGGGGGACCTGGATTCGAACCAAGACTAGCGGAGTCAGAGTCCGCTGTTCTACCATTAAACTATCCCCCAACGTAAGCTCTTGAACCGTTTGCCTTTTCCGGAGAATGTCTCGATCCGGGCTTGGGCCGACGAACTTGCGTGAGTGGCGGTCAGATAGGATGCTTTTTGAGGAGCGTCAACCCCATTCTGAGGGAATGGCCGCTAAAGATCCTTATCGTCGTAATCGTCGAGCATTCGGCCTTCGGACGACGCGTCCATGTGAGAGTCCGCTCTTAAGCGAGCCTCATCCTCGGCATGCTCCGCATCGGCGGCGATGCGCTCATAGCGGTCGAGCGCCCCCTGCAGGATATAGGCAGCAGCCATCTTGTCGACTGCGTTGGCCCTTTTGGCCCGGGAGGCGTCTGCCTCGAGGAGGGTGCGGGTCACCACCATCGTGGAAAGGCGCTCGTCCCAGAACAGGATCGGGAGCGGGAGGATGGGCTTGAGGTTGCGCACGAAGGCGCGGGTGGCCTGCGAGCGGGGGCCCTCCGTTCCATCCATGTTGAGAGGCAGGCCGAAAACGAGGCCCCCGATTTCGTAGCGCTCGGTCAGCGCCTTGATGCGCTCGGCATCCGGTGTGAATTTCACCCGCTTGATCGTCTCAAGGGGCGTTGCGATCCGGCGCTCCACATCGGACAGGGCAACGCCGATGGTCTTCGTGCCGAGATCGATGCCCATGAGGCGGGCACGGGCGGGAAGGCCGTCGATCAGGCCAATCAGTTCATCGTCCTTGGCGTTCACGGGCTGCCTCCTCAGTGGCGCACCATATCCGGGAAGCCCTGCCGGGTCGAGTTAGGCAAGGTTCATCCGGGGTGACGAACCGGCGGGCGTCGGGCTAGACCCACGCGCTGCGAGCGCTTCTCCGGAAGCTTTGAACAGATGACAAGATTGCGCATCGAAGGTCACGGACACTCTCTCGCCAATCCGATGCCTTGCATTGCCGGGCGCCCGTGCGGTGAGGCGAGGGCCGTGCTCGGTGTCGACATAGAGGAGATGGTTTTCGCCAAGTTCCTCGACCAGCGCCACGCGGCCGGAGATCGGGCCTGCCGGGCCCACGGTAACGTGGTCAGGCCGAATGCCTACGGTAATCGGTTCGCTAGGCCGAAGATCGTCCGGCATCAACGGGAGCGATAGGGCGCTGCCGCCCGCTATGCGGACCTGAACATTGCCCGGCCCCGTCTGCGTCACCTCCGCAGGAATGAAGTTCATCTGCGGCGATCCGATGAAGCCGGCGACAAAGAGGTTGGCGGGGCGATGATAGAGCTCCAGCGGCGTACCCACCTGCTCGATGCGGCCCGCATTGAGGACGACGATGCGGTCCGCTAGGGTCATGGCCTCGACCTGATCGTGCGTTACGTAGATCATCGTGGCCTTCATGTCGGAGTGAAGCTTGGTGATTTCGATCCGGGTCTGGACCCGCAGCGCCGCGTCGAGATTGGACAGGGGCTCATCAAAGAGAAACACCTTTGGGTCCCGCACGATGGCGCGGCCGATGGCGACGCGCTGGCGCTGTCCGCCCGAAAGCTGCTTCGGCTTTCGGTCCAGAAGAGTGTCAATCTGAAGAAGGCGCGCCGCCTGCCGCACGCGCTGATCGATCTCCGATTTGGTCGCCTTCGCCAGTTCGAGGCCAAAGGCCATGTTGTCGTAAACGCTCATGTGCGGGTAGAGCGCGTAGGACTGGAACACCATGGCGATGCGGCGCTTGGCGGGAGGCAGGTCGTTGACGCGCTCCGCATCGATGAAAAGATCCCCGGCGGTAGCATCCTCGAGTCCCGCGATGAGCCGCAGGAGCGTGGACTTCCCGCAGCCGGACGGGCCCACGAACACCACGAACTCGCCGTCCCTGACCGTCAGGTCGACCCCATGGATGACCTTCACTGAACCGAATGATTTTTCGACGCCCTTGAGAACCACCTCCGCCATCGCAGCCTCCCTTAGCCCTTCACCGCGCCGGCCGTAATCCCGGCTACGATCCTGCGCTGGAAGACGAGCACCAGGGCGATGATCGGCAGCGTCACGATGACGGAGGCGGCCATGATGGCGCCCCAGGGCAGTTCATACGCCGTGCTGCCCGTCATCAGGGCGATGGCAGGCGGCACGGTGCGTTGTTCGTTGGTCAGCGTGAAGGTGAGAGCGAACAGGAACTCGTTCCATGAAACGATGAAGGCGAGAAGTCCCGTGGTGACGGCAGCCGGCGCCATGAGGGGCAGGAAGACGCGGCGCACGACGATCCAGGGCGTTGCGCCGTCTACGAATGCGGCTTCTTCGATTTCCTTGGGCAACTCGCGCATGAAGGTTGTGAGCACCCAGATCGTGAAGGGCATGGTCAGCATGAGATTGGCAAGGATCAGACCTGGAATCGTGTTGTAGAGGCCAAAGCTGCGGATCAGCTCGAACATGCCGGACAGCACCGCCACTTGCGGAAACATGGACACCCCAAGAATGGTGAAAAGCAGCAGCGAGCGGCCCCTGAAGGAGATCCGGCCGAAGGCATAGGCTGCTGTGATCCCGAGCGCCAGCGACAGCGCGACGACGGAGCCCGCCACCGCGATCGAGTTCAGGATGTTGCGCCCGAAGGGCTGGCGCTGGAACACGGCGAGATAGTTCACAAGGTCGAACCGCTCCGGCAGATAGGCGACGGAAAAGAGTTCCGTGCCCGACCGGAACGACGAGATAACCGCGTAGTAGAACGGGAAGAGCGAAAACATCGCGATCATGAGAACGAGAAGCCAGAATCCGATGCGGGCGAGGATCTTCATCGTGCATCCTCGCCGAAGCGCAGGCGGCCGACCGTCATGGTGACAACGACCAGAAGCGCGATGATGAGGAAGATCAGGGTCGAGGCCGCCGATCCGAGGCCGACCTCCTGGAAATCGACGAGTTGCTGGCGGGCATAAACCGACATCGACATGGTGTCGCGGGAATTGGCCGTGAGAACGTAGATCAGATCGAAGACCCGCAGGGCATCGAGCGCGCGAAAGATGACCGCAACGAGGAGAGCTGGCCTGATCAGCGGCAGCGTCACCCGAAAGAAGACCCGAATGGGATGGATTCCATCGACCCGCGCGGCCTCGTAGATGTCCTGAGGCAGCATCTGGAGGGCTGCCAGGATGAGAAGCGCAATGAAGGGCGTCGTCTTCCAAACGTCCACCATGACCACCGTCCACAGGGCCGTGTCGGGACTGGCCGTCCAGGTGATCGGTGCCGAAATCAGGCCGATGCGCAAGAGCATGTCGTTGATCACCCCGAACTGGTCATGAAGCATCCAGTTCCACATCTTGGCGGAGACCACCGTGGGAATTGCCCAGGGTATCAGGATGATGGCGCGCATGATCCCGCGGCCGGGGAACGCCGCGTTGAGGATGAGAGCGACCAACATGCCCAGCACCGTCTCGATGGATACGGACACGAGAGCGAACCACACGGTGTTCCAGACCGAGCGCCACCAGTCTGGATCGGTCAAAAGGCCGAGCCATTCGCCATCGTAGTTCGCGAGGTAGTTCTCGAAGCCGATGAACTCGTATTCGCGGAGATTGTTGAGGTTCGCATCCGTGAAGCTGAACCAGATCGTGCGAGCGAGCGGCCAGCCCGCGACCAGGCCCAAAACGATCAGTGGCGGCGCAATGAAGAGCCACGCGGCTCTGACACGGGAGCGAGAAAGCGAAGAGCGACGCCGGCGCGCGGATGCCGGCGTAATGCGGCCTGCGACGGCGTCGCTCATGGTCACCAGCCGCTGCGCTTGATCCGCTTCAGGTCACGGTCGAGCCGTGAGAGCGCCTGTGCGGGCTCGGCCCGCTTCGACAGAACCTGGTGGACCGTATTGAAGAACTCGGTCGAAACCTTGTTGTAGTTGTCGCCCGTCACGGTGGCCGGGCGTGCAACCGCGTTCGTGAAGACGTCCACGAGATCGCCGATGAAGGGGTTTGCTCTCGCGATGTCGTTGTCCCCGTAGAGGGACACGATGGTCGGGTTGAAGGAGCCCTGGATGCCCCGTCGCTTCTGCTCCTCCGGGCCCGTCAGGTACATGACGAGGTCGGCCGCCGTATCCGTGTTCTTTGAGTATTTCGAAACGGCCAGCAGCTGGCCGCCGAGGGTTCCGGCGTGGCGTCCATCCTGACCGCCCTTGGGCAGGGGCGCGATGCCGACCTTGTCCTTGATCGTGCTGTCGGCCCCTTGGGCTAGCGCCCAGGCATAGGGCCAGTTGCGCATGAAAAGCGCGTTCCCGGCCTGAAAGACGCCACGCGATTCCTCTTCCGTGTAGTTGAGGACGCCCTCCGGGGTGATCGTCCCGACCCAGCCGGCCGCAGCCTTGAGGGCTTCGGCGGCTTTCGGGTTGTCGATGGTGATTTCGCCCTTCTCGTCCACGATCGCGCCCCCGTTGTAGGAGCTCACCCATTCGACCGCGTTGGTCGTGAGGCCCTCATAGGCCCGACCCTGCCAGACGAAGCCCCAGAAGTCGCCTCGGCCTTCCTTCCGCTCCCCCTCTTGGACCAGCCGCGCCGTCTCGGTGAGATCGGACCAGGTCTGCGGCACAGGGCGCTTGTACTTATCCAGCAGATCCTGGCGGTAATAGAGGAGGCCTGCATCCGCGAACCAGGGCATCGCCATAAGCTTGCCGCCGACGCGGCTCGTCTCGACCATGGTCGGCAGATGATCGTCGATCGCGCCTTGCACCTTGGCGGTGAGGTCCTGCAAGTGGCTGCCGAGGAGGCCGGTCCAGACGACGTCGATCTGGAACACGTCCACATCGCTCGCGCCCGCCGCGAGGAGCTGCTGGTAGAGAGCCAGCCGCTCGGTGGCTGAGTTCGGCGTCGAGACGATCTTGACCGTGTTGCCGGTTTTCTTCGCCCAGGCGTCGACGCCCTGCTTGCAGATTTCGTATTCCTTGCCGAGAGAACTGCAGGAAATGGAAATCTCGACGGCCCAGGCGCCTGTGGACCAGACCAGACCTCCGGCGGCCAAAAGGCCAGCGAGGAAACGAGGCATGGCTTTCCTCCTGCGGATTTATTGCTTAGCTTTCTTAAAGCCTTATGCTGATTTTAGTTCCTTGTCCGACGTGGTCGGACGCCGATCCCGCCCCATCTTGAAGACGCTCAACGAGGGTTTGCCATGAAGATCACTTGGCTCGGCCATTCCGCTTTCAGGCTCGATTTCGCCGATAAGGTTGTGCTCATCGACCCGTTCTTCACCGGAAATCCGGCATTCGAGGGCGAGCGGGACAAGGTGTCCGAGGGCGTGACCCACATCCTCATCACGCACGGCCATGGGGATCATGTGGGCGATACGGTGGATCTCGCGAAGGCAACCGGCGCGAAGGTCGTGACGAACTTCGAGCTATGCATGCATCTGGCCTCCCAGGGGGTGGAGAATTTCGACCCCATGAACACCGGCGGCACCACCGACCAAGGCGGGTTCACCGTGACTCTCGTTCGGGCCGACCACTCCGCCGGCCTCGTAGAAATGGGAGTGAACTATCCGCTCGGGAGCGCCAACGGCGTCATCGTCAAGGCTCCCGGAGAGCCCACCGTCTATCACATGGGCGATACGGATATCTTCGGCGACATGGGGCTGATCGCGGAAATCCACCAGCCGGACGTCGTCATCACGCCGATCGGCGACCGGTTCACTATGGGACCGGAGGTCGCCGCGCTCGCGATCGAGCGCTTTTTCCCCAACGCGAGGGCGACCATTCCCTGTCATTACGCGTCGTTCCCGCCTCTCGTGCCCAACGCCGACCGGTTTGTCGCGGCCCTGGACGGGAAGGGGATACAGGTGGTGGTGCCCCATAAGACGGTCGGCCTGCGGATCTGAGGCTGCCGGGGAGCCGAAAGCACGGAACGCCCGCCTGACGCACATCCGACGTTGCGGCCCGGCGTGGGCGGGTGTTATAGCCCGTCCCAACTACATCAAAGGGTTTGGCCATTCATGTCGGTCGATCAGAAAACGGTTCGGCGCATCGCGCACCTGGCACGCATTGCCGTGACGGACGAGGACGTGCCTCACCTCCAGGGCGAGCTCAACGCTATCCTGTCCTTCGTCGAGCAACTCAACGAGGTGAACGTGGAGGGCGTGGAGCCCATGACCTCCGTCACCCCCATGACCATGAAGAAGCGCCAGGACGGCGTGACCGACGGCGAGTATCCCGAGAAGGTGCTGCGCAACGCGCCCGTAACCGAGGACAACTTCTTCGTGGTGCCGAAGGTGGTCGAGTAAGGCCTGACATCCCGGCTGCAAGCCGCTTTGCGGAAGCCGGAATCGCCATCGCCCGTTTCAATTTCCAGACGTTCCCGGCTCGCGGCTGCGCCGCATTCGGGATGACCAGGATAATCCCGTGACCGAACTGACCCATCTGACCATCGCCGAGGCCCGTGACGGCCTGAAGGCCAAGAACTTCTCCGCAACGGAACTCACCAAGGCCCATATCGACGCCATCGAGAAGGCGAGAGCCCTTAACGCCTATGTGCTCGAGACGCCCGAGAAGGCGCTCGCCATGGCCAAGGCCTCGGACGAGCGGATCGCAAAAGGACAGGCGGGCTCCCTGGAGGGCATTCCCCTTGGGATCAAGGATCTGTTCTGCACCAAGGACGTGGTTTCGACCGCCGGTTCGAAGATCCTGGGGAATTTCAACCCGGCTTATGAATCGACCGTCACCCAGAACCTGTGGAACGATGGCGCGGTCATGCTCGGCAAGCTCAACATGGACGAGTTCGCCATGGGCTCGTCCAACGAGACCAGCGCCTTCGGGCCGGTGGTTTCGCCCTGGCGACGCGAGGGATCTAACGTTAGCACGGGCCCTTCCGGCGCGATCGAAGGCACGCATCTGGTCCCCGGCGGCTCCTCCGGCGGTTCGGCGGCTGCCGTTGCGGCGCACCTCTGCCTGGGCGCGACCGCGACCGATACGGGCGGCTCGATCCGCCAGCCCGCCGCCTTCACGGGCACGGTCGGTATCAAGCCGACCTATGGTCGCTGCTCGCGTTGGGGTACGGTGGCCTTCGCGTCGTCCCTCGACCAGGCCGGCCCCATCACCCGCACGGTGCGCGATTCCGCCATCATGCTGCGCTCCATGTCAGGCCCGGACCCCAAGGACACCACCTGCGTCGACCTGCCCGTTCCGGATTTCGAGGCGGCGGTCTCGCGGGGCGTCAAGGGCCTGAAGATCGGCATTCCGAAGGAATACCGCGTCGACGGCATGTCGTCTGAGATCGAGGCGCTCTGGCACCAGGGCGCGGAATGGCTCCGCGAGGCGGGCGCCGAGATCGTCGAAGTGTCGCTGCCGCACACGAAATATGCCCTCCCGGCCTATTACATCGTGGCACCCGCCGAGGCCTCCTCGAACCTCGCCCGCTATGACGGCGTCCGTTACGGCCTGCGCGAGAACGGCCGGGACATCGTGGACCTCTACGAGAAGAGCCGCGCCGCCGGTTTCGGCCGCGAGGTCAAGCGCCGCATCATGATCGGCACCTACGTGTTGTCGGCGGGCTACTACGACGCCTATTACGTCCGCGCCCAGAAGATCCGCACCCTCATCAAGCAGGACTTCGAGAAGGTCTATGCCGAAGGTGTCCACGCGATCCTGACGCCTGCGACCCCGTCCGCCGCCTTCGGCATCGGCGAGAAGGGCTCGGGCGATCCGGTCGAGATGTACCTCAACGACATCTTCACCGTGACGGTGAACATGGCGGGCCTTCCGGGCATCGCCGTTCCGGCGGGGCTCGATGCTCAGGGGCTGCCCCTCGGCCTCCAGCTCATCGGCCGCGCCTTCGACGAGGAGACTCTCTTCGCCACCGGTCAGGTCATCGAAGACGCGGCGGGCCACCTCGCGCTGCCGCAGCCCTGGTGGGCCTGAAGACGTGACGCCTCCGTCCGTTCCTCTCGCGGTTTGGCTCCTCGCGGCGTTCGATCCGGTTCTCATCGCGGTTGCGGTTTGGCTCGGTTGGAAGGCGGATCAGCTCGGCAAGGTGTTCATCGCGGCCATCGCGGCGCTTGGAGCTTCGGTTCTGGTGTCCTGGGCGATCACGGGAATCGGGCTGCCGTGGATCGCACCCGTCAGCGCACAGGCGCCGACCCTGTTCCCCGTTCGCGTCATCGCTGCCCTTCTTTGGGCGGGCGGAGCCTATGCCGCCCGCCGCATGGCGAAGCGCTAGGTTTCGGCAATGCCGGCCGCAGGGCCGGAGGGGATGGCAGTTGGGCTTGCCGATGATGCAAGCGCCGTGGCGATCTCCTGCAGGGTGGCCTTCTCCTTGTCGCTCACCGCAACGCCGCCAAACCCAAGGAAGCCGCCTTCCGTGCCCGCTTCCGCGGCCTTCTGGGCAACCTGTTGAAGCCAGGATTTGAAAGCCGCCGCGTCCTCAGGTGCTTTCGCGTCTAGAATGCCCGAGACAGCGCGCAGCTCATCCATGGCCTTCTGCTTCACGTCGGCGAATTGGCTGCCCTTGAACTTGCCCGAGAACGAATCCCGGACCGCGTCCCGTGTCGTTGGGTCGCCGATATCGTCGGCGACTGCTTTGACTAGGGGATTAGCCTGCGCGCTCTGCTTGGCTTCCAGCAACGCCCATCCGCCGGCCATGGATTCCTTCAGAAGGCTCCACAAACCGCTTGGCTCGGCGGCCGTGATCGCCATGCTGACCACCATGGGACTTGCGGCGACGCGGGCCCATTCCTCGGGGGTGAAGCTTGCCTTGCCGGCCATCTCGACGCTCCTCTTGTTCCGTTGCGAACTTGCCTGAGCGTAATGGCCAAGCCTCAGCTTGGTTCCTCGATGCCGAAGGCTTCCCGCAAACCCTGGCGTCCCGTGGCCGTCACCGCCAGGGCGCGACTGTCCTTGATGCGCTCCACCCAACCCAGATCGAACATGCGGGTGCACAGGGCCGCCCCCAGTCGTCCGGCGAGGTGAGGGCGGCGCTCGCTCCAATCCAGGCATGTCCGACAGACGGCGCGGCTGTTCCCACGTTCGGGCGTGAGATCGATGCCAAGCGAGCAGACGAAGCGATGGCCCTCATCGGTCAGCGCGCCGGCGCTCTCGGACAGGACGATGTATCCGTTCGCGGTCAAAGAATCCGCAATGGCGATCCCGAGCCGCCCCGCCAGATGATCGTAACAGGTGCGGGCGTTGCGAAGAGCCTCGTCCTTCGGGCCAGCCGGCCGATGCCGCTTCGGCCCGAAGGAGGCGACCGCCATCAGCGTCTCGATCGCCTGGGCCACTTCCGGACTCGCTAACCGGTAATACCGGTGGCGGCCCTGTCGCGTCACGGCGACCAGGTTGGCTTCGCTGAGTTTCGCCAGATGCCCGCTCGCGGTCTGGGGGCTGACGCCGCTGTGCCAGGCAAGCTCGCTTGCCGTGAGCGCCCGCCCGTCCATCAGGGCGGACAGCATGTTGGCGCGCGCCACATCGCCGATCAGCGCGGCGATTTCCGCAAGTGTAATGCCTGAGATCATGGGTGCCATGGGCGCATCATAGGCCGGTCCAGCCGACCGGTCAGCCGGAAACACTTCGGCCGTCGCCGAAGCGTTCCTGGACGACGGATACGGCCAGCCGTGTCAGGTTCCGGCGATCGAAACAGACCAAACAGGACACCTGCCATGGGGACAAAGCCCTCGGACCACCCAAACCATCCCGTCGAGCTCGCACTGCTCGCGATTTTGGCGACCCTCTGGGGCGCGTCCTACACGTTCATCAAGCTCGGAATCGAGACGATCCCGCCGGTGACGCTGATCGCGGGCCGCACCATTCTGGCCGGAGCCGTGCTGCTGCTCATCCTGCGCCTCCGGGGAATCCGGATGCCCCGCGACGCGGGCACATGGCGACGGTTTACCGTTCAGGCCTGCCTCAACAGCGCCATTCCGTTCACGTTGATCGCCTGGGCCGAGACCTCCGTCTACGCCGGATTGGCCGTCATCCTCAATTCGATGACGCCAGTGTTCACGTTCCTGATCACCATCATGTGGTCGCGGCACGAGGCCACGAGCGCTCACAAGATGGCAGGAGTCCTCATCGGGCTCGCCGGCACATGCGCGATCGTCGGCTCACAGGCCTTCAGCCATGTGGGACAGGAGCTGGTCGCGCAGCTTGCCGTGGTGCTGGCAACCATCTGCTATGCAGGCGCGGCTATTTTCGGCAAGAACTTCAAGGGCCTCGATCCCATGGTGCCGGCCGCTGGGTCGGTAATCGCCGGAGCAGCGCTTCTGATTCCCGTCAGTCTCGTGGTCGACCGGCCTTGGCTGCTGGAGCCTTCGACCAGCTCGCTGCTGGGCCTCGCAGGTCTCGCACTCTTCTCGACGGCGGTAGCTTTCGTGATCTATTTCCGCCTCATCCGCACGCTCGGGTCCGTCGGCGCGACGGCGCAGGCCTATCTGCGCGCGCCGATCGGCGTCGCAATCGGGGCCTACTTTCTCGGTGAAAGGCTCACCGCCACAGCTTGGATCGGCTTGGTTTGCATCCTTGTCGGCGTGGCCCTCATGACGATCCCGCCGAGGCGCTCCAAGCCCGCCCTGGGAGCCGCCTGACCGGCCAAAGAAAATGGGTCTGACCCTAGGGTCAGACCCATACGCAGGTACTTCTACGCGGTACGCGAACTTACGGCTTCGGCGCAGCCGGCGAAGCAGGAGCCGGGGTGGTCGGCGTCGAAGGGGCAGTGGTCGAACCAGCGCCCGAGCCGGCGGAACCAGCACCCGTCGACGACTCCGTCTGCGTACCGGTGCTTCCGGTGGTGCTCACGTCGTTGTTGTCGCCATCATAGAACAGGAAGGCGAGCAGACCGAGGGCGATAACAAGGCCGCCGATCAGATAAGCAAGCGTGTTGGAACCACGTCCGTCTCGGTCAACAACGTTGGTAGTCGTTTCGCGATTGTAGACGTTGGGTTCGCGATCGATGGGATCCATAGCCATTTCAAACTCCTTGACCGTTTTACCACCCGGACAACGCTCGATGCAGGATAGGGTTTCATAGGAGCTTGGCCATTTCTTGTAATTATCTGTGCACTAATGATAAATGATCTTAACCAAGCGTTAGGAAACCTGAACACCCGTTCAGGTCCAAAGGGGGTTGACCCGGGTGGCCTGTGGCTCTTACTCCGGGCGGGAAACGTCGACATTCAAAGGCGCGAGACCTCATGAACGCTCCGGTCAATCCCAAGAAGATCATCAAAGGCGCGACAGGCGATTGGGAAATCGTCATCGGCATGGAGATCCATGCCCAGGTGACCAGCCAGGCGAAGCTGTTTTCCGGCGCCTCCACGGCCTTCGGCGGCGAGCCGAACAGCCACGTTTCCCTGGTGGACGCGGCCATGCCCGGCATGCTGCCCGTGATCAACGAGGAATGCGTGCGCCAGGCCATCCGCACGGGCCTGGGTCTCAAGGCCCAGATCAACCTCAGGAGCACCTTCGACCGGAAGAACTATTTCTACCCGGACCTGCCGCAGGGCTACCAGATCAGCCAGTACAAGAGCCCGATCGTGGGCGAGGGGCAGGTGATCGTGGACGTGCCGGAGACCGGCGAGACGATCACGGTCGGCATCGAGCGCCTGCACCTGGAGCAGGATGCGGGCAAGTCGATCCACGACCTGCATCCGACCAACAGCTTCGTGGACCTGAACCGGTCCGGCGTGGCCCTGATGGAAATCGTCTCGAAGCCGGACCTGCGCTCCTCCGACGAGGCGCGGGCCTATGTGACCAAGCTGCGCACGATCCTGCGCTATCTCGGCACCTGCGACGGTGACATGGAGAAGGGCAACCTCCGGGCCGACGTGAACGTATCCGTCCGCCGCCCCGGCGATCCGCTTGGCACCCGCTGCGAGATCAAGAACGTCAACTCGATCCGCTTCATCGGACAGGCCATCGAGGTCGAGGCGCGCCGCCAGATCGGCATTATCGAGGACGGCGGCACCATCGACCAGGAAACCCGTCTGTTCGATCCGGGCCGGGGCGAGACCCGCTCCATGCGCTCAAAGGAAGAGGCCCACGACTACCGCTACTTCCCTGATCCGGACCTCCTGCCGCTCGAATTCGACCAGCCTTACGTGGACGATCTCGCCCAGCACCTTCCGGAGCTGCCGGACGAGAAGAAGGCCCGCTTCATCGCCCAGTACGGCATCCAGTCCTACGACGCGGGCGTGCTCGTGGCCGAACGCGCGTCTGCGGACTTCTATGAGGAAGTCGCCAAGGGTCGCGACGGCAAGGCCGCGGCGAACTGGATCATCAACGAGCTGTTCGGCCGCCTCAACCGCGACGGCAAGGACATCGGCTCCTCGCTGGTCACGGCCGCCCAGCTCGGCGCAGTCATCGACCTCATCGGCGAGGGTGTGATCTCGGGCAAGATCGCCAAGGACCTGTTCGACATCGTGTTCACCGAAGGCGGCGATCCGCGCGATATCGTCGAGACCCGGGGCATGAAGCAGGTGACCGATACGGGGGCCATCGAGAAGGCTGTGGACGAGATCATCGCCGCGAACCCCGACAAGGTGGAGCAGGCGAAGGCCAAGCCCACGCTGCTCGGCTGGTTCGTCGGTCAGGTCATGAAGCAGACCGGCGGCAAGGCCAATCCGCAGGCGGTGAATGAGCTTCTCAAGGCCAAGCTCGGGATCGAGTGATCGTGGCGCTCCTCGAAGCCGAGGAGATCCTCGGCCTGCGTCCCGCCACCGACCGGGACGCGCAGGATCTCTTCGGCCTCCTGGCCCTGTGTTTCGCCGATTACCCCGGCTGCTTCATCGATCCCCACGACGATCTGCCTGATCTGCGTACGCCCGGGTCCTCCTTCGGCGAGACGAACGAAGCTTTCTGGGTTGCCGAGGACGAGCGCGGCCGCGTGTGCGCCTGCGTGGCGGTGAGCTTTCCCGAGCTCGGTACGGCCGAACTGCATCGGCTCTACGTCCGGCCCGACCAGCGCGGCAAAGGCCTCGGCGGATCGCTGGTTCGCAAGGTCGAACGTCACGCGCGCCTCCATGGAGCAACGCGCATCGTCCTTTGGTCCGATTCTCGTTTCTCCGCAGCCCACGGGCTCTACCAACGTCTCGGCTACAACCGGGCCGAGGAAAAGCGGGAACTCGACGATATTTCCCACTCCGTGGAGTATCGCTTCGAGAAGGATCTCTGATCTGGCGCAGGCTGCCTTGCGGGGGTGAGCTTAAACCCTGGACTGGCCTGGGGTTTCCGTGCCCTCAGGGCTCCGCGACGCCAAATCGTTCCGCGTACCGGTTCGCAATCCTCGTTTGCCACAGGCATAGGACCGGCGTGACGATGAGCTCCATCGCGAGCCCTCCGATCATGAACAGGGAGGGCAGGCCCGTGAAGACGAGGCCCAGGAGACGCGAGAGTCCTCCGATCACGATGAGGAGCGTCAGGATCCGGAAGCGGTTTGTCTTCTCCTCGATCCCCGGCACGGTGCTCCAGAAGCAGATGCCGATGCCGAGCAGGAGGCCGGACAGGAAGCGAAAATGGCTCTCGGCCGAGATGCTGACGGCGTCTCCGGTCAACGCCTGCCCGAAGAGAACTCCATAAAGACCTATGGCGGCCGGAACGATGGCCGCGAGGGCCACTGTCTGCTGCAGGAGCTTTCGCTCACGATCGATGCTGGCCATGATGCCTCCTGGCCTGAGATTCTGGTCCTTCCGACTCGTGAATCAATCGGCTAGAGCATCGTTCTGGCCGAAAACCCGGGTCCCTTCTCCGCACGATGCGCTAGGTTCCCGTCGTTCAACTCGATCACAGGTTTGCCCTATGCCCACACGTTTCGAGCTTCATGGAATTACCTTCTCGGGTCCGACCTACAAGGTCGGCCTGATGCTTTCGCTCGCCGGAGAGGCATTCGATTATGTGCACCTCGACATGATGGCGGGCGCGCACAAGCAACCCGCCCATATGGCAAGGCAGCGCTATGGGCAGGTGCCTCTCCTGATCGACAAGTCGAACGGGCGTCATCTGTGCCAGTCCGCGGCGATCCTGGAATACCTCTCCGATACCCTCGGCAAGTTCGGAGGCTCTACCCTCGACGAGCGGCTGCAGGCGCGCGAGTGGCTCTACTGGGACTTCGACCGCCTGGCAGCCCCGATCTATCGCGCCCGCACCATCAAGCTCGGCATCCGTCAGGCCCCGCCGGAGGTGCTTGAGGATTGCACCAAGGGAGGGCAGGCAGCCCTGAAGGTGCTCGACGCCCATCTGGCCGGACGCGATTGGCTGGTCGGGGAGGGCTCACCATCGCCGATATCGACATCTATGGCGTCGTAGCCTATGCGGGCGAGGCCGGAATCGACCTCGGTCCCTACGCCAACCTGTCCGCCTGGATGAAGCGCGTGGAGGCGCTGCCCGGGTTCAATGCGCCGGGCTTCCTGCCGCGCGAGTCCCGCGAGGCCGCATGAGCGAACTTCTGATCAGGGAGGCCCGGGCCGGCGACCTCGAGAGCATCATCCGTCTTCATGAAGAGGACGAGCTTGGGTCTCATGGCGATGCCTGGACGCCGGAAAGCCAGCCCGCCTACGAGGCGGCTTTCGCGGCGATCTCGCAGAGCTCGGAGAGCGAACTCTATGTGGCTTTGAGCGACGGCGAGGTGGTGGGCACCTTCCAACTCACCTTCATTCCGAATCTCACCGGCCGAGGGGCCCTGCGTGTGAAGGTGGAAAGCGTGAAGGTGAAGGCTGCCCGGCGATCCCTCGGGATCGGCGCGACCATGATGGGTTTCGCGGAGCAGCGGGCCCGCCAGAGGGGCGCGGCCATGCTGGAACTGTCATCCAACAAGTCCCGTGGGAATGCGCACCGGTTCTATGAGCGGCTGGGCTATGCCCGCAGCCACGAAGGCTTCAAGAAGAAGCTTTGAGGCGCTCCCCGAACGTACGGCGAAGACCCTTGTTCCGTGTTCCGTTGCCGTCACCGGCCTTATGCCGGCGACCTCGATCTATTGTCCACGTCCGATTGGGATGACCGCGACAGGTCCGAACATAACAGCGAATGCGTCGGGTCGGCCCACTATCCCCGGAACTATCAGCTGAACCTTTGGACATGAGCCCATAAAGAAGGTGTTCTGGACAAAGTAACGCTACTTCATCCCAGTGGGTTGTAAGTATCATCTCTGCGCTGGGGTGCGCTCAGAAGGAGTCTTGAGTGTCTAAGCCCGTATCTATCGCCGCGCCTCTGATGTTGCTGGTCGCTTGCGCCCCAGTCGAAAGATCATCGCCATCCATGGCGGATGATGGGGGAGAATTCCGTGTGACACTCACACAAGACTACTTCTGGCCAGCCTCTACAGCCGCAATGGGCTCGGATGGTGAACAGCATGTGATTGATGCCTTTCCCCTAGTTACGGCTATGGTCGTGTCTCGACGCGACAACAAGCCGCTCGATTACGAAGATGAAGCGGTGAGCAGGGCAGTTGCCCAAAGGTCCTGCGCTGCAAAGGGCGAGCGCTTTTCCGACGGATCCGCAGGTAGGCTAAGTGAAGGTGCTTGGGCTTTTTCGCCCGTTTGTGAATGAAGCAGAACTTGACGGCGAAAAGCCACTTTGCCCTCAGCCATGCGGGTTTCGGGAAGAAGCTTTAGGCGTATTCCAGTCACTGGATCTGAGTAATTTTAAGTCTTGAGCCGCTTTCGGTAATAGACGACCCGTTCCGTTTCCTCGAATCCGAGCGCGACATGCATTTGCTGGGAGCCGAGATTGTGGAGTTCCACGTCCGACGCGAATTCGGAGCATCCAAGCCGGATCGCCCAGTTCCCGACCGCCTGAACGAGCAGGCGGGCGACGCTACGGTTTCGACGCTCTGGGCGCACATAGATCCCTTCGAGGAAGGCAACCGGGGATGTGGTGCAGCCATTCACGTAATCGTGGCGCAGCGCCGCTTCGGCAAATCCCGCGGCCACGCCATCTGACGTTACGGCAAGATAGGCGACGGTCTGCTCGGGATGCTCGATCTGCGCTTCCGCCTCGACCCGATGCTCTTGCGCCGAGGTGTCCGGCCACAAGTCCTGCCGGAGGATAATCCAATCCTCCAGCGACTCTCGCGTGCACTGCTCGATCCGCATGCAGCCTCCGTCGTTCACCGGCTTGGAATTCCACCAACCGCACCGGGAAGCAATGGCCGCAAGATCCGAACTTAGACGTTCTTGCCCTTCAGGCGCGAATTGCAGGCGCTCCAGAACTTCGGCCACTTGGTGCCGGGCTCCATCTGGCCGCCGGCCTTGGCTTCCTTCCATTCGGCGCTGCACTTGCTCATGCGCTCACGGGCGGCCATCTGGGCAGCGGTCGGCTCCTTCTTGGGTTGGGTCTGGGCCGAAGCCTCCATGGACATGGTGAAGGAAAGAGCCATAGCGGCGACGAGCGTGGCGCTCAGGATGCGGTGCGTCATTGAAATCCCCCTTGGGTGCCCTGTTTATTGGGGCGCATGCATGATCTCATATGAAACAATGAAACATGCAAGACTGTCCGGGGGCAGGTTTTTTCTTTCCACGGATTTTCGTCGCGGATGATAGTATCCGGCCCGATCTTGTGCCCTAAGGTCACAAGCTGGCATCTTGTGAAACCGAGGAGTGGAACGCCATGGCGGTTCTCGCCGAGCAAAAACCGATTGATCTCTACTACTGGCCCACTCCGAACGGATGGAAGATTTCCATCATGCTTGAGGAAACGGGTACGCCTTACACGGTGCACCCGGTGAACATCGGCAAGGGCGAGCAGTTCAAGCCCGAGTTTCTGGCGATCTCTCCGAACAACAGAATGCCGGCCATCGTCGATCCCGACGGGCCGGATGGCCAGCCGATCTCGGTTTTCGAGTCCGGCGCGATCCTGCAATATCTCGGGCGCAAGACCGGACAGTTCTACCCACAGGACGAACGCAAGCGCGTCGAGGTGGAGCAGTGGCTGTTCTGGCAGATGGGCGGCTTCGGGCCCATGCTCGGTCAGACGCACCATTTCCGCATCTATGCGCCCGAGCAGGTGCCCTATGCGATCAACCGCTACACCAACGAGGCGAACCGGCTCTACGGCGTCCTGAACAGGCGTCTTGAGGACCGGGAATTCGTCGCAGGTGAGTATTCCATCGCCGATATGTCGATTGTCGGTTGGGCGAAGCTCTGGGAGCGCCAGGGCCAGAACATCGGGGACTTCCCGAACGTGAAGCGCTGGCTCGATACCATGCTGGCGCGTCCCGCCGTGCAAAGGGGTCTCAAGGTCAGCTCCGAGGTGCGCAACAACGGCGACATGCAGGACCCGGCCGTCCAGGCGGTTCTGTTCGGCCAGCGCGCGCGCTGACATCAAGCCTCGATCCGTATTCTGAAAGACGCCTGTCATTCCGCGGCGGCTCTGCGAGCCGGAATGACAGGCGTAAATTCCACTGCAGAGCTATCTCACCTTCGTCCAGGTCTGCGACCGGCAGATGAGACCGCCGAGGACTCAGCCCGAGAGCTGCATGGCGTTGCCGTCCTTGAAGCTCATTTTGCCGTTATACGTCTTCCCATCCTTGTAGTTATAGAGCTGCCCGGTGAAGCCATCACCGGCGGGCTGGATGTTCGAGATCATCTGGACGCCCACGAGGCTGCGCCCGCGCTTCCCCCATCCGGATTGTTCACGTCCTTGGCCTCGCCCTGGATCGCCACGATGGTGCCGCAAAAGGTCGACCCGCATTTGGCGACCCGCACCCGGGTCTCGCCGGTTTCGCTCAAATATGTGCCGCTGGGGTCGGAGGCTTGCGCTTGGGCGGCCCCGATGAGCAGCAGAAGGCCAAACGCGGCGAGGATGGTTGATTTCATGGTCGACTCCCTAAAGGTCGATCTTCGGTGGATCGATCCTCATTGAGACTAGGGGAGCAGCTTGGCCTTTCCAAGCTTGACCCTGCGAAGCCGCCAAAAGGCGCTTGAGGGCAGGGGGCAGCGCCGCTATAAGCGCCGCACTCCCGAAATTTTTTCTCCTCAAAAGTGAGTTGTCATGGCCACCGAGCGTACCTTCTCCATCATCAAGCCCGACGCGACCGAGCGGAACCTGACCGGCGCCATCAATGCGGTCATCGAGAAAGCCGGCCTGCGCATCGTGGCGCAGAAGCGCGTTCTCATGAACCGCCGCGAGGCCGAGACTTTCTATGCAGTCCACAAGGAGCGCCCCTTCTTCGGCGAGCTCGTCGACTTCATGATCTCCGGCCCGGTGGTCGTGCAGGTTCTCGAAGGCGACAACGCCGTGGTCCGCTACCGCGAGGTCATGGGCGCCACCAACCCGGAGAGCGCCGCCGAGGGCACGATCCGCAAGCTCTACGCCAAGTCGATCGGCGAGAACTCGGTTCACGGCTCCGACAGCCAGGACAACGCCAAGATCGAGATTGCCCAGTTCTTTGCGGGCAACGAGATCGTGGGCTAAAGCGCCACAGGCTTTCTGACGAGGCCGCCTTCGGGCGGCCTTTTCATTTTCCGGGCTTTCCCGCATCATCCGCCCGCCATGAATCAAGCCCCACGCATCGAACATCGCCCCTCCGTCTGCCCGCATGATTGCCCTTCGGCCTGCTCGCTGAAGGTCGAGGTCATCGACGGGCGCACCATCGGGCGTGTGCATGGGGCGCAGACCAACCGCTACACGGCTGGCGTCATCTGCGCGAAGGTGGCGCGCTATGCCGAGCGGATCCACCACCCAGACCGGCTGCTCCATCCCCTGAAGCGCACTGGCCCGAAGGGCTCCGGCCAGTTCGAGCGTATCTCCTGGGACGAGGCGCTGGACATCGTCGCCCGCAAGTTCCTGGAAGCCGAGCGCGATTTCGGATCGGAATCCGTCTGGCCTTACTATTATGCCGGCACGATGGGCCTCGTGATGCGCGACGGCATCAACCGTCTGCGCCACGCGAAGAATTATTCCGGTCAATACTCCACCATCTGCACCGCCATGGCCTGGACGGGCTATGTGGGAGGCACCGGCAAGCTGGCCGGAGTCGATCCGCGCGAGATGGCGGTGTCGGACTGCGTCGTGATCTGGGGCACGAACCCGGTTCACACCCAGGTCAACGTGATGACCCACGCCATGAAGGCCCGCAAGGAGCGCGGGGCCAAGATCGTGGCCGTCGACATCTACATGAACGCCACCATGAAGCAGGCCGACATGGCGCTTCTCGTCCGTCCCGGCACCGACGGGGCGCTCGCCTGTGCGGTCATGCACGTGCTCTTCCGCGACGGCTACGCGGATTGGGACTATCTCAAGCGCTACACCGACCATCCCCGCGAGCTGGAGGCTCATCTGCGCACCCGCGACCCGGCCTGGGCCGCGTCGATCACGGGTTTGACAGTCGGGCAGATCGAGGAATTCGCCAAGCTGGTGGGCGAGACCAAGCGCACCTTCTTCCGCCTCGGATACGGGTTCGGACGCCAGCGCAACGGCGTCGTCAACATGCATGCGGCGGCCTCCATCCCGGCCGTGACAGGCGCCTGGCAGTATGAGGGCGGAGGCGCCTTCCACAACAACGGCGCGATCTTCCATTGGAACAAGTCGCTGATCGAAGGGCGTGAAGACGCCGACGGGTCGATCCGCAGCCTCGATCAGTCTCAGATCGGCCGCGTGCTTACCGGTGATCGTGAGGCCCTTTATGGCGGCCCTCCCGTCAAGGCGCTCCTGATCCAGAACACCAACCCGATCTCCGTCGCGCCGGAGCAGGAGCTGGTGAAGCGGGGCTTCGCCCGTGAGGACCTGTTCGTCTGCGTCCACGAGCAATTCATGACCGAGACGGCCCTCATGGCCGACATCGTGCTGCCCGCGACCATGTTCATGGAGCACGACGACCTCTACCAGGGCGGCGGACACCAGTACTTCCAGCTCGGGCTCAAGCTCATCGATGCGCCAGGCGAGTGCCGCTCCAACCACGAGGTGCTCCAGGGGATCGCCAAGCGAGTGGACGCGAAGCATCGCGGCTTCGGCATGACGCCGCGCGAAATCATCGACTGGACCTTGCAGAATTCCGACTGGGGCACGGTCGAGAATCTGGAAGAGCAGGTGCATATCGATGCGCAACCGCCCTTCGAACAGGCGCACTTCCTCGATGGATTCGGCTATCCGGACGGCAAGTTCCATTTCAAGCCCGACTGGACCAAGGTGCCGTCCTACAACAACGGCCCCATGGGGCCCTGGGCCGAGATGCCGTCGCTGCCCGATCATTGGGCCGTCATCGAAGAGACCACCCACGAGCATCCGTTCCGCCTCGCCACCAGTCCGGCCCGGCAGTTTCTCAATTCGACCTTCACCGAGACCCCCACCTCCCAGGCCAAGGAGAGGCGGCCCGAGGTGATGATCCATCCGCTCGATGCCGAACCGCAGGGGATCGTGGACGGCGACTGGGTGAAGCTGAAGAACCAGCGCGGCGAGGTCTATCTGCGCGCCCAACTCTTCGATGGTGTTCGGCGCGGGGTGCTGATCGCCGAATCCATCTGGCCGAACGCGGCTCATCCCTATGGCCGGGGCATCAACACGCTCACGGGCGCGGATCAGGTTGCGCCTTACGGCGGAGCGGCCTTCCACGACAACCGGGTTGCCCTCGAAAAGGCCGAGCCAAAGCCATCAACCGTGCCTGTCGCAACGGCAAAACGTGAGCGTACAGAGCCGGTTGTTGGGTAAGTTTTAAGGCTGTTTCTGAATCCCGCTTGACCCTGGACGGCCAAGCCTGTCCTTTGGCCCGATTGTTTCATTATCTCGGGGTCTTCCGATGACGTTCGCCTTCCGCTCCATGTTGGCCGCGGCTGCCATTGCCGTCTCCGCAGGTGCCGCCTTCGCGGCGGCATCCAACATGCCGACCCAGTACCAGCCGGATCCGGCCCTCAAGACCGCAAGCGCGAGTGAGCTTCGGGCACGTGTTCGCCAGGCCTGCTCGGTTACGCAGGCCAAGCTCCAGAACGTCAGCGAAGGATCGGTTTCCAGGAAATGCGATTGCTATGCGGGCCAGACCATGCGCGCCTTGAGCGCCGACGAGGTGCAGGCCTATCGCGACACAGGGATCTTCAGCGACAGCGCCCGCGCCAAGGCCCTCGCGGCCATCGATTCCTGCAAGCTCGAGCGTCCGACCCTGTAACGTCCCGAAAAGTGTCGGAGCGCCGGCGGTCGCAGACTCGAGGTCCGGCCTACAAAAAGAGCGCCCTCTTGTGGAAACAAGGGGGCGCTCCAAGGTTCGGCTCGAAGGGGCACTAAAACGAAGCCGGGTCGTTTCATATAGGGTCGGAAGTGCATTTGAACATTGCGGTATGTTAAGAGATCGCGAGCGGTGCTGTGTGCTAAACTGACACATAACAGCCTTGTTCGATCTCCTACCCCTTGTTGATTAGTTCTTTTGCTAGTAACAGATTCGTTACTCGAAGGGGCAATTTCGAGTCAGAGGGCCGCGAACACAGTTCAAGCAAGAACTGGGCGCGGCCCTTTTCCGTGTATGGGCAGCTCAAGCTTGGTGTTTATTGCCAGGCTGTTCGGAAAAGTCGTGCCAGGACGGAGCTAGGCGCACGGCCTGCCCGAAGCAGCGTCCTAGACCGGCGAAAGAAGGGCTGCCGAGGCATCCCAACTGTCCGTGAAGATCACACGTCCGCCATCGAGCCGCGCGCGGCCGCTGCAGATCATCCGAAGCGCCTGCGGATAGAGGAGGTGTTCCTGCTCCAGAACCCTTTCCGCCAGGCTGGTCTCCGTATCGTCCGGCACGACCGGCACGACCGCTTGAGCCACGATGGGGCCGGCGTCGAGCTCAGGCACCACGAAATGCACCGTGCAACCATGAACTAGGACGCCTTCCTCCAGGGCCCGCCTGTGGGTTTGGGTGCCCCGAAACAGGGGCAGGAGGGAAGGGTGGATGTTGACCATCCTGCCTGCCCAGCGCTCCACGAACCAGTTCGTCAGCACCCGCATGAAGCCCGCAAGGCAGATGAACTCGATGTCCCGCGCGTGGAGCGCTTCGTCCAAAGCCTGCTCGAAGCTCTCGCGGGTGGAATAGGCCTTGTGGTCGATGGCCAAGGCCTCGATTCCCGCGTCCCTTGCCCGGTCCAGCCCCTCCGCGTCGGGGCGGTTCGAGAGCACGAGGGCAATCTCCGCCGGGTAATCGTGGGCGCGCGCGGCCTCCATGAGCGAGACCATGTTCGATCCGCGCCCGGAAATCAGGATGGCGATGCGGCGGCGGGTCATCAGATCTTCAGGCGGCCCGACGTCTGCACGGGCTCGCCGCCCGTATGAGCGATGGTCGCGCCGATGCGGACCGGGTTCTCGCCAGCTGCCCGCAGACGCTGCATGACGCCCTCGGCCTCGCCGGCATCGGCCACGACAATCATGCCTATGCCGCAATTGAAGGTGCGCAACATCTCGGCCTCGGCAACGCCGCCGGTTCGCGCCAGCCAGCCGAATACCGGCGGAACCGGGATAGAGTCGAGGTCGAGGCGCACGCCGACGCCGTCGGGCAGGACGCGCGGGATATTGTCGGGGAAGCCACCGCCGGTGATGTGGCAGAGCGCGTTGATCCTGCTGCCCCCCTTCAGCACGGCGAGGAGCGCCTTCACGTAGATCCGGGTTGGCTCCAGAAGGGCCTGGGCGAGGCTCTCGCCTGCCGCAAACGGAGCCGGTGCGTCCCAGGCAAGGCCTGAGCGCTCGACGATGCGGCGCACCAGGGAAAAGCCGTTGGAATGGACGCCGGAGGAGGGCAGGCCGATGAGCACGTCGCCTGCCTTCACGTCCTTCGGCAGCAGGGTTCCGCGCTCGGCCGCGCCGACCGCGAAGCCCGCAAGATCGTAGTCGCCCTTGGCGTAGAGGCCCGGCATTTCAGCCGTCTCGCCGCCGATGAGGGCGCAGCCCGCCTGGCGGCAGCCATCCGCGATGCCTTTGACGATGGCGACGCCAACCTCCGGCGAGAGCTTGCCGGTGGCGAAGTAGTCGAGGAAGAACAAGGGCTCTGCGCCCTGAACGATGATGTCGTTTACGCACATGGCCACGAGGTCGATGCCGATCGTGTCATGGATACCGGTGTCGATGGCGATCTTCACCTTGGTGCCGACGCCGTCATTGGCCGCCACCAGGATGGGGTCGGTAAAGCCCGCAGCCTTGAGGTCGAACAAGCCGCCGAACCCGCCGATCTCCGCATCGGCTCCGGGCCGGCGCGTGGCGCGCACCAGGGGTTTGATCTGGTCGACCATGGCGTTGCCCGCGTCGATATCGACGCCTGCTTGCGCATAGGTCAGGCCGTTCTGCTGCTTCTCGGTCATCGGCGGTCCCCGTCTCCCCGCGGGCAGTAAGGCGAGAGGGACCCGTAGGCAAGGGGCTTTGCTGCAGATTGATGGGCCTTTCCAAGGGAAGCGGGCCCCCATTGCACGGCCTTGCAACCCGGCGACGAACCCCGCTACCTTGCGCTTTCCCTGGGGCCGGCGATGCGGTAACCCGCGGGGATTGGGAGACGCCCATGACAGCAGCCTCTTCCGTTCCAGACGGCAAGCCGACCTGCCGGGTCGTTCGCGCGGGGCCGGATTTCATCGGCAAGCAGGCGCTTTCCTACGCGCCCGGCATTTCGGCCGAATCCGTGGGCGCGAAGGGAATCCACCTCCAGATCGTCACCATGCCACCGGGCGCCAAGGCTAAGGCCCATCTGCACGAGGCCCATGAAACGGCGCTCTACGTCCTGAGCGGCGAGGCCGGCATGTGGTTCGGCGAGGGGCTGGAAGAGCATGTTTCGGCGAGGTCGGGAGATTTCATGTATATCCCGGCCAATGTTCCCCATCAGCCGTACAATGCCAGCCAAACCGAGAGCTGCATCGCGGTGATCGCCAGAACCGATCCAAACGAGCAGGAGAGCGTCGTGCTTCTTCCGGAGCTCGATCAGGTCCACCGCTGAGGAAGTTCGCTCCTCCCCGCTGTCCCCATGGACCGAGGCCAACATTGCAGTCGGCCCGCCGACCCGTCATCATCTGACCCGATGACCATTCCGAACATCATCACCATCGGTCGGCTCATCCTCGTTCCGTTCGTGATCATGATGATCATGCAGGAGCGGTGGGGGACGGCCTTCGTGCTGTTTGCCATTGCGGGCATTTCGGACGGGATCGACGGGTTCATCGCCCGGCATTTCGACATGCGCAGCGAATTGGGGTCCTATATCGATCCCCTGGCCGACAAATCCCTCCTGGTCTCGATCTACGTGTCCCTGGCGATCGTGGGGGTGATCCCAAGCTGGCTTGCCATCGTGGTCGTCTCTCGGGACGCAATGATCGTGGCGGCGGTTCTGTTGTCCTGGGTGATGGATCGGCGGGTGGCCATCAAACCGCTGCTCGTCAGCAAGCTGAACACCGGGGCCCAGATCGGTTTTGCGGCCTTTGCCCTTGCGGCAAACGCCTATGGGGTCGACCTTGCGGGGCTCGAAGATGTGGCGATGGTGACAGTCGCCGCCTTGACCGTCGCTTCCGCCGGTGCCTATCTCGGAGGCTGGCTGCGGCACATGACGGGCTGATGCGGGGTTTTCTGGGGTGAAGACGGCATGACGATCCAACGGCAGATTTCATTCTGGGTCGCGGCGCTGGTCGTCGCGGTGCTGCTGCTCTTCGTCCTGCGCGGCATCCTCCTGCCGTTCGTGGCGGGCTTTGCGCTGGCTTATCTGCTCGATCCCCTGGCCGACCGGCTACAGAAGGTCGGCATCGGGCGCCTCGGCGCAAGCCTCCTCATCCTCGTCCTGTTCGTCCTGGTCTTCATCATCTCCCTCATGATCCTGGTGCCTTTCGCCGCGCAGCAGGTGACGGCCTTCGTGGAAAGGCTGCCCGGCTATGTGGTAAGGCTGCAGGAACTGGGCGCGGAGCAACTGGGCCCGCTCGTCAGGAAGCTCGGCATCGAGGAGTCGCTTCCCGCGGCGCCGCCATCCGTCGGCAATCTCATCAGCCAGGGTATCGCCTGGATCACAGCTTTCCTGCAAGGTCTCTGGTCGGGCGGACAGGCCCTCATCGGCATCTTCTCCCTGCTTGTGGTGACGCCGGTCGTGGCCTTCTACATGCTTGTCGACTGGGACCGCATGGTGAGAACCGTCGATTCGTGGATGCCCATGCGCCACCGCGACACGATCCGCTCGATCGCCCATGACATCGATGTTGCCATCGCGGGCTTCGTCCGAGGACAGGCCATGGTCTGCATCATCCTCGGGACCTTCTATGCGGTGAGCCTCGCCCTCCTTGGGCTCAATTTCGGCGCCTTGATCGGCATGACCTCGGGCATCCTGAGCTTCATTCCCTATGTGGGCTCGCTCACCGGTCTCATCCTGTCCATGGGCGTAGCCATCGTGCAGTTCTGGCCGGACTGGACCATGATCATCGCAACGCTGAGCATCTTCATCTTCGGCCAGTTCGTGGAAGGCAACATCCTGTCGCCCAAACTCGTCGGCGACTCCGTCGGCCTGCACCCGGTTTGGCTCATGTTCGCCTTGGTGGCCTTCGGTGCGCTCTTCGGCTTCGTCGGCCTGCTGCTCGCGGTGCCGCTTGCCGCCGCCGTTGGCGTCATCGCGCGCTTTGCGCTGCGTCAGTATCTGGCGAGCCCGCTCTATCGTGGAAGCGAGTCGGCGATCCTGCTGCCTGGGGCACGGATGGACATCGAGGCTGAGCGGAAGGCCGATGTCGATGCGTGAGGTTCCCAAACAACTCGCCTTCGACCTGCCCCTCGACCCCCGCTACGGGCGGGAGGACTTTCTCGTCAGCCCCTCCAACGAGCAGGCCTATGCGTGCATCGAAAGCTGGCCGGGCTGGCCTGATACGATCCTGCTGTTGCGAGGGCCGCGCGGGAGCGGCAAAAGCCATCTCGCGTCGATCTGGGCGGAAACGGCTCATGCCTGGACGGTCGACGCCGCCGAAGTCACGCAGGACAAGGTCCCGCATCTCGTCTCCAATGGTGCCCTCGCCATCGAGGACATGGATCGCGCCGAGCGGGACGAGGCGGCCCTGTTCCATCTGCTCAACCTCGCCCGGGAGCGGAAGGCCTCGGTGCTGGTGACCTGCGAAACGCCCCCGGACACGTGGGGCCTGAGAACGCCGGACCTTCTCTCGCGGCTGCGGCTCGCGCCGAGCGTCTCCATCGATGCGCCGGACGACGCCCTGCTGAGGGCCGTGCTGGTAAAGCTGTTCGTCGACCGGCAACTCGTGGTCGACACCAGCGTTGTCGACTATATCGCGCTGCGGATCGAGCGGTCGCTGGCCAAAGCGTCCGAACTCGTGACTCTTCTCGACAAGGAAGCTCTGAGCAGGGGGCGGCGCGTGTCCCGGGCCATCGCGGCCGAACTTCTTGGCGCTACCCAGGAAACGGATGAGATCGAGTGAAATCTGACCCAGAGACCCTGTCGTCCGACCGTCGTGAAACCGTCACGAAATCCAAGGCAAAACGGCTGCCGCGGAAAGTGCCGGAGAACGATGTGCGCGGTGCGTTGACGATGGACGAGGCCGAGATCGTCACCGATGCCCCGTTGCCGAAGGCCCCGCCGGATATCGAGCTCGACGGGGCTGCCCTGAAGCAGTTCCCCCAGCGCTTCATCAATCGGGAATTGTCCTGGCTCCAGTTCAACCGCCGAGTTTTGGAAGAGGCGTCGAATAAAAACCATCCACTTCTCGAGCAACTGCGCTTCCTGTCGATCTCGGCCGACAACCTCGACGAATTCTTCATGGTGCGGGTCGCAGGCCTCAAGGGGCAAGTCCGCACGGGCGTGGCCGCGCCCTCCCAGGACGGACTGACCCCGCAGGAGCAACTGTCCAAGATTTCGACGGCTGTGTCCCTCTTGGCGTCCGACCAGCAGCGGCGCTGGCACGAATTGCGGGACGCCCTACTCGAAGAGGGCATCGTCCTCGTGGACGGGCCTGGACTGACGAAGTCCGAGGCGTCCTGGCTCGAGGACTACTTCCTCAACCACATCTTCCCGGTTCTCACCCCGCTAGCCATCGATCCGGCGCATCCTTTCCCGTTCATTCCCAACCTCGGTTCCTCGATCGCGCTCAAACTGGCGCGACAGAGCGACGGAAAGGTCCTGAACGCGCTTATCCGGCTGCCGCCCCGCGCCGAACGCTTCATCCGCCTGCCCGATTTCGCCGAGACGGGCGCAAACCGTTTCATCGCTCTCGAGCAGATGATCGCGCTCTACACCATGCGGCTTTTTCCTGGCTACAACGTCCAGGGGCAGGGCGCTTTCCGGGTGATCCGCGATTCCGATATCGAAGTGGAGGAAGAGGCCGAGGACCTGGTGCGCCTCTTCGAGACGGCTCTCAAGCAGCGCCGTCGCGGCACGGTGATCCGCCTCGAGGTCGAGGCGGCGATGCCGGAGGACCTGCGCCAGTTCGTGGCGGAGGAGTCGGAGGTGTCCGACGACGAGGTCTTCGTGGTCGAGGGCATGATGGGCTTGAGCGATCTCTCCCAGCTCGTCGCTCTCGATAGGCCGGACCTCAAGTTCAAGCCCTATAACCCGCGCTTTCCGGAACGCATCCGCGAGCATAGCGGTGATTGTTTCGCTGCGATCCGCCAGAAGGACATCATCGTCCATCACCCTTACGAATCCTTCGACGCGGTGGTGCAGTTCCTGCATCAGGCGGCGCGGGACCCGAACGTGGTGGCGATCAAGCAGACCCTCTACCGCACCTCGTCCAATTCTCCCATCGTCGCGGCGCTGGCCGAGGCGGCGGAAGCCGGTAAATCCGTCACGGCTCTCGTGGAGCTCAAGGCGCGGTTCGACGAGGAGGCCAACATCCGCTGGGCGCGCGATCTGGAGCGCGCCGGCGCCCAGGTGGTGTTCGGCTTCATCGAGCTTAAAACCCACGCCAAACTGTCGATGGTTGTCCGGCGCGAGGGCGGCCAACTCATCACCTATTGTCACGCGGGCACGGGCAACTACCACCCCATCACGGCCCGCATCTATACCGACCTTTCGTTCTTCACAGCCGATCCGGTGATCGGGCGGGACGTATCGCGGATCTTCAACTACGTGACGGGCTATGCGGAGCCGGCGGAACTGGAGCGCATGGCGGTTTCTCCCCTGAACCTCAAGAAGCGGCTGATCCAGCACATAGAGGAGGAGATCGCCCACGCCAAAGCCGGCCGTCCGGCGGCGATTTGGGGCAAATGCAATTCCCTGGTCGATCCGGTCATCATCGATGCGCTCTACAACGCCAGCGCGGCCGGCGTGCAGATCGACCTGATCGTGCGCGGCATCTGCTGCCTCCGGCCTGGAATTCCGGGTCTGTCGGAGAATATCCGGGTCAAGTCCATCGTCGGTCGCTTCCTGGAGCACACCCGCATCTACGCCTTCGGCAACGGGCAGGCCCTGCCGAACCCGAAGGCGCATGTCTACATCTCGTCGGCCGACCTCATGCCCCGCAACCTGGACCGGCGCGTCGAGGCGCTTCTGCCGATTCTCACGCCCACCGTGCATGAACAGATTCTTGAACAGATCATGCTGGCGAACCTGCTCGACAACGAGCAGAGCTGGACGGTATTGGCTGACGGAACCAGCCGGAGAATCGTCCCCGCCAAGGGTGAGGAACCGTTCAACGCTCATAAGTATTTCATGACCAATCCGAGTTTGTCGGGCCGTGGAAAATCTCTCAAGACATCGAGCCCAAAGGCGCTCCCCAAGCGTGGGCAACGCTGACATGCAGGCGGTCGAGCGCGAGGCTCCGGGGCGGCTCAAGATCGGCCGCCCGGTGGCGACCATCGACATCGGATCCAACTCGGTTCGTCTCGTGGTCTATGAGGGCCTGACCAGGGCTCCGACGCCGATCTACAACGAGAAGGTCCTGTGCGGTCTCGGACGGCACGTGGCGACCACCGGGCGCTTGGACGACGAGGCGGTCGACCGGGCCTTGAGGGCGCTCGCGCGCTTCCAGGTCCTGTGCAAAACCATGAACGTGTCGGACGTGTTCGTGCTGGCGACGGCCGCCGCCCGTGACGCGTCCAACGGGCCGGCCTTCCTGGAGGCCGCAGCCGAGGCTTGCGGCCACGGCATCGAACTCCTGTCCGGCGCCAGGGAGGCGATGCTCTCCGCCTTTGGCGTCGTGTCGGGCTTCTTTGATCCGGATGGCATCGTCGGCGACATGGGCGGCGGCAGCCTGGAGCTGGTGGATGTGAGCGGCCCGACCGTGGGGCAGGGCGTTACCATGCCGCTCGGCGGTCTGGCCTTGCAGGACCTGAGTGGCGGGTCCCTCAAGAAGGCGCAGAGAATCATCCGGGCGGCACTTGAGCGCGCACCCGAATATCTCGAACATCTCCATGGGCGGACCTTCTATGCGGTCGGCGGCACGTGGCGCGCATTGGCGCGGCTGCATCAGGCCGCGAAGGATTATCCCCTCCACGTCATGCACGGCTACACCATCAAGCCCGACGACGGCCTGGACTTCCTTCACCTCATCGAGGAGGCGGACACCAAGACCCTGAAGGACATCGAAAGCGTTTCCGAAGCCCGCCGCCCTCTTCTGGCCTATGGGGCGATCCTGCTGGAGGAGATCATCAGGCTGGGCGAGCCGAAGGACATCGCCATCTCGGCCTATGGCGTGCGCGAAGGATTGCTGTACGAAAAGCTCGACCCTGGGATCCGCCGGCATGATCCGCTCATTTCGGCGGCAGGCGACCTCAACCTGCTGCGCTCCCGCTCGCCCCGGCACGGGGAGCAATTGTGGGAGTGGACCGAGCAGTTCATGAAGAGCCTCGGGCTCCCGGAGACCGAGAACGAGTATCGCCTGCGCCATGCGGCCTGCCTGCTCGCCGATATTGGCTGGCGGGCGCACCCGGATTATCGCGGGGAGCAAAGCCTCAATCTCATCGCCTATGGGGCTTTTGCAGGACTCGATCATCCCGGCCGCGCCTATTTGGCATTGTCGATCTTCTTCCGACACGAAGGTCTCAACCCGGACAAGGTCGGCTCCCGGATCAAGGCGCTTGCGGGAACGCGCCTGATGGAGCGCGCGCGGCTGCTCGCGGCGCTCATGCGCGTGGCTTATCCTGTTTCAGTCGGGATGGAGGGAATCCTGCCCAAGACGCCGGTCTTTGCCCGTGGCGGCGAGGTCGTGCTGCAACTGCCTGAACACATGGAAGCCCTGGCGAACGAGCGCCTCTCGGGCAGGCTTCGGGCGCTGGGCAAGCTCCTGAACCTGTCGCCAGCCATCGAGATTGCCGGTTAAACCGCCTCGGCCCGCGTCAGGTCACGCACGACGACCCGGCTTCGTTCCAGCACGAGGCCGAGCTGGCCGTTCTTGAGGGCAAGGGCCTTTTCGCCGAACAGGCTCCGCCGCCAGCCGTGGAGGGAGGGCACGTCGGCCGTGTCGCTTTCGGCGATGGCCTCAAGCTCCTCGACGGTCGCGATGATCTTGGGCGCGACGCCTTCCTGCTCGGCGACGGCCTTCAGGAGAACCTTCAGGAGCTCCACCACGGCGCCTGCCGCCCCGCGTCCACGGGATCGCTCCGGCATGGGAACGGTCGCGGGGTCACGGGTAAGGCCGCGCTCGACCGCTTCCAGGATGTCGGCTCCCGTGCGGGACCGCTCGAACCCATTGGGGATCGAACGCAGGCGTCCCAGGGCTTCGGTGCTGCGAGGGGCTGAGACGGCGACGTCGATGAGCGCGTCGTCCTTGAGGATGCGGCCCCGGGGAACGTCGCGGTTCTGGGCCTCACGTTCCCGCCAAGCGGCAACCTCCATCAGAACGGCGACTTCCTTGGCCTTGCGCAGGCGGCCGGACAGGCGGCGCCAAGCGTTATCCGGGTCGGCCTGATAGGTCTCCGGGGAGGTGAGGACCGACATCTCCTCGCTCAGCCACGCGAGCCTGCCGTTCTTCTGCAGCTGCGCCATGAGCGCCTCGTAGACGCTCACCAAGTGGGTGACATCGGAGAGCGCATAGGTGAGCTGGGCGTCGGTCAGCGGGCGGCGTGACCAGTCGGTGAAGCGGGAGGACTTGTCCACCCGCGCCTTGGCGAGGTCGTTGACCAGCTGCTCGTAGGACACCGAATCCCCGTAGCCGCAGACCATGGCGGCGATCTGGGTGTCGAACAGGGGCGTGGGGACGAGCTGCCCCAGGTTCCAGATGATTTCGAGATCCTGCCGGGCCGAATGGAACACCTTCACGACGTTGGGATCGGCCATGAGCGCCATGAAGGGCTCCAGGCTGATTTCCTCGGCCAGCGGGTCGATCAGATAGGCGTCAGCCGGATCGGGACCCGCCATCTGGATCAGGCAGAGCTTAGGGTAATAGGTGGTCTCGCGCAGAAACTCCGTATCGACGGTGACGAACGGATGAGCGGCGAGGCGGATGCAGGCGGCAGCCAGGGCGTCGGTCGTTGTGATCAAATCCATGAGATAGGCTTTTAGCTGAACGCGAGCGTTCCCGCGACTCCTCCGTTAGGCGGCTTTTGCCGCTTTCTTACGCTCCTTGGCCTGCCGCTCGGCCCGCTTGATCAGCCAGTCGATAATATTCCTGTCGATGACCCGACCGGTTTCGGCATCGACGATGCGCTCGATCCGATCCGCCCGGAAGCCGCGATAGCCGTCGTCGGACATGTCGATGCCGCCCAGAAGGGTCTTGCCAGGGCCGACCTTCAGCTCGCGCGCAATGACCCAGCGCCGGCTCGGGTTGCCGGCCTGATCCGTATAGTGAAGCTCGAGCGCGCCTTCCATGGGATAGACGTGCCAATTGCCCTCGAACCTCTCCTCCACAGGGGCGTTCCGGACCGGCTTCAAAAGGGATGTTGCATGAGTGGAAATCATAGAGGGAATATGGTGGTTCGTGGTTTGTTCCGCAAGAGTCCTGGGCGCTGGAAGGGCTGAAAAATCGAGGCCTGGAAAGGGTTTTTGCAGTCGTAGGCCGCTCGGATGGCCTGAGTTTCACGCTGCCTCCCGTCATTCCGGGGCCGCGCCAGCGGAGCCCGGAATCGATTGCAGAACGAGGCGCCACTCTCGTCAGACGATCCCGGATCGCCTGCGGCGTCCGGGATGACGCAACGGCTTGCGATGCGATCCGTCATCCCCGGCTTGGTTCAGGGCAGGTTTTTGCCAGCGCGGCGGCTCCCAAGCGTAGATGGCCGGGGAGGCCCGACCATGACACGATGAGACTGCCGCCGCCCAGGCGCCCGAAAATATACCGGTATCGGCTGCCGGAGCCTGATGATCGGCCTAGGGCACTCCGATTCGCCCTTCTGCCTTGACATCCCCTGGCTGCCATGAATGTTGCGCCAAACACGTAAACATCAGGCTCTTCCATGTCCGCCCCCCTGCACCGTTACCGCTCCCACACCTGTGGCGCGCTTCGCGAATCCCATGTCGGCGAAACCACCCGCCTGTCCGGCTGGTGCCACCGCATCCGCGACCATGGCGGCGTGCTGTTCATCGACCTGCGCGATCATTACGGCATGACCCAGTGCGTCATCGATCCGGATTCCCCTGCCTTCAAGCAGGCCGAGGCTGTGCGCTCGGAGTGGGTGATCCGCGTGGACGGCAAGGTGCGCAAGCGTCCGGCCGGCACCGAGAACCCGGACCTGCCCTCCGGCATGGTCGAGGTCTACATCACCGACATGGAAGTGCTGGGCCCGGCCAACGAGCTGCCGATGCCGGTCTTCGGCGACCAGGAATACCCGGAGGAGACCCGTCTCACCTACCGGTTCCTGGACCTGCGCCGGGAGAAGCTGCACAACAACATCATGAAGCGCGGCGCGATCGTCGACTCGCTCCGCAGCCGCATGAAGACGGGCGGGTTCTTCGAGTTCACCACCCCGATCCTGACCGCCTCGTCGCCCGAAGGCGCGCGCGACTTCCTGGTGCCGTCGCGCATCCATCCCGGCAAGTTCTATGCGCTGCCGCAGGCTCCGCAGCAGTTCAAGCAGCTGATCATGATCTCCGGCTTCGACCGGTACTTCCAGATCGCCCCCTGCTTCCGCGACGAGGATCCCCGCGCCGACCGGCTGCCGGGCGAGTTCTACCAGCTCGACGTGGAGATGAGCTTCGTCACCCAGGAGGACGTGTTCCAGGCCATGGAGCCTGTGATCCGCGACACCTTCAAGGAGTTCGCGGACGGAAAGCCCGTCACCGAGGTGTTCCCGCGCATTCCGTATTTCGAGTCGATGCTGAAATACGGCTCCGACAAGCCGGACCTTCGCAACCCGCTGGTCATCGCCGATGTGTCGGAGGTGTTCGAGCGTGAGGACGTGACGTTCAACGCCTTCAAGAACGTCATCAAGTCCGGTGGCGTCGTTCGCGCCATTCCGGCCACGGGCGCAGCCTCCCAGCCGCGCTCCTTCTTCGACAAGCTCAACGACTGGGCCCGCACGGAAGGCGCGCCCGGCCTCGGCTACATCGTGTTCGAGGAAGATGGCGGACAGATCACCGGCAAGGGACCCATCGCCAAGTTCATCCCGGAGGCCGCCCAGGCAGTCATCCGCGAGAAGGCAGGCCTGAAGGCCGGGGATGCCGTGTTCTTCTCGGCAGGCGCCGAGGACAAGGCCGCCTCGCTTGCCGGCAAGGCGCGTGTGCGCATCGGCGACGAGCTGGGTCTGGGCAACAAGGACCAGTTCGCTTTCTGCTGGATCGTCGACTTCCCGCAATACGAGTGGAACGAGGACGAGAAGAAGATCGACTTCTCGCATAACCCGTTCTCCATGGGGAACATGGACCACGATGCGTTCATGGCGCTCGATCCGTCCGACAAGGAGAAGATCCTCAAGATCACCGCCTTCCAGTACGACATGGTCTGCAACGGCTATGAGATGGCGTCGGGATCGATCCGCAACCATCGTCCCGATCGGATGGTGAAGGCCTTCGAAATCGCCGGCTATGGCGAGAAGGAGGTCATGGAGCGGTTCGGAGGAATGTACCGCGCCTTCCAGTACGGCGCGCCGCCTCACGGCGGCATGGCGGCAGGCGTCGACCGCATCGTGATGCTGCTCTGCGGCGCACAGAACCTGCGCGAGATCACGATCTTCCCCATGAACCAGAAGGCCGAGGACCTGCTGCTCGGCGCGCCCTCCGAGGTGACGCCCAAGCAGCTGCGCGAGCTGCACATCCGGCTGAACGTTCAGGAGAAATGACGCCCGTTACCGCGATCGTCGTGGCCTTCGACAGCGCCCATGCGCTGCCGGAGTGCCTCGGCGCGCTAAGAGCCGCCGATGTGCCGGTGATCGTCGTCGACAATGCCTCGACGGACGAGAGCGTCGCCATCGCCGAGGGGCATGGCTCCCGGGTGATCCGCAACGCGCGCAACGAAGGCTATGGCCGCGCCAACAACATCGGCGCGCGGGCGGCCGAGAGCGAGTTTATCCTCGTGGTGAACCCAGACGTTCTCGTCGAGCCCATCACCGTTGACCGTCTCGTCGATGCGGCCCGCCGCTATCCCGACGCGGGGTTCTTCGCTCCCAAGATCGTGGAGCCGAGTGGTCGGGTTTTCTTCCAACCGCGCTCGCTTCTGGCCTCCTATCTGACCAATCCGCACGGCCAGCTTGCGCTGCCGGAGGGCGAAGTCTGCGCGCCGTTCTTTTCCGGGGCCTGCTTCCTCATCCGCCGGGAGCTTTTCCTCAGGCTAGGCGGCTTCGATGAAAACATCTTCCTGTTCTACGAAGATGATGATCTCTGCCGCCGGGTGGCGGATTCCGGTTCTGCCCTCGTCTATGTACCGCAGGCGGTCGTGCGCCACGGGCGGGGACGTTCCAGCACGCCGCAGCCCGGCCGCGTCTTCAGGACCCGGTGGCATCAGGCCTGGTCCCGGGCCTATGTGAGCCGCAAATACGGACTGCCGAATCCGGCTCCTGGGATGTTTGCGGTCAATGCCCTGAAAACTCTCGGCGCGAGCCTGACCTTCCGGCGCAGCCTCGTCGAGCGCTACGGCGGCTCGGCCGCCGGAGCATGGGCGTTCCTGCGCAGGAAAGAAGCGCTTCGGCAGGAGGGGCTTTCGTAGAGCTCAGGTGTCTCAGGCCGATCGGGCCCGCAGCACCCGGACGGCGGCGATCAGCTCCTTGATCCGGTCGCTCTGCAAGAGCGGGATGAGCGTGGCGATCTTCTCCCTGGGCAGGTCCCACCATGCGGCTTGCAGCAGGGCCTCGACGGTGGCCTCGTCAAAACGATGGCGGATGAGTTTGGCCGGGTTGCCCCCAACGATCCCGTAGGGTGGCACGTCCTTGACGACGACGGCGTGAGCCGCAACGACAGCACCGTGCCCGATGGTCACTCCCGACAGGATAATCGCGCCCGATCCGAGCCACACGTCATGCCCGATCGTCACGTCGCCCCGGGAGCTGTGGTAATCCTCCGTTACGGGCGCCGATGGCCAGAGGTCGCGCAGGGCCGAGAAAGGGTATGTGGTGCCCCAGTCCGTTCGATGATTGCCTCCGAGCAGGATTTCCACCTTGTCGGCGATGGAGCAGTAGCGGCCAATGGTGAGCTTTTTGCCGGATTCGGGGAAGCGCACCTTGGGTCGGCCATAGGAGAACTCGCCGATGTCGTAGCCGTGGCGCCCCGCAATCCGGGCCAAATGGAGCTTGGTTTGATTATGGGGGTTGCGCCAGTTCTTCAGGCGGTGGCGCAGGCTCATGACATGCCCCTCATGGCAAGACGGCGTTGACGGCATCGGTCAAGACGCGCACAAGGACCCCTTGAGTAAGAACAATGGCTTTTGGCGCAGGGAGCGTTTGGGATGGCTGACAACATCTCGCAGGATCTGAAATCGGGAGCGCTCTTCTACCATCGCCACCCACGTCCCGGAAAGCTCGAGATTCAACCGACCAAGCCCCTGGGCAATCAGCGGGACCTGGCGCTTGCCTATACGCCGGGCGTTGCGGCCCCGTGCGAGGCGATCGCTGCCGATCCGCTCGAGGCCGCCAACTACACCTCCCGCCAGAACCTCGTCGCCGTTATCTCCAACGGTACGGCGGTCCTGGGCCTCGGCGATATCGGCCCGCTCGCATCCAAGCCCGTGATGGAGGGCAAGGCGGTCCTGTTCAAGAAGTTCTCCGGCATCGATGTGTTCGACATCGAGGTGGCGGAAAAGAACGTGGACAAGCTGGTCGAGGTGATCGCCGCCCTGGAGCCCACCTTCGGCGGCATCAACCTGGAAGACATCAAGGCGCCCGAATGCTTCGAGGTGGAGGAGCACCTGAAGGCCCGCATGGCCATTCCGGTCTTCCACGACGACCAGCACGGCACCGCCATCATCGTGGCGGCGGCCGTGACCAACGCGCTTGAACTTGCGGCCAAGCGCATCGAGGAGGTGAAGATCGTCACCTCCGGGGCCGGAGCGGCGGCGCTCGCCTGCCTCAATCTGCTGGTGTCGCTCGGCGCGCGGCGTGAGAACATCTGGATCACAGATATCGAAGGCGTCGTCTACGAGGGCCGCGAGAAGCTCATGGACCGGTGGAAATCGGCCTATGCACAGAAAACGGACGCGCGGACGCTCTCCGACGTGATAACCGACGCGGACGTATTCATCGGCCTCTCGGCCGGTGGCGTTCTCAAGCCCGAACTCCTGGCCAGGATGGCTCCGCGCCCACTCATCATGGCGCTCGCCAACCCCTATCCCGAGATCATGCCCGAGGAGGCGGAAGCGGCCCGTCCCGACGCCATGATCTGCACCGGCCGCTCCGACTTCCCGAACCAAGTCAACAACGTCCTGTGCTTCCCATACATCTTCCGCGGCGCGCTCGATGTGGGTGCGACGCAGATCAACGAGGAGATGAAGGCCGCCGCCGTGAAGGCGATTGCGGGCCTTGCCCGCGAGGCCCCGTCCGAGGTCGTGGCTCGGGCCTATGGCGGCGAGGCGCATCCCTTCGGGCGCAAGTCCCTGATCCCGAGCCCCTTCGATCCGCGCCTCATCCTGCGCATTGCGCCGGCGGTGGCGAAGGCCGCCATGGATTCAGGCGTCGCCACGCGGCCGCTCGAGGACCTCGACGCTTACGCGGATTCCCTGACCCGGTTCGTGTTCCGCTCGGGCTTCATCATGAAGCCGCTCTTTTCCCAGGCGAAGGAAAATCCGAAGCGGGTGATCTATGCGGAGGGCGAGGACGAGCGGGTCCTGCGCGCGGTTCAGGTCATCGTCGAGGAGGGCATCGCCAAGCCGATCCTCATCGGACGTCCCAACGTGGTCGAAGCCCGGATCAAGCGCTTCGGCTTGTCCATGGAGATCGGCCGGCACTTCGAACTGGTGAACCCTGAAGACGACCCGCGCTACCGCGAATACGTCGCCTGCTACGTGGAAGCGGCCGGCCGCAAGGGCATCACGCCGGACGCGGCCAAGACGTTGGTTCGCACCAACACCACGGTCATCGGCGCCGTCGCGGTGAAGCGCGGCGACGCTGATGCGTTGATCTGCGGCCTCGAAGGGCGCTTCCAGTCCCGCCTCAAGCACATCAAGGATGTGATCGGCCTTGCGCCCGGCGTCCACGAAATGGCGGCCCTGTCGCTGGTGATCTCGAACAAGGGTGCGTTCTTCCTGGCCGACACCCATGTTCAGCCCGATCCGAGCGCGGAGGAGATTGCCGAGATGACAGTCGCGTGCGCCAGCCATGTGCGCCGCTTCGGAATCGAACCCAAGATCGCGCTCGTGTCCCACAGCGATTTCGGCGCGGCGGACACCCGTTCCGCCGTCAAGATGCGCAATGCCCTGGCGATGATCCGCGAGCGCGCGCCCGATCTCGAGGTCGAGGGCGAGATGCAGGCGGATTCCGCCCTCTCGGAAATGATCCGCGATCGGGTCTATCCGGCCTCGAGGCTAAAGGGCGAGGCGAACGTGCTGATCATGCCGAACCTGGACGCGGCCAACATCGCGTTCCAGTTCACCAGGATGTTGGCGGATTCTCTTCCCGTGGGACCCATTCTCATCGGGCCGGCCAAGCCCGCGCACGTTCTCACCCCATCGGTGACGGCCCGCGGCATCGTCAACCTCACGGCCATCGCCGTGGTCGAGGCTCAGGCCGCCGAGCAGGATCAGCCGACGCTGATTTGAGGAGTATGCCCATCGTCATCCCGGGGCCAAGTGAGCGGAACCCGGGATCGTGTGACGAGAACGGTGCTTCTTTCGGCAGACGATCCCGGATCGCCTTGCGGCGTCCGGGATGACGCAGCTGGTACAGGTCCGGCCATGACAAAAGGCTTTGCTTCCCGGAGCGGGTGCTATTCCGCCACAGCCGTGACGTTGAGCTTCTGGAGCGCCGCCGCTGCTCCGGTGAACATGACCGCCTCAGCAATGGCCAGTCCCTCGGCTTCCTTGGCCCGGGCGCTGATCGTGAGCCGCCCTGGCTTCGCGATGAAGCGCGCAACGGCCTGACCAAGGGACTTTGCCTGTTCGGAATTGCCGAGCATCGACGGGATGCCCACTGCCGCGATGGCGCCGTAAGTCCGCCGGAGGGATTCCGGCGTGGTCTTTCCGTCTTTCGCCGCCTTGGCGAGATAGCGGTCGAACAAGCCCGTGTTCTCGACCGTCATCTCAAGGGACTTCGCCCGTGCGCCGATCAGAGCGACCGATGCGACGGCGGTGTCCGGATCGAAGGCATCCTTCGAGATATTGCCCAATAGACCGCTCAGGGAGATGCGCCCCAGCTCCTGGCCTTGGACGGAGAATTCGCGGATCGCGATTTCCTTGCCGGCCTCGTTCCAGCGAGCTGCGAGCCCAAGTGAGAGGTCGAGGTTCTTGTAGCCGAGGGCAACGAGATCCTTGATCCCGTCCTCGCTGCTCTTGGCCGGGAGCTCCATAGCGAGGTTTTGAAGCCCGACCTTGAAGTTGGTGGGGACGCCGTTGAACGGGTTGTCGGCGGTCAGCTCGAAATCCTTGAGCGTGGCCTTCACACGTTCCGGCGTCTGGCCTTTGCCGGTCTCGCTCAAGGTATCGATGTCCACGCCTGAGACGTGCAGAGTGCCGATCGTCGGAACGAGGGCGCGCGCCGCCGCCGGATCGATTTCCTCGAGCCAAGCGCTCTGGAAGTCTTTGAGAGCTCCAAGAGTCGATTGAAACGAGAAGCCTGTGAGGCTCAAGGCGTCGATCTTTACCCGACCGTCACGGTCGACCGCCTCGATCCCTTCGACGCGCAGATCAGCCGGCTGAGCGCCCGTTGCGCTGGTATAGGCGACCCGGTTGACCCTGGTCGTGACCTCGGACGTCGTTTCCTTGCTGCCTGCCGATGAACCGGCCGGAGCTTTCAGTTCGATCCCTGTCACTTCGGCAAAGGCGACGTCGAAAGCGCTCAGCATATCCGCCGCCGTCGTAATCAGCCGCGTCTGCTCGTCGGCGCTCAGCTCGTCCTTATCGGCCAGCTCCGCGAACAGGGCCGTGCTGCCGGACCAGGATGCCTTGGTGGGGCGCGCGAGGAAATCCCGGCCGCTGAACCGGCCGATTCTCAGGGACGTTCCCTCCTGGTCGAGAACGTCGATGGTGTCGATCGAGAAGTCCCCGTGGATCTTTGACAAAGGGCCAGATGCAGTCTCGGACGTTCCCTCATAAAGGCGTGCGAAAGCCGGCATATCGAGATCGCGAACGGAAAGGCGCCCATAGGTGAGGGAGGTTCTCGTCTTGCCCTCCGAGACATCGATGGCTGTCGTGTCGATCGTCGTCAGGCCGACCCGGCCCTGCGCCACATCGCTGAGCACCACATTCTTATAAGTGGCGGTCTGGTCGTCAGCACCGACCTTCTGCCTCACCTTGAGTTCCGGAACCGTGATCTGTTTCGCGTCGATCCGCGCGATCCGGGGGCCGAACGGCTCACTGCTGGACGGCGAGAGCAAGGCCTCCACGTCTGCCCGCGAGGAAGCGAGGCCTGAAATCTCGATCCGCTTGGCCTCATAGGTTGCCGATCCCAGGGTGAAGGCTACATTTTCAAGGCTGAACGTATCGGGGGTCTGCGCCCAGGCTGCACTCCAGAGGGGAACCTTGACGGCCCCGACGGTCAGGCGCCGGCCGTCGCCGTCATACGCAAGGTCGCGCAGGACGGCAGGCTCGAGCTGCAGGGCAGTGAAGCCCGCCACGAGAGCCAGCGCGCAGACGCCACAACGGTGAAGAACTCGCATCAAAACCCCCGATTTCGGCAATAAGCCAAGGCCGTCATAACGCGTCCTGCCAGAAAGGGAGGATTTTGATACAATGTTTCGCTCTAGAGCGAAAACGACGTGCCGCAGCCGCAGGCGGCGGTCGCGTGGGGGTTTTCGATCTTGAAGGACTGGCCGATCAGATCGTCCACGAAGTCGATGACAGAGCCGTCCATGTACTGGATCGAGACCTCGTCCACGAGCACCGCGGCTCCGTCCCGCTCGATCACGAGGTCATCGTCCTGCTTGGTCCGGTCCACGTCGAAGGCGTACTGAAACCCGGAGCAGCCGCCTCCGTTGACGCTGATTCTCAGCATCGACCCGGCCGGCTCCGTTGCCATGATCTCGTTGATACGGCGGGCCGCGCGTTCGGTCAGGGTAATTCCGGTCATTCGT
The DNA here is from genome assembly GCF_003332305.1 of Microvirga aerophila. Taxonomy (GTDB): domain Bacteria; phylum Pseudomonadota; class Alphaproteobacteria; order Rhizobiales; family Beijerinckiaceae; genus Microvirga; species Microvirga aerophila. The sequence continues at coordinate 62,308 of NZ_QOIO01000018.1, read as the reverse complement.
GTATCCAGTCGGTGGTAGTCTTGGACAACCTCTCAAGAGCAAGGTAAGTGCCCGAACACAAGGCTTCAACCCGAGGATGACCGTGCGGCCCTATGGCGAACGATGGCGAGCTTCCTACGCCTGCGACCCCTGGGGCAGTCGCGGGCGGCTTTTTCCCGAGGCGGTCTCGCCCACCCGGAGCGAGTTCCAGCGCGACCGGGACCGTATCATCCATTCGTCCGCCTTTCGGCGACTCAAGCATAAAACTCAGGTCTTCGTGTACCATGAGGGCGACCATTACCGCACCCGTCTGACCCACACCATCGAGGTCAGCCAGATTGCCCGTGCTCTGGCCCGGTCCCTTGGCCTCGACGAGGACCTGGCGGAGGCGCTCGCGCTGTCCCACGACCTTGGCCATACGCCCTTCGGCCATACGGGCGAGGACACCCTCGACGAGTGCATGAAGGAGTTCGGCGGGTTCGACCACAACGCTCAGGCCCTGCGGGTGGTGACCCGGCTGGAGCGGCGCTACGCAGAGTACGACGGCCTCAACCTGGCCTGGGAGACCCTGGAGGGGCTGGTCAAGCACAACGGCCCACTGCTCGACCCTGAGGGGCAACCAACCCTTCGCTATGCCGAACGGGGCGTTCCCCTCGCGATCCTCGAATACAACGCCCAGCATGACCTGGAGCTCGCCACCTATGCGAGCGGCGAGGCCCAAGCGGCGGCCATCGCGGACGACATCGCCTACGACTCGCACGATATCGACGATGGCCTGAGGGCCGCGCTCTTCGATATCGAGGAGTTACGGGAGGTGCCGTTTCTCGACGAGATCCTGACGGAAATCGATGCCCGCTATCCAGGGCTCGAATTGTCCCGGCGAATCCACGAGCTGACCCGGCGGGTCATCACCCGCTTCGTGGAGGACGTGGTGGCCGAGGGGGATCGGAGAATCGCCGCTCTTGCTCCGACAACGGCCGACGACATCCGCCATGGCGCCGAGACGGTGATGTGCTTTTCGCATAAAATGCGGGAGGCAGATGCCTCCATAAAGCGCTTCCTCTTCGCCCACATGTACCGCCACCCGAAGGTGATGCAGGTCCGGGCCGAGGCGGACGATGTCCTGCGCGACCTGTTCCAGCGCTTCAAGAACGAGCCCGAAGCCATGCCCGAGGAGTGGCGAGCCGACCTGACGCGGGATGACGAGGCGCGCTTGGCGCGGCGGGTCGCAGACTATATTGCGGGCATGACGGACGGTTACGCGATCCTTGAACACCGCCGGCTGTTTGACGTAACCCCCGACCTGCGTTAGGCGCACCAAAGCATTTGAGGGCCAAAGGCCCCGTCGAGATCAACACATATGAACATTTTCGGTCTGTTTGAGAAGCGAGTGGCGGATGCGCTTGGCCGTCTGGCCGAGGCAGGGAAAATTCCTGTGGGGCTCGATGCGAGCCGCGTCGTGGTCGAGCCACCGCGCGATCCGTCGCATGGGGACCTCGCCACCAACGCCGCCATGGTGCTGGCCAAGGAAGCGCGCATGAACCCGCGCGCCCTGGCGGACCTTCTCGTGACTGATCTCCAGGACGATCCGCGCGTCATCAGGGTCGACGTAGCCGGCCCCGGCTTCATCAACATCAGGCTCGCGCCGCAGGTTCTCCATGAGGTCCTGCGCGCCGCCGTCATCGACAGCGAAGGCTTTGGCCGAAGCGGGCAGGGGGCGGGGACCTCGGTCAACGTCGAGTATGTGTCCGCAAACCCGACCGGTCCTCTGCACGTCGGTCACGGGCGCGGCGCGGTCTTCGGCGACGCCCTGGCGGCTCTGCTGGCGTTTGCGGGCTACGACGTCGCCCGTGAGTACTACACCAACGACGCCGGAGCCCAGGTCGATGTGCTGGCCCGCTCGGCTTACGTCCGGTACAGGGAGGCCCTGGGCCAGGAGATCGGCGCAATCCCGGACGGGCTCTATCCGGGCGATTATCTCAAGCCCGTGGGCGAGAAGCTTGCCCGCGAGCATGGCGAGAGCCTGCTCGACAAGCCGGAAGCCGAATGGCTGCCCCTTGTCCGCGAGATTTCGATCAACGCCATGATGGATTTGATCCGCGACGATCTCGCGGTGCTCAACATCCATCACGACATTTTCTTCTCGGAGCGCTCCCTGCAGGAGAATGGCGGCGGCGAAGTCGCCAAGACCATCGCCGATCTCCAGAGCCGTGACCTTGTCTATATGGGCCGCCTTCCGCCGCCCAAGGGCCAGAAGGACGAGGATTGGGAGGACCGGGAGCAGCTTCTCTTCCGGGCCACGGCGTTCGGCGACGAGGTCGACCGGCCGCTCCTCAAGTCGGACGGCTCCTTCACGTATTTCGCCTCGGACATCGCGTATCACCGCTCCAAGTTCGAGCGTGGCTATCCGGCCATGATCGACGTGTGGGGGGCCGATCATGGCGGTTACGTCAAGCGCATGCAGGCGGCCGTGAAGGCGGTAACGAGCGGCAAGGGCGAGCTCGACGTGAAGCTCTGCCAGCTGGTCAAGCTTCTGCGGGGCGGCGAGCCGGTGAAGATGTCGAAGCGCGCCGGCGACTTTGTGACGCTGCGTGATGTTGTCAATGAGGTGGGTCGCGACGCGGTGCGCTTCATGATGATTTTCAGGAAAAACGACGCCACCCTGGACTTCGATTTGGCGAAGGTCGTGGAGCAATCCAAGGACAATCCAGTCTTCTATGTTCAGTACGCCCATGCCCGTTCGGCGTCCATTTTCCGGCAGGCCGCGGAGGCTTTCCCGGGTGTGAGCTTCGCCGCAGAAGCTCTTGGAAAAGCTGACCTTTCGGTCTTGAAGGATGAGGCCGAAATGGACCTGATCCACCGGATCGCCCAGTACCCTCGCATGATTGAAGCGGCGGCCGAAGCCCATGAGCCGCATCGGGTCGCGTTCTACCTTTACGACCTGGCGAGCGCCTTCCATAGTTTGTGGAATAAGGGCAAAGACTTGCCGCAATTACGCTTTGTTAATCAAACTGATAAAGATTCAACCGAGGCGAGGCTCGCTCTGGTGCATGCTCTCAAGGGCGTGCTCGCATCGGGTCTAGCAATCCTGGGCGTCATGGCTCCCGATGAGATGCGCTAGCGGTTTTTGAGGCGGTTCAACCGTTTCGAGCTGCATGCGCCGGGCTCCGTCACGTCGTGCCGGTGGAGCGATGGTCGCTCCTGTGGCGTAACCGGAGGTCCGGCGCAATGAGCGAATCAGCGAAGTCCCGTTTTGCAGTCGATCTCGGCGAGTTCGAGCGGCAAATCACCCAGGCGCACAACGCCTCGGCGCAATCGACCCCTGCCGGGCGGAACGATCCGCTGGCCGAACTGGCCCGCATCGTTGGCCAGGACGATCCTTTCCAGTCCATGCTGGCCAACGACGCTCCGGCACGCCCCCGGAACCAGGCGTCGGCTAGCCTCGACGATATCTTCGCTACCCGCGAACCGGTTGCCCCGGCTGCGCGCGCGGCTCAGCCGCAGGGCGGCAGGGGCGGGGTCGAAATGCCCGCCTACGATCCATACGCTCAGCAGCCGCAAAGCCATGCCGGACACCAGGGGTACGGCTACCAGGCTGCTCCGTCCCAAGGACAGGGCTACGATCAGGGCGACTATGCCGACGAGTATTATGACGATCATGCCGGGCAGCATGCAGGCCAGTACGAGCAGTCGGACGACATGCATTACGATGCGCCGCGCAAGCCTCGCTCCCGCAAGGGCATCCTGGCCATCGGCGCCGTTGCCGGAGCGATCGTGCTTGGCGCAGGCGGCGCATTCCTTCTCGGCGGCAACACCACCGCGTTGACCGGGGGCGAGCCTCCGCTGATCAAGGCGAGCGCGGATCCGGTCAAGGTGCAGCCGCAAAATCCAGGCGGGGTCGAAATCCCGAACCAGAACAAGCAGATCTATGAGCGCGCCGATCAGTCCGGTGACACCAAGGTCGTCAATCGCGAAGAGCAGCCGGTCGACGTGAAGCAGGCGGTTCGCATCAATGGCGGCAACTCGGCCGAGTCCACGGGGGCAACCGCGCCTCATGCCGCGCCGCATGCTCAGCAACAGGCCGGTGGTCTGAACCTCGGTGAGCCACGCAAGGTGCGCACAGTTGCGATTCGGCCCGATGGCACCACGGCTCGCCCAGAAGGTCAGCAGCCGCCTCGTCCGTCGCCCGTTCCGACGATGGCTCTGCCGGCAGCCGCTCAGGCGACCCCAGCCGCGAATGTGGCCCAAGCCCCTCCAGCCCAACCCCGCCCAGCCGCGACCACTCCGGCGGCCACGCCAGCGCCGAAGCCGGTTGCAGCGGCCGCAACCCCGGCCAGCGACGCTTCGCCGCAGCGCGTAGCCTCGGTCCAGCCCGTCGCTCCTGCGGCGGCGGCGGCGGCGGCGGAGGCGACGGCCACAGGCGGCTTCGCTGTCCAACTCGGCGTCAGCGGCTCGGAAAGCCAGGCGCAGTCCGCCCTGGAGCAGTATCAGCGGAAGTATTCGGACCTGGAAGGATTGCCGCCGCTGATCCGCAAGGCCGAGGTGAACGGCAACACCGTCTACCGCGTCCGGGTCGGGCCCATGTCGCGGGACGAGGCCTCGTCTCTCTGCTCCAAGCTCCAGGGGCAGGGCGGTCAGTGCTTCGTGGCCAAGAACTAGGCCGACTCAAACGATAGCCTGGGCGGAATGCGCCGAGGCTTCTTGACCCTGCCTGGCAGGAGACGTAAGGCGCGGGCATGATCACCCGCGCCTTCATTGCTGGCTGCTCAAGCCAGGAGCTGACCCCGGACGAGATTGCCTTCTTTCGAGAGGCAAATCCCTGGGGGTTCATTCTTTTTCGGCGGAACATCGACAATCCGGCCCAGGTGAAGGCGCTCTGCGACGCCTTGCGGGATACGGTAGGGCGTGCCGACGCGCCGATCCTGATCGACCAGGAGGGTGGGCGGGTCCAGCGCATGGGACCGCCGCACTGGCCCAAATACCCCCCGGGACGCTCCTACGGCCAAGTCCATTCCAATGATCCGCTGGTCCAGCGGGAAATCGCCCGCCTGGGAGCCCGGCTCATCGCCCATGACCTGCGCTCCGTCGGCATCACGGTGGACTGCCTCCCGGTTCTCGATGTGCCGTCGTCCGGTTCTCACGACATCATCGGCGACAGGGCCTATGGCAAGACGGCCGAGCAGGTTGCCGTCCTCGGACGCGCAGCGGCCGAGGGGCTTCTGGCCGGCGGCGTGCTGCCGGTGATCAAGCACATGCCGGGCCACGGCCGCGCCGGCGCGGACAGCCACCTCTCGCTGCCGGTGGTCGACGCCTCGCGCGAGGCGTTGGAAACGCACGATTTCAAGCCATTCCGGATGCTCACGGACATGCCGCTCGCCATGACGGCCCACGTGGTCTACACGGCGATCGATCCCGAGCGTCCCGCCACCACGTCGCCGACGGTCATCCACGACATCATCCGTGGCCATATCGGCTATCAGGGCCTCGTCATGTCCGACGACCTGTCCATGGAGGCTCTTTCCGGTTCCTTAAGGGAAAGGGCGGAAGCTGCTTTCGCGGCCGGTTGCGACGTGGGGCTCCACTGCAACGGCAAGATGGAGGAGATGTCCGCCGTGGCCGAAGCAGCGCCAGCCCTGGAGGGCGAGGCGCTTCGCCGGGCCGCGGCGGCGCTCCAGCGCATCACCCATGACCCTGAGCCGCTGGATCCTGTGGATGCCCGCGCCAGGCTCGATGCGGCCCTTGCGATGGTCGCCTAGACAGCCGAAGCTCCGAACCCGTCGCGTTGAGTACATCCCATGGCACAGCCTCTCCCCTTCGAAGATGTGGCGCCCACAGAGCGGGCGGAGGGCGAACCTGCGCTTCTGGTGGATGTAGACGGTTTCGAAGGCCCGCTCGACCTGCTGCTCGAGCTCGCCCGCCGCCAGAAGGTGGATCTCCACCGCATTTCCATCCTGGCTTTAGCCGAACAGTACCTTGTCTTCATCGAGGCGGCCCGCCGCATGCGGCTCGAACTTGCGGCCGATTACCTGGTGATGGCGGCTTGGCTCGCCTACCTCAAATCCCGCCTCTTGCTGCCGGAGCCGCCCAAGGGCGAGGAGCCGAGTGCCGAGGAGCTGGCCACGGCTCTCGCCCTGCGCCTGCGCCGCCTGGAGGCGATCCGCGCCGCCGCCAAGAAGCTCGGCGAGCGCGACTGGCTGGGCCGTGACGTGTTCGCCCGGGGCGAGCCCGAACCTGTCGTGATCCGCCGCGATGCGCGCTACGAGGCGAGTCTCTACGATCTTCTCAAGGCCTATGCCCAACAGCGGCAGATCCAGCTCAATGCGCGGGTTTCCCTTCACAAGCGGACCGTCTGGTCTCTGGTGGACGCCCGGGAGGCGTTGGAGCGCCTCGTCGGGCACCTGAGGGAGTGGGTGACCCTCGACAGCTACCTGGTCGAGTATATGGTCGAGCCGGCCATGCGCCCCACCGTCCTCGCCTCCGCCCTCTCGGCCACCCTCGAGATGGTGCGGGAAGGAAAGCTCACGGTGCGCCAGGACGAAGCTTTCGCACCCGTCTGGGTCAGACCCGTCGCGGAGCCCGCCGAGGCAGGAGCCTGAAATGGAAACCACCGACGAAACCATCGAGGCCGGAATCCCCGACGAGAGCCGCGTGCCGGATCATGGCGAGGCGACGCGCGTCGCCGAGGCGCTGCTTTTCGCCTCCGCCGAGCCGTTGAGCGTGCAGGATCTGACCGGCCGTCTCCCGGAAGGGGCCGATGTGGAGCGGATCCTGGAGGATCTGGCTGGCTACTATGCGCCGAGGGGCGTCAATCTCGTCCGGGTGGCGGGCAAATGGGCCTTCCGCACCGCCAGCGACCTGTCCTTCGTGCTCTCGCGGGATGTGGTCGAGCAGCGCAAGCTCTCGCGCGCCGCCATGGAAACCTTGGCGATCGTGGCCTATCACCAGCCGGTGACCCGGGCCGAAATCGAGGAAATCAGAGGCGTCGCCACGTCGAAGGGCACCCTCGACACCCTGCTCGAAACGGGCTGGATCCGCCTGAGGGGACGCCGCAAGGCACCGGGGCGGCCGGTCACCTACGGCACCACGGCGGGCTTCCTCGATCATTTCGGCCTCGACGCCATTGACGACCTGCCGGGGCTCGAGGAGCTGAAGGGTGCCGGATTCCTGGAAGGACGCGTTCCGCCGGACCTCTCGGTTCCTGTACCGTCCGACGACAACACCCTGCGCGAGGATGAAGACCCCCTCGACGATGATCTCTTCCAGCCTCTGGACATGGACCAGACCGAGACAGGCGAGGAATGACCGCAAAACCCGCGCAGGCGCGTGACCGCTTCCGTCTTCCCCGGTGGGGGCAGCGTGGAACGGCCGGGGCTTCGATTCCCGCCCAGCTGTCGTTCGAGAACATCGTCCAGACCTACGGCGGGACGACCGTGCTCGACGGCGTATCCCTCACGGTCGAGCCGGGGGAACTCGTGTGCCTTCTCGGCCATTCGGGGTGCGGCAAGACCACCTTGCTTCGCATCGCGGCCGGGGTCGAAGCGCCGACCTCGGGCCGGGTGCTGATGGACGGCCTAGAAGTCAGCGGACCGCGCGCCTTCATCGAGCCGGAGCGGCGGGGCATCGGGCTGATGTTCCAGGATTACGCGCTCTTTCCCCACATGACGATCCTCCAGAACGTCATGTTCGGCCTAAGGGACCTCTCCGCGAAGGAGGCCGACATCGCAGCCCGTCGCGCCCTGTCCCGCGTGGGGCTGGAGCACTACGCGGATGAATTTCCTCACACGCTTTCGGGAGGCGAGCAGCAGCGGGTCGCGCTGGCGCGCTCGATCGCTCCCCGTCCGGGCGTCCTCCTCATGGACGAGCCGTTTTCCAACCTCGACCGGAGGATGCGGGACGCGATCCGCGACGAGACTGTCGCCATCCTGCGGGAGACGGGAGCCACTACGGTGGTGGTGACGCACGACCCGGAGGAGGCCATGCGCATCGCCGATCGCATCGTGCTCATGCGTTCGGGCGTGATCATCCAGCAGGGCCTGTCGGAGGAGATCTACCACGAGCCGGCCAATCTCTTCGCCGCGCGGTTCTTCTGCGACTTCAACGAGATCAGGGGCGAGGTCCGCAATGGCCAGGCCTCCTGCCCGGTGGGGATCTTCCCTGCACCGAATGTGGCCGATGGTCCGGCGGTCATCTGCGTGCGACCGCAGGGGCTCCGACTCAAGCCGGCGGGGTTCTGTCTGCCCGGCCGCGTGGTATCACGACGTTTCCTCGGAGAGGTGGACCTTGTCTACATCGATGTCGAGGGCGTGGACCGGCCGCTCCAAGCGCGTGTTCACGATCCGGTGCGGGTGAAGGAGGGGCAGGACATCGGGATCGAGATCGATCCAAAGGATGTTCTTGTTTTCGCCGCCGCGGATGCCTAGGTTGGCCACGGGTTTAAGTTTAGAAGCCGCGCCGCATAAGGCGCAGGAGGATCGCTATGGGTGGCGCTAGTATTTGGCATTGGATCGTTGTCGGCTTGATCGTCGTCCTGCTGTTCGGGCGCGGCAAGATTTCCGATCTCATGGGCGATGTCGCGAAGGGCATCAAGGCCTTCAAGAAGGGCATGTCGGAGGATGAAACGGCCGTGAAGCCGGTTTCCCCGTCCGAGCCGGTCCGTACGCTCGATCATCAGGCCGGTACGCCGGCCACCGGCGCAACGACCAGCGCGACGACCGATCACAAGATCGGCTGATAAACAGAGCGCCGCTTGCCGCGGCATGTGAGTATTGTTGGGGTAGGGTTCGAGGCCACGCCATGTTGGACATGAGCTGGGGTGAGGTGATGGTGATCGGCGCCGTCGCGCTGATAGTCATCGGCCCCAAGGACCTGCCGCGAGCGCTGCGCACCGTGGGACAGGTGACCGGCAAGGTCCGCCGCATGGCGGCGGAGTTTCAGGGGCAGTTCCAGGAAGCTATCCGTGAGGCCGAGCTCGACGACGTCAAGCAGCAGCTCCAGGGCATGAACGATTCCGTGTCCTCGATGAACAAGGGCTTCAACCCCATCCAGTCGATCCGGGACGAGCTGAAGACCGCTGTGGACGCACCTGTAACGTCTCAGGCGCCGGCTTCCACGGAGGAGCCTGCCATCGCTCAGGTGACCGGAGAGGCGACGTTGCCGGCGCCTGTCGAGCCTGACGTCCCCTTGCCGATTCCCCCTGTCGAGCCCATCGACGATCCGGCCGAGGTGATCGCTGAATCCCTGCGGCGGGAGGCGGAGATCGAAGCCGAGAAGGCCGCGGCAGCCAGAGCCGCGTTGGACGAAAAATCGGATTTGAAAGCCTCATGACCACCGCTGACCATGACGAGGTCGAGGCATCGCGCGCGCCTTTGATCGAGCATCTGACCGAGTTGCGCACGCGCCTGATCCGGGCGCTGATTGCCTTCGTGCTCATGTTCTTCATCTGCTTCGCAGGCGCGAAGTACATCTACAATGCCTTGGTCTGGCCGTATGTCCTCGCGGTCGGCTCGCCCGACAGGGCGCATCTCGTCTACACCCACGGCCTGGAATACCTTTTCACGCAGATCCAGGTCGCGGCCTTCGGCGCGGGCTTCCTGGCATTCCCGGTCATCGCGGCGCAGATCTACAAGTTCGTCGCGCCGGGCCTCTACCGAAACGAACGCAAGGCGTTCCTGCCCTACCTGGTGGCCACGCCGGTTCTATTCGCGGTTGGCGCGGCCTGCGTGTATTTCGTCGCGATGCCGCTCCTCATGAGGTTCTCGGTCGGCATGCAGCAGCTTGCCACCGATACCTCTCCGGCCATCGAGTTCCTGCCGAAGGTCAGCGAGTATCTGTCGCTGATCATGACGCTGATCTTCGCCTTCGGCATCTGCTTCCAGCTTCCCGTGATCCTGACCCTGCTCGCCCGGGCTGGGATCATCGATTCGCAGTTTCTCAAGGACAAGCGCCGCTACGCGATCGTCTTCGTGTTTGTCATCGCGGCCGTTCTGACCCCGCCCGACGTGATCAGCCAGTTCGCCCTTGCGATCCCCACCTTGCTTCTTTACGAGGCGTCCATCCTCTCCGTCCGCATGGTGGAGAGGAAGCGCGCGGAAGCCGAGGCCGCGCGCGCGGCGGCCGGTTAGGCTCAAGGGCCTTCGCAAGCGCCGAAAAACCACCTTGGCATAGCGAGGGGCGGTCGTGTCGCGAGGGCAGGGCCGCGCCTTAGAGCACGGTCCCAGTCCTATGCATGACATTCGTTCCATCCGCGACAATCCCGCGGCTTTCGACCAAGGCCTCAGGAAACGGGGCATGGAGCCCTTGTCCGAGCGCGTGATCGCCCTCGACGAGCGCCGCAGGTCCGCGATCTCGGCCGCGCAGGGAGAGCTGGAGCGCCGCAACAGCCTCTCCAAGGAAATCGGCCAGGCCAAGGCGAAGAAGGACGAGGCGCGGGCCCAGGATCTGATGGCAGAGGTCGCGCGGCTGAAAGAGAGCATCCCGCGTTTGGAGCAGGACGCCCGGGAAGCCGAGGCGGAGCTTCACGCCATGCTGGCCGCCATCCCGAACACCCCGAAGGATGATGTGCCTGTTGGAGCCGACGAGGCGGGCAATGTGGAGCGCCACCGCTTCGGCTCCCCGAAGAACCTGGAAGCCGCCAAGCAGCATTTCGAGATCGGCGAAGAGCTCGGCCTGATGGATTTCGAGACCGCCGCGAAGCTCTCCGGCTCGCGTTTCGTTGTGCTGAAAGGCGGCCTTGCCCGCCTGGAGCGGGCGCTTGGTCAGTTCATGATCGACCTGCATACGAACGAGCACGGCTATACCGAGGTGAACCCGCCTCTGCTGGTGCGCGACGATGCCATGTTCGGCACCGCGCAACTACCGAAATTCGAAGACGACCAATTCTGGGCGTTTCCTGGGTCGGCCCTGGAGCAGTTCATCGCTTCCGCCGTTGCCGATGGGGTGACGCGCGAGGGGCTGCAGCAGATCGTCAAGGAAGCCCGTTATGGACTTATCCCCACGGCGGAAGTGACCCTAACCAACCTCGTCCGGGAGCTGATCCTGTCCGAGGAGGAGCTTCCCCTGCGCTTCACGGCGCTCACTCCGAGCTTCCGGGCCGAGGCGGGCTCGGCTGGCCGCGACACCCGCGGCATGATCCGCCAGCACCAGTTCGTGAAATGCGAGCTGGTGTCGATCACAACGCCCGAAACCTCGTCGGACGAGCACGAGCGCATGCTCACCAGCGCCGAGAACGTGCTGAAGAAACTCGACCTTCCTTTCCGCACCATGACGCTCTGCACGGGGGATATGGGATTCGCCTCGGCGAAGACCTATGACATCGAGGTCTGGTTGCCGGGGCAGGGGATGTATCGCGAGATTTCGAGCTGCTCGGTCTGCACCGATTTTCAGGCGCGCCGGATGAATGCGCGCTATCGCGCCGCTAGCGAAAAAGCTCCGCGCTTCGTCCACACCCTCAACGGCTCGGGGCTCGCGGTGGGTCGGACCATGGTGGCGGTGCTGGAGAATTATCAGAACCCGGATGGCAGCGTCACGGTCCCGACGGCGCTCCAGCCCTATATGGGTGGCCTCACCCGGATCGAGCGGCAGGCCTGACATGCGCATCCTCTGCACCAACGACGACGGCATCCATGCGCCTGGCCTGAAGACCCTGGAGGCCATCGCCAGGGCCTTGTCAGATGACGTCTGGGTCGTCGCCCCGGAAACCGACCAGAGCGGCGTCTCTCATTCCCTGTCGCTGAACGATCCCCTGCGCCTGCGGGAGATCTCGGACCGGCATTTCGCCGTCAAAGGCACGCCGACCGATTGCGTCATCATGGGCATCCGCCAGCTCATGCGCGAGCACAAGCCCGATCTGGTCCTGTCCGGCGTCAACCGCGGCCAGAACGTGGCCGAGGACGTGAGCTATTCCGGCACTGTCGCGGGAGCCATCGAGGGCACGATCCTGGGCGTCCCGTCCATCGCGCTCTCGCAGGCCTATGGGGCCGGCAGCCGCAATTCGCTCAAATGGCACTGCGCCGAGCATCACGGCCCGAAGGTCATTCGCAAGATCCTCGAAACCGGGATCGACAAGGGCATTCTGGTCAACGTCAACTTCCCGGATTGCGAGCCGGAAGACGTGGAAGGCTCGGCGGTCGTGAACCAGGGGCAGCGGGCGCAGGAGCTCCTTCGCCTCGACGAGCGGCAGGACGGACGCGGCAATCCCTATTACTGGATCGCCTTCGAGCGCCGTCCGTTCACTCCCGGCAACGGCACCGATCTCTGGGCCATCGCCAATCGCCGCATCGCGATCACGCCCCTGCGCCTCGACATGACTGACGAGCCGACGCTGACGCGCTACGCTCAGGCCTTCGACTGAGGAGGCGAGGCGGAACCATGACAGACCATCATCCGGGACCAGGGCCGATCCATTTTCCTTTCCTGCCGGATGACCACCGTGTGGACGAGCAGGCCATCGGGGCCGCATCGTTCGTTCTGTCGTTGAGGGCGCGCGGCATCCGCGACATCGCTCTGTTGCGCGCCATGGAGCTGGTGCCGCGAGAGGTGTTCGCCCCGCGCCGCTTCTCCGACCTCTCGCGCACCGATGTCGCCCTGCCGCTTCCCTGCGGCCAGACCATGACCGCCCCCCGAACGGTCGCGGCGATGCTCCTGGCGCTCGGGGTCCAGCCCGGGCAGCGCGTGCTGGAGGTGGGAACCGGCACGGGGTACGTCACGGCGCTCCTCGCCAAGCTCAGGGCCGAGGTTCATTCGGTGGAGCGCTTCAACACCCTAGCCGAGAGCGCCGCGCAGCACCTCAGGATCGTCGAGGCTAGCGGAACCCGCCTCGAGGTCGGAGATGGTTTGGCGGCGCGCCCGCGGGACAGGTTCGACCGGATCCTGCTCAACGGCGCGGTCGGCGCCGTCCCGTCCTCTGTCACGTCGCTGCTCGCGCCAGGCGGACGCCTGGTGGGGGCTCTCAGCGCCGGCGGGGCGCCGCGCCTGGTCCGCATCGACCGCCAGGAAGACGGTGAGTTGCGACAGGAGCCCGGCGCGAATCTGCGGATCGCGCCGCTCGTGACCGGCGTCGCCACGACCCTTTGAGCAGCCTCGAAAAAATCCAGTCAAGGTTACGAATAAAAGCACCACAGCAACGGTTGCTTAACCTGAATCGGCTTTTAATGGCTTCATCGAGTTGCGTGTGGTTGGGGTGTAAGTGTCATGCGTTTGCGTGTGGGTTCTGGGCAATGGATCGCGGTTTCGCGGATCGCTCTGGTGGGGTTGATCGGCAGTACTGCGGCAGCCTGTAGTACGGACACCATGCGGTTTGCCGAGAATCCATTCTCCAATCCGTTTGCGTCCAGCGAGAGAGTGGCATCGAGCGAGCCCGCTCCGTCCGCACCGGCTCAGCCCTACGCTTCCGCCGCAACGCCGACCCCATCCGTTCATGCCCAGGCCCTGCCGCCCGTGCAGTCCCAGCCTCTTTCGCAGCCCACGCGAACCGCTGCCGCCCCGGCCGCCTATACGCCTGCTCCAACGCGCTCCGCGTCACCCATGCAGACGGCCGCCGTTCAGCCGGCGCCTCAGCCCAAGTTCCGTCTCGTCGACAACTCGAAGGCCGCAGCCAAGCCCGTCGAGCCGATCGAGACGCCCAAGCGCGCTCGTCCTGGTATGATCTCCACCGCTCAGGTTCAGCCCCTGCCTGCCAAGTTCGAGCGGGCTTCCGCGAAGGCAGAGCCGGCGAGGGTTGTCACGGCCTCGGCCCAGCCCCTGGTCTCCGCTCCTCAGCCTGTGGTCGAGCCCAAGCCCGTCCAGGCTCCCAAGGTGGCGGCGCTCATCGAGCCCCAGCCTGTGAAGCCCGTCGCGATGCAGCCTGTTGCTCCGGCTCCCGCGCCGGTGGCGCAGCCGGAGGCCGCCAAGGCTCCGACGCCCGAGCCCGAACAGACCGCCAGCATCTCCGGTGATTTCCGGTGGCCGGCTCGTGGCCGCGTCATCGCCGGCTTCGGCGCCAATGGCGGCAACGAAGGCATCAACATCGCGGTTCCCGAAGGGACCCCGGTCAAGGCCGCCGAGGCCGGAACCGTCACCTATGCGGGCAGCGAGGTGAAAGGCTACGGCAACCTCGTCCTCATTCGCCACGAGAACGGTTACGTCTCGGCCTACGCCCACAATGGTTCACTCAACGTCAAGCGGGGAGAGCAGGTGAAGCGCGGCCAGGTGATCGCCACCTCCGGCCAGACCGGCAACGTGACCTCGCCGCAGCTGCACTTCGAAATCCGGAAAGGTTCGACCCCGGTCGACCCGGTCAAGTATCTCGGCGGTTAACCAGGAATTCTGTTCCGACCGGCCTGCGCGACCCGTGGGCTGGTTAAACGAGGGGACGGTGGAGCTCAGCCACCGTCCCTTTGTTGTTCTAGCTTTCAGGTCGCACGCTCCTCCCTCCCCCTTGCGGGGAGGGAACAGGGAGGCTCGGCTGGAAGACGATCCCGGCTATGACCGATGGTCGAGGCTCAGATCGCCCGCCCCAAGCGGCCTGCCAGGTCCTGGATGAACTGCCAGGCCGTGCGTCCCGACCGCGCACCGCGGGTCGTCGCCCATTCGAGCGCCTCGGCCCGAATGCTCTCCCGGTCTCCCTCGAGCCCCAGATGATCGATATAACCGAAGACCATGTCGAGATATTCGTCCTGGCTGCACTTGTGGAAGCCGAGCCACAGACCGAAGCGGTCCGATAGGGAAACCTTCTCCTCCACCGCCTCGCCCGGATTGATGGCGGTCGAACGCTCGTTTTCCATCATGTCCCGCGGCAGGAGATGGCGGCGGTTCGAGGTGGCGTAGAAGATCACGTTCTCCGGCCGGCCTTCGATCCCGCCTTCCAGCACCGCCTTCAGCGACTTGTAGGACGTATCGTCCGCGTCGAACGAAAGGTCGTCGCAGAAGATGATGAAGCGGTGTGGGTCCGGGCGGAGGAAAGCCATCAGGTCCGGCAGGGTCTCGATGTCCTCCCGGTGGATCTCGATCAGCTTCAGGGGCCGCGATTCGTCCGGCCGGGCGTGATTGATCTCGGCATGGACCGCTTTCACGAGCGAGGATTTTCCCATGCCCCGCGCTCCCCACAGCAGGGCGTTGTTGGCCGGAAGGCCCCTCGCGAAGCGTTGGGTGTTCTCCGCCAGGGTATCCCGCACCCGGTCGATCCCACGCAGCAGGCTCATCTCGACCCGGCTCACCTTGGGCACGGGGGACAGCCTCCGGCTGGCCGCCTGCCAGACAAAGGCGTCCGCTTCGGAGAAATCCGCTTGGGGCCTGGCGGCGGGGGCAAGGCGCTCCAGGGCGTCGGCGATGCGCTGCAGAACAGCCAGGGATTCGGGGGAGGTGAGGGCGTCCAAGGTACCGACCATGATGTCATCAACGTGGGAAAGAGGTGCTTAGAGTATTTTTCCGGCGAAGGGGATCCGGTTCACCGCCAAAAATGCGGCCTATCCGGAAGAAGAGCCAGTTCCAACCCGATAAAAACGGCTCAGCTGCGACGCTGCCGCAGCGTCTATCGACGCAGGCTTTGGAAATCCCCGCAACTTCATTGATTTCGTGGAGTCGATGGGTATAGTCCGCCCCGCTTCTAATCCCGACCGGCGCGGGTGGGCGGTTCAGGCCCGCCTCGCGCCTTTATCCATGGAGAGCCGCTTGTTCATTTCACCCGCCTTCGCGCAAGGGGCCCCCGCCGCAGGGGGGACGGATATGATTTTGCAATTCGTCCCCTTCATCCTCATCTTTGTCATCATGTGGTTCCTCATCATCCGGCCGCAGCAGCGTCGGGTGCGCGCGCATCAGGAAATGATCAAGAATGTGCGCAGGGGGGACACGGTGGTCACCTCCGGCGGCATCATCGGCAAGGTGACCAAGGTTCTCGAGGACTCGGCCGACATCGAGGTCGAAATCGCCGAGGGCGTGAAGGTCAAGGTCGCCAGGGCCATGATCTCCGAAGTTCGCACCAAGAGCGAACCGGTCAAGGTCTGACGAACGCGCCCGATCCTGCAGAAAGGCTGAACTGACGATGCTGCGCTTCTCGAAGTCCAAGATCATCGCCACCATGGCGATTATCGTCATTGGATTGCTCCTTGCAGTTCCAAGCACGATGACCCGCGAGACGCGCGACGCGTTCCAACGCTCACTGCCGGGATGGGTGCCGTCATGGCTGATCCCGTCTCGCGCCATCGTTCTCGGCCTCGACCTGCAGGGCGGCTCTCACGTGCTGCTTGAAGTGGACGTGCCGGACCTTTTGCGGACGCAAAGCACGCAGATCCGCGACGACATCCGACGCATCCTGCGCGAGACCCGCGTGTCGCCCCAGGGCGGCATTCAGATGACCCAGCGCGGCGCACAGCTGCGCGTGCCGGACGCGGGCGACAGGGATCGCCTCCTGCCCCGCCTGCGCGAGCTCTCCCAGCCCATCGGCAACGCGGTCATCGGCCAGACCGGAAACCGCGACATCGACGTGGCGGTGACGCCGGAGGGGCTGATCACCCTGAACTTCACGGAAGCCGGCGTGAACGAGCGAGTCCGCCGCGCCGTGGATCAGGCCATCGAGGTCCTGCGCCGGCGTGTCGACGCGCTCGGCACCACCGAGCCGAACATCCAGCGCCAGGGCGTCGACCGTATCCTGGTCCAAGTTCCGGGCTTGCAGGATCCGCAGCGCCTCAAGGACATCCTCGGGCGCACGGCCAAGCTCGAATTCCGTCTGCTTGGCCAGCAGGGCGCGGCGGATGTGGACATGCTGCCCATGCGCGATGCGGGCGGACAGCTTACCCCCGTCGAGCGTCAGATCATCGTCGAAGGCGGCGATCTCGTGGATGCGCAGCCGGCCTTCGACAGCCGCACCAACGAGCCCATTGTCAATTTCCGCTTCAACATCCGCGGCGCGCAACGCTTCGGCCAGGCAACCACCGAGAATATCGGCCGGCCGCTTGCCATCGTGCTCGATAACGAGGTGATCTCCGCGCCCACGATCCAGTCCGCGATCACGGGCGGCTCGGGCCAGATTTCGGGCCGCTTCAGCGTCCAGCAGGCGAACGATCTCGCGGTCCTGCTGCGCGCAGGCGCGCTGCCGGCCAAGCTCACCATCGTCGAGGAGCGCACGGTCGGTCCGGGTCTCGGCGCGGACTCCATCGAAGCCGGCAAGATGGCTACCTATGTGGCGGCTATCCTCGTCATGATCTTCATGTTCGCCACCTATGGCCTGTTCGGCCTTATCGCCAACATCGCTCTTCTGGTGCACGTAGGCCTGATCTTCGGTCTCATGTCGGTCCTGGAGGCGACCCTGACGTTGCCTGGCATTGCGGGCATCGTTCTGACCATCGGCACGGCCGTCGACTCGAACGTGCTGATCTACGAGCGCATCCGCGAAGAGGTGAAGGCGGGGCGCTCCATCGTGTCCGGCGTTCAAGCTGGCTTCGAGCGGGCCTTCGCGACCATCGTGGATTCCAACAGCACCATGGCGATTGCCGCCGTGATCCTGTTCTTCCTCGGCTCCGGCCCTGTGCGCGGCTTCGCCGTGGTGTTCATTCTCGGCATCCTGACGACCGTCATCACGGCCGTTACCCTGACGCGCATGATGATTGCCCTCTGGTATCATTGGGCGCGTCCCAAAACCCTTCCGTTCTAAGGAGTCAGTATCGTGCGCCTTGTCCGTCTCTGGCCCGAGAACTCCCATTTCGACTTCATGAGCCTGCGGCGCTTCTCGCTGCCGTTCTCCGCGCTCATCTCCGTCCTGACCGTCGTGATGCTCATGACGGTCGGCCTCAATTTCGGCATCGATTTCAAGGGCGGCACGCTCATGGAAATCCAGTCGAAGACGGGGCAGGCCGATGTCGGCAAGGTACGCCAGACGGCGGAATCCTTCGGCTTCGGGGAGGTGGAGGTGCAGGAATTCGGCACCGCCGGCGGCGTCTCCCTGCGCTTCGCCATTCAGCCCGGCGGGGAGGCGGCGCAGAGCGCCGTCGTGCAGAGGGCTCGCGATACGTTCGGCCCCGAATACGACTTCCAGCGCGTCGAGACGGTGGGACCTCGCGTCTCGAACGAGCTCGTGCAGTCCGGCACCGTCGGTATCGTTCTGTCGGTCATCGCGGTGCTGTTCTATCTCTGGTTCCGGTTCGAGCGCGAGCTCGCCATCGGGTCGATCATCGGCACCCTGCACGACATCGTGCTCACGGTCGGCTTCTTCGTGATCACCCGTCATGAGTTCAACATGACGTCGATCGCGGCGATCCTCACCATCGTGGGCTATTCGCTGAACGAGACCGTCGTGGTGTTCGACCGGACCCGCGAGCTGATGCGTCGCTACAAGACCATGCCGACCACGGAGTTGTTGAACCTCTCCATCAACCACACCATGTCGCGCACGATCATGACCGCCACCACCACGGCCTTGTCGCTCCTGGCGCTGGTGCTCTTCGGCGGACGGGCCATCGAGGGCTTCGCGCAGGTCATGCTCTACGGCGTCGTGATCTGTACCTATTCGGCGATCTTCATCTCGTCCCCCATGTTGATCTATATCGGCCTGCGCAGCTCCGAGACTGCGAAGGTTCCGGAGGGCAAGGTCGCGGCGGCGGAGTAAGCTGATGACCGACGGCCGCCTCCATGACGGGTTCATTCCCGGGCGCTTCCCCATCGACGCCTACGGCAATGGCGGCTTTCGCTTCGCGGAGATGTCGCATAAGGGCTCGATCCTTCTCCTGCCCTCGGGGATCAGGGCCTGGTCGGTCAACTCTGTGGCCGAGATGAGCATCGAGACATTCGGGCCTGTCTTCTCCGAGGGCAGCGCGCTTGAGCTGCTCTTGCTCGGCACAGGACCGGACATTGCCGGCATTCCCGAACGCCTGCGCCAGCATTTTCGCGACGCACGGATCAGGCTCGAGGTCATGCAGACGGGCTCCGCAGCCCGTACCTACAACATCCTGCTCGCTGAAAACCGCAAGGTCGGTGCGGCCCTGATCGCGGTGCCGTGACCATGGCGGAGGACGCCGCCCGGTTCGCCCTTGCGCATTGCGAATCCCTCGTCCGGGAGGGAGACCCCGACCGCTACTGGGCGAGCCTGTTCGCACCGGCCGACAGGCGCCCCTATCTTCACGCGCTGTACGCGTTCAACTTCGAGATCGCCCGCATCCGGGATGCCGTGCGGGAGGCGTTGATCGGCGAGATCCGCCTGCAATGGTGGCGGGACGCGCTGCAGGGAGAGACCCGGGGCGATGTGCGGGCCAACCCGGTCGCGGCGGCTCTCGATGACACCATCGTCAAGTTCAGACTGCCCCGGCAGGCGCTCGTCGACCTGATCGACGCGCGGGTCTTCGATCTCTACGACGACCCCATGCCGAGCCTGAACGATCTCGAGGGCTATTGCGGCGAGACCTCATCCAGCCTGATCCAGCTTTCCAGTATCGTCCTCATGGATGGCCAAGATCCCGGCTCCGCCGATGCGGCGGGTCATGCGGGCGTTGCCTATGCCATCACGGGGCTGCTGCGCGCCTTTCCATGGCATGCGCGGCAAGGTCAGGTCTTTATCCCGGCCGATATCCTGGCGCGGCACGGCGTTGTGCGGGAAGACATTGTGGCAGGCCGGGGAGGGCCGGGCCTTCGTGCGGCTCTCGCGGATCTACGCGCCGTGGCCCGCAGGCATGTGGAGCAGGTCAGGATTTTGCGCCCGACCATACCGCCCGAGGGGAGCCCTGCATTCCGGCTGCTCTCGCTCGTCGAACCGTATCTCACCCAGATGGACAGGCGGGACTACGATCCCCTCGCCACGCCCGTCGATCTGCCGCAATGGCGTCGGATCTGGGCGTTGTGGCGAGGGAAGTTCTAGACGCGGTTCACTCGGCCGCTGCCGGCATCTGAGTCCCGGAAAGCCACGATGCGAGATCCCCTCTGGCCCTGTCCGTCAGCGCCTTCTTCTTGGCGAGAGCCTTGGCCGGTCCACGCAGCCGCTTGCCGTCTTCAGACTTCGGCGCAAAGTCGAGCAGCGGGAAAAGCCCGAAATTCACGTTCATGGGCTGGAACGAGCGCGGCCCTTCGTCGATCGTCTCGATGTGGCCGCCGGTGATGTGGTTGATCAAGGCTCCGAGCGCCGTCGTGGAGGGCAGGGGGGAAACGGATTGCCCAAGCCGCTCCGCCGCCGCGAAGCGGCCCGTCATGAGGCCGATGGCGGCGCTTTCCACATAGCCCTCGCAGCCCGTGATCTGGCCGGCGAAACGCAGGCGCGGCATGGCTTTGAGCCGCAGAGTGCTGTCGAGGAGTTTGGGCGAGTTGAGGTAGGTGTTGCGGTGGATGCCGCCGAGACGGGCGAATTCCGCGTTTTCCAGGCCAGGGATCATGCGGAAGACCTGGGCCTGCTCGCCGTATTTCAACTTGGTCTGGAAGCCGACCATGTTGAAGAGCGTGCCAAGGGCATTGTCCTGGCGCAGCTGCACGATCGCGTAGGGCTTGACGGTTGGGTTGTTGGGATCGGTTAGGCCTACGGGCTTCATGGGGCCGTGGCGCAGCGTCTCGCGTCCACGCTCGGCCATGACCTCGATTGGCAGGCAGCCGTCGAAATAGGGGGTGTTGGCCTCCCATTCCTTGAAATCGGTTTTGTCGCCGCCAATCAGGGCGTCCACGAAGGCTTCGTACTGCTCCTTGGTCATGGGGCAGTTGATGTAGTCCTTGCCGGTGCCGCCCGGTCCAACCTTGTCGTAGCGGGACTGGAACCAGGCGATGTCCATGTTGATGGACTCGCGGTAGACGATCGGCGCGATGGCGTCGAAGAAGGCAAGTTCCTTCTCGCCTGTCAGCCCAAGGACCGCCTCGGCCAAGGCCGGGGAGGTGAGAGGGCCGGTCGCCACGATGACGGAGGACCATTCCTCCGGCGGCAGTCCGGCTACTTCCCCGCGCTCGATGGTCACGAGCGGATGGGCCTCAAGCGCTGCCGTCACGGCGTCCGAGAACCCGTCCCGGTCGACTGCCAGCGCGCCGCCCGCAGGCACCTGGTTGGCGTCGCCCTTGGCCATGATCAGCGAGCCGAGGGTGCGCATCTCCTGATGCAGAAGGCCGACGGCGTTGCTTTCGGCATCGTCGGACCGGAAGGAGTTGGAGCAGACGAGCTCGGCAAGACCATCCGTCTTATGCGCATCGGTTCGGCAAACGGGGCGCATCTCATGCAGGACGACGGGGACGCCCGCCTGGGCGATCTGCCAGGCGGCTTCCGACCCGGCAAGGCCTCCGCCGATGACGTGGACAGGTTCGAGAGTGCTTTTCACAGTGCTCATGGGAACGGGTTAAGCAGAGAGCAGCCTGCAATCAACTGGCTTTGATGAAGCAGGCGCTCCTATTGCGGTAAAATCTCCGACGGTACGAGACCTACCTCCGTCGGCATCCCCAAAAGCAAACGCCCGCCGGAGGGGCGGGCGAGGCAGTTGCTGCGATGCAGCAAATTATTACGCGGCAGCGTGCTCGCGAGCGATGCTGTCGATCTGGAAGCGGGAGATGCCCAGATCATCGAGCTCGCGGTCGGTGAGAACCGAAAGCTCGCGGACGGTCTCGCGGTAACGCAGGTAGTTGCGGACTTTAGACAGGATGTAGGTCACGAACATTGGAAGCTCCTAACAGTGTACCGGCCCGGATCGACCGGAGGCCTTTGTTCTTGCGTGTGCAATGCAGCATATAAGTGCGGGTCAGGCCCGCGAGGAGTGGTAATAGTGTAGGGCAGTTATGCTTTAGTAGCATGGCACCTTAAGGCCAAGTTAACGGGTCCTGCGCCCTGGGCATGCCGATCCTGAGCCCTTGATCCAAATAGTCGCCCGGGTAATGGGTCGCCCGATCAGCCCGCCAAAGAGCATTCAGCTAGATGAACATGTATTCATCTTCGCCTTTCAAGTGAATGCCAGTATATATTCTTCATGGCTTGGAACCTCGGCCGTCAGCGAGCGTTTTTTCTTGGCAATACGCGGTTTTTGCTTTGCAGGAGATGAAGTGATGAAGAAGATCGCCCTTGGGGCGGCGGCTCTGTTGTTGAGCACGTCCGCCTTTGCCCAAACGTCCGTGGATACCAAGTCCACATCGGAATCTTCGACGGGCGCCAGCACGACGATCCGCGCGCAGTCGGGCGGCGAGACCGAGAACACGAGTTCCTCGCGCCGCCAGTCGGTCGGCACGGAATCCAACATCCGCGCTCGGACCGACAGCAATCCTCGGGTTGGCATGGATGTCGAAACCCGCGAGCGAACCGGCGTGTCCATTCAGCGCTCCCGTACGGTGCGCGAGGTGGAGGAGCCGAGCGTGTCGGTGACGCGCCGTCGGTCTGTGACGACTTATGAGGAGCCGGATACCGAAGTCCGGCGGACCGTCGTTAAAAAGAAACCTACATCCAAGAAGGTCGTGCTGAAAAAGAAGAAGCCCAACACCAAGGTGGTGACAAAGAAGCGCCGCTACCAGGTTGTCGACGAGCCGGTTGAGGTCCGTCGCAGCAGGACTGTCCGCCGCTACGAGGTGGATGAGCCCAGCGTGTCCGTGCGTCGCACGAGTGTTCGCCGGGACGTTTCTCCCAGCGTCGGAGTCTCTGTCGAACAGCGTCGCACCCAGTCCAATGACGTGAACGTCACGACTCGTCAGCGCTCGTCGGCTCCTGACGCGACCGGTTCGGTCTCGACCCGCAGCCGCACGGAAATGAATAGCGGCGGTGCCACCGGCACAAGCGGTTCGACCAACATGCGCCTGCAGCAGCAAGGCGGGTCTTCGTTCGGCTCTTCCTCTGGCACTTCGAGCGGTGGCTCCAGCCAGAGCACGGGCCAGTAAAAGCATAACCTAATGGAATGCGCGAAAGGGCCGGGAGACCGGCCCTTTTTCATGGTCGTGAGCAACACAGCGGCGCTTGACGGCCGGTTGCGAGCACGAACCCGAGGCGTCACAATCGCAGCGCAACGGACGACCGAGGGGCGTAAGACCACATGCGGCAGGCGATTGTTTTTTTGTTCAGCAACTTCACGCTGACGCTCTTCGTCATTGGATTGATCGCAGCGCTGGCATCAATGGCGCGAAGGCCGCGGCCATGGGAGCGGCCCGCGGTCGTGGAAGCGCTTCTGTCATGGTTCCTGTTTTTCTCGTTGGGGGTGAGCTTCCTTTACAACTTCGTCATGCACGTTTTCTTCTCGGAGACGGCGGCGGCGTTCATTGGCTGGCAGACGAGTCCCTTCCAGAAGGAAGTTGGCTTCGCGAGTTTGGGATATTCGGCCGTCGCATTCCTGGCTTTTAGGGGCGGCGCGGGTCTCAGGCTTGCGGCGATCCTCGGTCCCGGCTGCTTCCTGTGGGGCGCTGCCGCTGGCCATGCCGTGCAGATGGTGGAGGCGCACAATTACGCCCCGGGCAACGCGGGCATCATCTTCTATTCCGATATCCTGCTCCCCCTGTTTGGGATGAGCCTGCTATGGATGCAGAGAGCCTATGCGCTGTCTCCCGTCGTTCGCGCATAGAGTTTAGCCGGCCCTCGTACGCGCCGGTCTTCCGGCGGGCTCTGGACGGGGATACCGGTCGGGCACGGCATAACCGGCGGTTTCAGCAACAAGAAAAAGGGGCGCATGGCGCGCCCCTTCAGTTTTGACACGGTCTGGGAGTTTACCGGCTATTGCCGCCACCCCCATGACCTCCTCCGCCTTGGCCACCGCCGTGATTGCCGCCTCGACCGCCACTGTCATTGTCGCCGCCATGGTTGCCGTTGTTGCCACCACGGCCGCCGCCATCATGGTTTCCTCCTCGACCCCCATCGTGGCCTTTGCCGCCGTCTCGGTCTCCACCGTGGTTACCGCCTCGGCCGCCGCCATCCCGGTCGCCGCCTTTGCCGCCGCCGTGGCTGCCGCCATAGCCGCCACCGTCATTGCCACCCCGGCCACCGCCCTTGCTGTCGTCGCCTTTGCCACCGCCGTGACCGCCGCCATAACCGCCGCCGTGGTTGCCGCCGTAGCCACCATCATTCCCGCCACGGCCGCCGCCTTTGCCGCCATCGTCACCTTTGCCGCCTTGACCTCCGCCGTAACCGCCGCCGTCGTTGCCTCCATGGCCGCCTTTGCCGCCCCGACCACCGCCTTTGCCGTCGTCGCCTTTGCCACCGCCGTGACCGCCACCATGGTGGCCGCCACCATACCCGCCGCCGTGGCCGCCACCATGGCCTCCGCCATAACCACCGCCGTCATTGCCGCCGTGACCGCCACCGTGGTTGCCACCACCATGATGGCCCCCACCGTGGTGTCCACCGCCGTGATGGCCGCCACCATGGTGTCCGCCACCGTGATGGCCGCCGCCGGGATTCGTTCCACCACCTGGGTTCGTTCCGCCGCCGGGATTTGTGCCTCCGCCCGGGTTCGTTCCACCACCGGGATTTGTGGTTCCTCCGCCGGGGTTAGTCGTTCCACCGCCGGGATTGGTTGTCCCGCCGCCTGTGTTTCCACCTGGGTTTCCGGCGCTAGGGCCGGGACCGCCTACAGGGCCGCCGCCACCTCCGCTCGGCGCGGCTCCGCCGCCGCCATTCCCGGATGAGCCTCCACCGGACGAGCCTCCACCCGCACCTGGGTTGGACGGATTGCTCGGGCCGCCTGCAACTGGGCCAGGAGCCGAGGGTGCTGGTCCGGCAGAGCCCGTCCCGTCGCGAGGCCCGTCGCCTCGCTGCCGGTCGGTATTGATCAGTCCGGTGGGCGCGATGGCTCCCGTTCGGATGCCCGAAACCGATGGGCACTCCCAGACATGACGCGGCCCGAACAAGCCTCGGATCGTCACCGGGCGACAGTTGTGCCGGTAAGATGCTTCCACGTTCTCCGTGTAGAGCGGGGCGGCTGCGGTCCTGGCGACAGCCGAAGCCGGCGGGCCGGCAAGTGCGCGAGTGCGCGGCGCGGCCGTCCGCGCTCTGGCCGTATCGGCGGGCCTCACGTCCCGAGTCCGGGCCACGGAAGGCCGCGGAACCACGCTCCTTTCGGAGTAGGCGGGAACGCCATAGCGCGCCGATGCTCGACTCGGATAATCGGCCGCGAAGACACTAGTTGAAGACAAAAGGGCTAATGCCCCGACAAACAGCCGAAGTTCCATGACGACTCCACAATGTTGGAAGTATTCTTGAGAATACCGCTTCAGGCGGATAACGGTCTTATTCTAGGACAAGTTCAGCTATGCATTGCGGAGATATGGGATTAGTACCAGTGTCGTAAGACTATTTGTAGAAATGGGGACGTTAGTCTGAGCCTTTTGGCTTGCCTCAGAAGGACTTTAGGCTGATCCCATGCGACCAGCGTCTGATTTCCGGTGCTCTCGGCCTTGACGATCCCAACGGGACTCCGCTCGTGTTCAGTCCGCAGCACCGTGAGCTGAATGATGGTTGTCAGCTTTGAGGAAGCCGCTATCGACTAAGAGAGGTGAGATCTGCGCGCCGGTTCGGCAGCGTGATCAGATCACCGGTTCAGGCGACGCGTCTCATTATGGTTGCCGCCTTCGCGCAGCGTCTTAGCTCGCGCAGAAACGGAAAACCTCCTGCTGCCGCGCTTCATCATCGAGTGATGCTGTCCTGCAGAAAAATGCCCGTATTTTCATGTATTGTTACCGTTATAACGTGCAGTATTACCAAACTTGGCAAGCGCACGGCACAGTTGTCGACGTTAGGTAGAAGCGATGTTGTTTGACTTCCCTATCCCTGTATTTTTTCAGACGATTTAAAACTCAAATATATCAAGGGTAACTCTTCCATTACCTTCGTGGGCGACAATATAGCCGTTGCATCATGCGATCTGTGCCGCGCTTTGAAATGGGATTGAAACAGAGATGACGGAGGAAGAAGTAGAAGCAGTCGCCGAGGAACTCGCCAAAGTCGGCGGATCATCCTGGTATCCTGGCCGTACCACGGGTCCGTTGGTCAGGGCTGTCGGCGACCGGTATCGCGACCGCGCGCGCGTGGCGATCGCTGCTCTTGACCGATTGCGGGCGAGCCAGAAGGGCACTGAGGCGACGGATCACTCCGCCGCGCCTGCGGTAGACGCTGCTTCCCAGACCAATGACCGTCTCCAGATCGGCAGCATTGTGGTCTACCGGCCTGCCGGTGAAAGAAGAGCTGTCCCATGCAGGGTCGAGAAAATCGCCGAGGGGCGCGTCTATCTGGTCCATTGTGCTCAGCCCGATGTCGGGTGGGTGTCCACAGACGGCCTGGTTTCCTTGGATGCAGTGGAACACGCGAGCGGCGAATAGTTTTTGCGGCGGCGCGTTATTCTTAATTCTTAAGCCATGCAACGCAGGAATAGATAAGGTTCTGTTGTGAACCTTTACATAGGTTAGCTGGATTTGCTAATGGATCGAAGCAGGCAGCAAATGAGGCTGTTCCTGTTTACGAAGGCCGCAGATGCGCTGCTACTTTCATCTTGTGAACGGCGAAGATGCAATTCTCGACGACACGGGCGTCGAGGTTGCCGATTTGGAAACAGCGCGCACGGAAGCGCTGAGGGCCATTCAAGAACTGCGGCAGGAGCTTGACGGTTTTACCGATGAGTGGATGGGCTGGCACCTTGATGTTGTGTGTCCGCAAGGCACGGTTCTTCTGTCGGTGGATCTCAAGACAACGGTGCACTGACCGGTCCTTAACCTAGTCGACCGTCATCCCAATACTGTGATCGCCCCACGGCGGCATATCGAAACTTTGTCCTAATCCCTGCGTTGCACCCCGGACCGACACGGCAACCAGCCTGTTGGCTGATCAACCATGGAGAAACGATATGCGTCGCATTCTTTTCGCGTTTGGCGCGCTGGCTTTCAGCACCGCCGGGGCGATGGCTCAAAGTGCTCCGCCGGTCCCGAACGCCAGCGGTTCGCAGGTGACGAACCCCAACACCTACGGCAACACCGCCAGCCCAGGCATGCCATCGGCGATGCCGGGCCAAGCCATGAACTCGGGCGCTCCCTGCGCACCGGTTCCGAACGCAAGCGGCTCGCAGGCGAACAATCCGTGCTCCTATGGCTCGACAGCACAGCCTGGCATGAATCCGTCGTCCACCGGCTCCGTGAACATGGCGCCGTCAGGCGCTGCTGCGCCGGTTCCGAACGCCAGCGGTTCGCAGGTCACGAATCCGGGCACCTACGGCAATACGAAGCCTTAAGCTCGTCATCCCATAGTCTGTTCAAGCCCCGTCCGGCAGATATTGCCGGGCGGGGCTTTTTTGTTGAGCAGATGGTCGGTCGATATCCGGCTAGCGGAAACCCTCTCCGCGAACCACGGCGCGAAGCGGACCGTATTCCGTCTGCTTCCTGACTTCGAGCTGGATCCGCCCGCCGGCGCGGGTCCCAAAGGCATGGGAATCGCGCGTGCGTGGCGAGCCGAATATGGTTTCCGCCTGCACCCGGCCGCTGATCCGCACACAAGCATCCGAACCCTCCAGGGCCGCAAAGCCGGGCGGGCAGGCGGACGCTCGAGGTGCGGCCCCGCGTGCGCGCTCAAGCGGGGCCGCATCGGCGGGAGCGATCAGCAAGACGCTACAGGCGGCAAGAAGCGCCAATCTCATGGTCCGACCTCCGGACCTCATGGTAGCGCATCCTCCCGCCGCCCGGGAGGGCAAATGCCGGTAGGCCTGCGCCGAGGCTCCGCTCAATACTGGTGGAGCTCGTCCTCCTTGGGCAGGCGCCCCTGCGGCGTCAGCTGGTCAACCACGCCCGGGAGCACATGGGAGAGTTCCGAGAGCAAATCCTGCTGCGGCATGCCGGTCCGCTGCGACAGCTGGTCGACCGTATCGGGCCCGAGGGTATCCGCCAGCTGGTTAGGCGCGATGGGACGGTTTTCACCCGGACCCACCCATGAATTGGCGATGTCCCCATGTCCGGACTGGCTGAAGCTGTCGAGCAATCCTCCGAGGCCGCCAGCCAGGCCGCCGCCCGAGAGCCCGCCGCTGCCCCCGAGGCCACTCAGAAGACCTCCCAGGCCGCCGCCTCCGCCGCCTCCCAGCAGGCCGCCAAGCCCGCCACCGGAACCGCCGCCTCCCAGCAAATCGCCGAGCTCGCCGCCGGATGAGCCGCGACCGCCCATGGATTTCTGGGCCAGCAGGGCAATGATGGCCATCACGAGGGGCGACATGCCTCCGCCGCCGCTGCGACCTCCGAGAGCGTCACCGCCCATGCCACCGCCCATCATTCCGCCGCCCGGCCGCGAGCCGAGAACGTTGCCGAGCACTTGATCAAGCAAACCCATGGTATCGTTCCTTTTCCTGTATCCTTGCGGAAACCTTCGCTCTGCAAACGGAGGAGGGCGCGAACGGTTGCAACCTTGAGTGCAGGCG
Organism: Microvirga aerophila; assembly: GCF_003332305.1. GTDB lineage: Bacteria > Pseudomonadota > Alphaproteobacteria > Rhizobiales > Beijerinckiaceae > Microvirga > Microvirga aerophila. The sequence goes on along the minus strand of NZ_QOIO01000018.1, from coordinate 34,055 downwards.
ACCGGGTCGCTGGGTCATTCGAACGGCCATTACCCGGAAGATGGGCGGAACAGCCGCGCGACCAAGCCGTTCACTGGCTGAAAATCAAACGGTACAACAGGAGACGCGTCATGGATCTCTGGCAGATGGTTTCGGCCGACCACGCAAACATCAGGGAGCTTTGTCGTGAGGTCCTGCGCGCTACGGGCGGCGGACCGAACAGCCGCGCGAACCTGTTCGAGGATCTCGACGACGAAGTGGAGCGCCATATCGGCGCGATGGAAAGCGTTCTCTACCCTGCGCTTTCCCACCATCCGCAAACCAGTCAGCATCTCTCCGAACTCACGCAGCAGCACGAGGAGATCCGAGACCGTCTCCACGGGCTTGCGGCCTATCCCAACAAGAACAGCCGGACCTGGGCGCTGGATTTCAAGGAGCTCGAAAGCGCGCTGACGAACCATTTCGACCGGGAGGAGCATGGTGTTCTGATGATCGCCAGGACCACCCTCGCGCCGCAGGAAACCGACACCCTGAGGCGCTCCTTCGAGCGCGCCAAGATCGCGTCCTTGCAGTCCCGCCGCTGGCACCTGCCGGAAGCCCTGATGCCGGGCCGCTATGGCCTATCGACCGGAACCGTTCTCGGCGTGCTTGGCGGCGTGGTGGCCATTGGGGCCGCGATTGGCTGGGGCATGGCCCGCCAGAGTCCGAAACATGCAGGCCCGCTCCGTCCGGCGCGCCGCCGCCCGGAACCGCCGTTCCCCCTTCAGAGCGGCGTGGTCGACACGAGCCTCGAGAGAAGCCGCACCTCAGGCCAAACATTCACCGGCCAGACCTCCGCCCGGCAAACCTCCACCGGTTCGGCCATGGGCAGGGAGGCCGCTGCTCCCATGCCCGGAACCACCTCCGGCACGGGCGGAGCGGGCGCGTCCTCCAACACTGGGTTCTCCTCCGCCAATCCGCCCCGGCCGCCGTCCGGCCTTGCGACCGGATTGCAGCCCGGCGGTGTGGCGCCAGGGGGAGGCCCGGGCGCGTCGGTGGGATCCATCGGCACCGGAGGCGGCTCCACGGGAGGCCACGACAGCGGCTCCCTGAAACCGGACGGGCGTTAACGCTGGGCGCCCGCCAAATCCGAACGCAACCGGTTGCGGGAAGGAGCATCGGGCTCCATCCCAACGGGTTAGCAACCGGGAACTGGCCGACGCGTTGATATGTCAAGCGCGGCAGCCTTCTCGGATGGGATTGGCGACATTTGAACGGCAGCGTGGCCTTTGGCCGAGTTGGCGGCGTTCCTCCTGTTGAGGGGGGATTGAGCCATGAAACGTGTTGTCCTTCTAGCAATTGCATGCGCCGCAGCGCTCACCGCAGGAGCCGAGGGCGCATCACCCAGAAAGCGCGGCGCCTCCACACCGGAGCGCGCCCCGCCCAATCAGCTTGCGCAGGAACAGGACGAGTTCAGGTCCTGCGACGTGGCGGTTCGGGATTTCGTCCAAGGCCGGAGAGAAGCAACGGCCCTTCCGGTCAAGGAGGTGAAGGTAGACGGGTTGCGGATGACGCTGAACTTCGTCCACCCCTACGGGGAAAGCGGCGATACGCCTCCCAATCTCGGCTTCACCCGGGCCGAGTCGATCGAAGAGCGCCGCAAGGCCCTGAACGAGGCCAAGCAGCGCATTCGCACCCTGGAGGAAGCGGCGAAGACCGGAAACGTCTGGTATGTCATCGCACTGACGAAGGACGAGCCGGACGGACCGGATGGCAGGCGCAGCCCGGCGAGCATGCAGCCCGACGCTGCCCGCGGCACGGCCTCGGCCGTCGTGATGGCGAGCATCGAGAACCGCTGCATCACCATCGCCCAATATGCGACGATCGCCCCTGATACCTTGAGCGAAGATTTGCGCCGGCTGCTGGGCGAGAAGGGCCGGGAGGCATCCCCGGCCGACCCGCCCGCCGTACCGCCTCCATCGTGAGCGTACCCGACGCGACAGGCCGGCTTTGATCCGCCTGTCGCCCATGCTAAGCCTGACCGTGGAACCGGGCGCACCCGGCTCCGGGGCGTGAGAACCCCTCCTGTAGCGGCCGGCATTGGCCGCAACGATGCCTTCCCAGCTACGGCCGGGGAGGCGATGGCGCATGTCCAGGGCGAAAGCCTAAAGGTCATCGCGGTCGTCTACAGGCGGCTTCTCAACTCCCCGACCACCAGCCCGGCTGGTGGTCGCTTCACTCAAGGGAGTTCGCGATGGAGCAGCCTTACAGCGTGGTGGCCGATTGGCTCTCGAAATTCCACACATGGCCGGAGAGCATTTAAGTGCTGTGGGTCGTCGCCATTCCTGTGACGGTGCTCGGCGTGACGTGGATTGTGATGCGGGGGTTGCGGGAGATCGTCGTGGTGTGGCTGGTGCTGGACTATCGTGATGACAAGGCGAGGGTAGTGATAGCGACGCTCTACTGCTACCACCAATGCTGTCATCTTAATGCTGCTATGACTAGTCCTGGGCAAAACATGCGAATGAGCGGGTCTTTCACCTATTACGAAGTCCGGCCATGACAATGCTTGTATCTAAGACCGCTACCACAATAGCAACACTCATTCCGCCGCATCTCCTGAGGTATTATTCGAGACGCACTATCAGGAATACACGGCGAGAACACTATTTCAAATCCGCTAACGGCGAAGCCTGTTTCGTGAGTAGTAGCCTTGGTATAGTTGGGACGAAGAGTTTTTAATACTTCGTGAGCGATCTGACGAATGGAAGCACCTTCAGCTCCACGTAGCGGAGAAAACTCTTCAGATCGGCCAGAGAACCACTGGAGTGAGTTTTTTCTGCTGATTTCCGCATATGCCCTGTTCAAGCGAGCATCGACATGCTTGCCACCATCCTGATCTGCAGCGGTACGGATGAGATCTGCGCGTGAGAGCTTACGACTCTCTGTGTCGATGATGACAGGTTGTGTCCACCAAGTTTCGAAATCTACCAGACGTGACGTTGATGCGGTGGTATCAAGGTGCGGTATGAATCTTGCTCCTTCGGGGCCAGAATACGCAGCGACAAGACCAGAATACGATTTCAATACAGGTGTCTCTGAGTGTGGATCCTTTAGAGCTGTGTCGAGGAATGGCTGGTTTTTAATTCCTAGGTGCGTGAGAACGCTCGTCGATGATCGCGTATCGTGAAGCAAAACTCGAAGTGTGACAGCAAGCCGTTTCGCTTCGCTTTCAAAGCCGTCATCATAAACTTTTGCTGAGTTCTCTAGGAATTGCAGCTGATCTTCAAGCTGTTGCTCGAAATCCTCCTGCGTTAATTCATACTGATCTTCTCTATCAGCCACCGGTACACCTGGATAAGTTTGGCAGTTCTCTTTATACTTATTTGTAGCTCTTTATGTATCGGGCTGCAATTCACAGCTCATTCTTCGTCACCCCAACAACCACCGAAACGCCCGCCGCATCTGCTCTGTCCCGTCCCGCTCCAACCAGCGGCCGTGGCTGAAGATGACGCGGTCGGGGGCCCAGGCGACGAGGCGCGAGACGGCTTCCCTGGCGTCGTGGCGGCGCATGCGGATGACGAGGCGGAGGTAGGCGGGAGCCTTGCCGTCGGGTGCTTGCACGCCGGTGAGCTTGGCGAAGAGGCGCGTGCCGAGGGACAGTTTGTGCGGTTCGAGGTTCTGGATGAGATCGGTCAGGATGAGCGTGCGTGTGGGCCGGTGAAGGAAGGCGACTTCATGGAAGCCCGCGCCGCCTGGAATGATGGTCTGGTCGATCTCGTCACCCCATGAATCCGGTGGAGCGTCGGTAAGGTCGCGGTCGAGGCGCAGGCCAGCGGCTTTCACCTGGGCGCGTTCGCGCAGGCCCGGCGCGGCGGATGTGACGGCGGCGGGGCAGCGGCTCTGCCAGTCCTTGAGATGCGTCCAGTGGGCCACGTTGGGGGCGACGATGTGGCGGATGGGGCCGAGAATTTCGATCTCCCGCCGCAGTTCCGCATTGAACCGCGTCGGGGAGTGGAGCCACACGTCACCCGAGGCAAGCCGGATCACGGTCATCCGCACCGGAAGCGACAGGCCCATGGCTTGCTGCGGACCGCTGTCGACGATCCAGATATTCTCCGCGACAGGCTTGAGGACATCCACGGGAGGGTAGGTCACGTCTTGATCGGAGGCCATCGTCATCTCCTGCCCGAGGCCGGGTCGGGGCTCCGGTACCTCAGCTATCTGTCCTTCATCAACGCGGTCCAAAGGGAATTTCCTTATTGCTCTACGATAATATCTCGGGGCGCATACGGCGGACTTCGCCGGCCATCAGGCGACCACCGTTGGCAGGATGACTAACAACTTTAATGTTACGTAACATAGTTATAAAATTCGGGTGAATACTTCTGCGGCCGCAGTTTTTGCGGTGTCAGATCAGTAAATAATAGTAAACCCGGAAAAATTTCTTGAAGCAGGACGGAACATCTAGCCCCTAGGGATTATTACTTTTGATTGAGACGGTCGGTCTCATCCATAGGAGGTACATATGAGCGGAGTTCTCTATAGCCGTTACAAAGGACCGGTTTGCGCCGTCGCGGCGCTCCTCGTGGCCAGTCTCGTATCGCATCCGTCGGTTGCGCAGGTCGGGGTAGGTGGGGGCGCGAGCATCGGAGGGTCGGATGGTGTGTCGGCTGGCGTCGGTGCAAGTATTGGAGGGTCTGACGGCATATCGGCCGGAGTCGGCGCAAGTATTGGCGGCTCCGATGGGGTCAATGCCGGTGCAGGCGCGAATGTCGGCGGGTCCGGCGGTGTCTCGGCCGGAGGCGGCGCAAGCATCGGCGGCGCGGGCGGGACCAGCGCCGGAGCCGGAGCCAATGTGGGCGGATCCGGCGGCGTCTCGGCCGAGGGTGGTGCGAATGTGGGCGGTTCGGGCGGCGTTTCGGCCGGCGCGGGCGCGAATGTGGGTGGCTCAGCGGGCGTGAGTGCGGGCCTTAGCGCCAGCATCGGCGGCTCCGATGGGGTCAATGCTGGGGCGGGGGCCAATGCGGGGGGCTCGAACGGCATTGGGGCCGGGGTCGGCGCCAGCATCGGCGGGTCTGGCGGCATCAGTGCCGGTGGCGGGGCCAATGTTGGCGGATCGAACGGTGCGACGGCCGGGGTCGGCCTTGGTATCGGGGGCTCGGGCACGTCGGGCGGCGGCTCCGTCGTTCCAGGGGGAACCGGTGGCATTCGGCCAGGCGTTGGAGCGGGTTCCACAGGCACCTCCACACGCGGGACCACCCGCAACCCGTCTGCGACCGGCAGCGTCAATCCGCGCTCGCCCTCGGTCGCTCCTGCGCCGGCCGGCAGCGTGGCGGCCGGGTTGAGAAACATGAGCGCTGGCCAGAAGCAGCAGCTTCGGCGCAATTGCGCTGTGGTCCTGGCCTCTCCGGACAGCTACGAGAGCGACCTGAAGGGGCTCTGCGGCCTGCTGAACAGTTCGTCGTCGCGCTGAAGTAACGGTCTTGCTCTGTCACGCACGGCATCGAGCGAGGCGCGACGCGTTAACGGCCGCGCCTCGTCTTTCGATCATTCCGCCGCTTCGCGGGTGATCTTCTTGTCCTTCTTGGCGGGCTCTTTCTTGGAAGGTTCTTTCTTGACGGCCGCCTTCTTGAGAGGCCGGCGCTCCAGCACTTCCTTGAGGAAGCGGCCGGTATAGCTCTCCTTCACCTCGGCGATCTCCTCGGGCGTGCCCTGCGCCACGATCTGGCCGCCGCCGTCGCCGCCCTCGGGGCCAAGATCGATCACCCAGTCGGCGGTCTTGATGACCTCGAGATTGTGCTCGATCACCACCACGGAGTTGCCCTGCTCGACCAGCTCGTGCAGCACCTCCAACAGCTTCGCCACGTCGTGGAAGTGCAGGCCCGTCGTAGGCTCGTCCAGAATGTAAAGGGTTCGGCCGGTGGCGCGCTTCGACAACTCCTTCGACAGCTTCACGCGCTGCGCCTCGCCGCCAGAAAGAGTCGTGGCCTGCTGGCCCACATGCACGTAGTCGAGGCCCACGCGGGCCAGCGTCTGCATCTTCTCGCGGATCGACGGCACAGCCTTGAACAGATCGCGCGCCTCCTCCACGCTCATGTCGAGCACATCGGCGATGGACTTGTCGCGGTACTTCACCTCCAGCGTCTCGCGGTCGTAACGCTTGCCCTTGCAGACGTCGCAGGTCACGTAGACGTCGGGCAGGAAGTGCATCTCGATCTTGATGACGCCGTCACCGGAGCAGGCCTCGCAGCGCCCGCCCTTCACGTTGAACGAGAAACGCCCGGCCTGATACCCACGCGCCTTCGCCTCCGGCAAGCCGGCGAACCATTCGCGGATCGGCGTGAATGCTCCCACATAGGTGGCCGGGTTCGAGCGCGGCGTGCGGCCGATGGGGGATTGGTCGATGTCGATGACCTTGTCGAGGTGCTCCAGGCCCTCGATGCGGTCATGCGGGGCCGGATGTTCCAGCGCTCCGTTGAGCTTGCGCGCCACCGCCTTATAGAGCGTGTCGATGACAAGCGTGGACTTGCCGCCCCCGGACACGCCGGTGATGCACGTGAAGGTGCCGAGCGGGATGTCCGCCGTCACGTTCTTGAGGTTGTTGCCCTTCGCGCCGACGACCTTGATCATGCGCTTCCGGTCGGGCTTGCGGCGCTTGGCCGGCACCTTCACGGACATCTCGCCCGTCAGGTACTTGCCGGTGAGAGACTTCGGATCCTGGAGGAGCTCGTCCGGCGTGCCCTCGGCAACAATCTCGCCGCCATGGATGCCTGCGCCCGGGCCAATGTCGAACACGTAATCGGCCTGCAGGATCGCGTCCTCGTCATGCTCGACCACGATCACCGTGTTGCCTAGGTCGCGCAGGCGCTTGAGGGTCACGAGCAGGCGCTCGTTGTCGCGCTGGTGCAGGCCAATGGACGGCTCGTCGAGCACATAGAGCACGCCCGTGAGGCCGGAGCCGATCTGCGAGGCGAGACGGATGCGCTGGCTTTCGCCGCCGGACAGCGTGCCGGAAGCACGGGATAGCGTGAGGTATTCCAGCCCCACATCGACCAGGAAGGTGAGCCGCTCGCGGATCTCCTTGAGGATGCGGCCCGCGATCTCGTTCTGTTTGTTGGTGAGCTTGTTCGACAGATCGCCGAACCACACATGGGCGTCCTTGACCGACAAGGTGGTGGCGTCGCCGATGTCGAAGCCGGCGATCTTCACCGCCAGCGCCTCCGGCTTGAGCCGTTTGCCGCCGCAGGCCTCGCAAGGCGTCTCGCCCATGAAGCGGCCGATCTCCTCGCGGGACCAGTCGCTCTCGGTCTCCTTGTAACGCCGCTCCAGATTCGGAATCACGCCCTCGAAGGGCTTCCTGACCTCATAGGCCCGAAGCCCGTCGTCATAGGAGAAGCGGATCGCGGTCTCGTCCGTGCCGTACAGGATCGCCTCGCGCACGGCTTCCGGCAGCTCCTCCCACGGCTTGGTCATGGACGAGCGGAAGTGTCGGGCAATCGATTCCAGGGTCTGGCCGTAATAAGGCGAGGTAGACTTGGACCAGGGCGCGATGGCGCCGCGCTTGAGCGACAAGGTTTCGTCCGGCACAATCAGGTCAGGGTCGATGCGCATCTCGTGGCCTATGCCGCCGCAGGTGGGGCAGGCGCCGAAGGGATTGTTGAACGAGAACAGGCGCGGCTCGATCTCCGGAATCGTGAAACCCGAGACCGGGCAGGCGAATTTCGACGAAAAGACGATGCGCTTGGGCTTGCCCTTCTCGTCGGTCTCATCAGCATATTCGATGACCGCAATACCGTCCGTGAGGTCGAGGGCGGTTTCGAAGGATTCCGCTAAGCGCGCGGCGATGTCGGCGCGCACCACGATCCGGTCGACCACCACGTCGATGTCGTGCTTGAACTTCTTATCGAGGGCAGGGGCCTCATCGATGGCGTAGTATTCGCCGTCGATCTTCAGGCGCTGGAAGCCCTTCTTCTGGAACTCGGCGATTTCCTTGCGGTACTCGCCCTTGCGGCCGCGCACCACCGGAGCCAGCAGGTAGAGCCGTGCCTTCTCCGGCAGCTCCAGAACCCGGTCCACCATCTGGCTGACGGTCTGGCTCTCGATCGGAAGGCCCGTGGCGGGCGAGTAGGGGATGCCGACCCGCGCCCAGAGCAGGCGCATGTAGTCGTAGATCTCGGTGACCGTTCCCACCGTCGAGCGCGGATTGCGCGAGGTGGTCTTCTGTTCGATGGAGATGGCCGGGGAGAGACCGTCGATCTGGTCCACGTCCGGCTTCTGCATCATTTCCAGGAACTGGCGGGCATAAGCGGACAGGGATTCCACATAGCGCCGCTGCCCCTCGGCATAGATCGTGTCGAAGGCCAGCGATGACTTGCCGGAGCCCGAAAGACCCGTGAACACCACGAGGTGGTCCCGGGGCACCATGAGGTCGACGTTCTTGAGATTGTGCTCACGCGCTCCGCGCACGGAGATCACGCGCGCATTGGGATCACCCGCCTTTGCGCGGTTGAAGAGATCGTCGAGTTTGGCCATGTGCTGCCCAGCTTAGTATGGAATTCCGACCCGCTGGGCCGGCTCCGGGATATGTGATGCCTCACCCGCCAAAACAACATGCGGCAGATGATTCCATATCGACAACTTTAGAACAAAGAGAGTACGGGCGGCAAGGTGACAGGCGAGGATAGTAAGCCTAACGGCTCTATTGTAACAAAGTTTTAGTTGGGGTTTCCATGCTTGCCGCCAGATTTGCCGCGTTCATCGTCTGTATGGGCCTCACGGCCTGCGTCGCCGTGAGCGAAAGCGTCTCCTTCGTTCCCGGGCCCAAGCAGCAGGTTATCCCGTGGAACGGCTACGAGCTGTTGGCATCACGCCAGAAGGTCACCGGCGTCGGCCTTGTCCATCCACCAGGCTACGCCAAGGCGGGCACTTGGGTGCCGTTCGTGATCGAGATGCGAAACCACGGGAAAACACCTATCGAGTTTCGAATGCAGGACGCGACTGTCGTCCTTGCCCATCCAGACGGGGAGGTGGTTCTGCCTCTCAAGACCCTCGACGACATCGTCGCTGCGGAGCGGAGTCGGCACGCCACCGCCGAGTTCGTCATTGGGAGCCTTGCCCAAGCGAACATATCCCTAGCCCGTCAGATCGGATCGGGCATCGGGCAGGCGCGCCGGGAGGGGCGAGAGGACATGGCGGCGCTAGGAGGGGAGCACCGCCAAAATCTGGAACTCGCCCGGCAATATGCTCTTCAAGATCACACGCTCATGCCGGGGATTCACACAAAGGCGCTCCTCTTCGTTGAGGCGCCGGAGGCAATCGGCGGCGAGCGGAACTACACGATCCGCATCAAACTAGGTAACGAACTGCACGAGCTGAAGGCCGCCCAGTCCGTGCCGAAGCAGTAAGTCGACTCGTAGAGGCAGGTTCTATCAAAGAAATCCGTGTCTTGAGCCTTCCCATAGGTTAAGTTTGCCCATCGGGAGCTTCTTCCCCAGGAGCCGGATCATGATCCAGAAGGTGTTGGTTGGGAGCATATTTCTGCTGATCCTCACCGCCCAGCCGGTCCTTGCCGGCCCCTGTACCCAGGACATCAACCGGGTTCAGGCACAGGTCGATGCCCGGATCGGCGCAGTGGCGGGAGCCGGTCCCACGGGACCGGAAACCAATGCAGCCCTGTTGCACCGTGAGCCGACGCCGGGCTCAATCGCGGCCGCGGAGCAGCGGCTCGGGGAGGGTAGGCCCATGGAAGCTGCTCTGGCCGCCCTGGCGCGAGCCAGGACCGCTGACGACGCAGGCGACCGAGCCGCTTGCGAGCGGGCGCTCGCAGATGCCCGGCAGGCCACCTCGCCTTAGGGAAACGCTTTCCGCCTTGCGCTCATGCATCGCCCTGGCAAGCGCGCAGCACATGTATGGGGGCGGTCTCTATTTCGGTCTGACCATCGCGTCGCCCTAGAACAGGGCGTGGCGACCGAAGCTTTAGGTGCCGGTGCAGCTGCGCCGGGCGGGATCGTCTTAGGCTTGGCAGATCAACTATCGCAGGCTAAGCCATGAGAGCGGATCAAACCGATCAGCCCTGCCTACGGATCTCCTCCATGCTCCTTCGCTCGGGCTGCAAGGCAGCCGCGGTTATTTTTCTGATTGTGAGCAGCCCTGAATCCGCGACGGCTCAGGATGTCAGCGACAAGTTGGAACTCTGCATGTCGTGCCATGGCGAGACGGGGACCCCGCAGGTGCAGGGCGTTCCCACGTTGGCAGGCAAAACCGAATCAGATCTCGCGGCACAGCTCAGGCTGTTCCGGGACGGACAGCGGCAAAATCCTCAGATGGTGATGGCCAAGCGCCTTACCGATGAAGAAATCGAGCAACTGGCCGCATTCTTCGCGAAACAAACGCCGAAGTAGACAGCAAAGGTTAGGGCCAGTCGACCGGCTGCCGAGCGCGAACTGCGGCGGCTTCCGTCTCGGCCTCGGAGAATTCCGGCAAACACGACGTTTCGATCGCTCACTCGGCGATTGCGGGAGGCGGTGACTGGGCTCGGCGGTTAATTGGGGACAGTCCTGTGCACAACCGAGACGCTGCTTGCCCCTTGGGCGCTGCGGCCCCAGAACAGCCTCATGTGAATGAGGAGTGGCCCCAATGGCTGGCAGCGTGAACAAGGTGATATTGGTGGGGAACCTGGGGCGGGACCCTGAGGTGCGGCGCCTGAACTCGGGCGAGCCGGTGGTGAACCTGCGGATTGCGACCTCTGAGACGTGGAAGGACAAGGGGTCGGGGGAGCGCAAGGAGAAGACCGAGTGGCACTCGGTGGTGATCTTCAACGAGAACCTGGCGCGGGTGGCGGAACAGTACCTGAAGAAGGGCTCGAAGGTGTATCTTGAGGGCCAGCTGCAGACGCGCAAGTGGCAGGACCAGCAGGGGCAGGAGAAGTACACCACCGAGATCGTGCTGCAGCGCTTCCGCGGCGAGCTGACGATTCTGGACAGCCGCGGCGGCGGCGCCTCGGAGTTTGGCGAGGAGGAGCCGGGCCAGATCAGCCGCGGCGGCGACTTCGGTCGCTCCTCCCCCATGGACAGAAAACCCGCCGCAGCGCCTGCGTCGGGCGGCGGTTCGCGCTTCAGCGACATCGACGACGATATCCCGTTCTAGGATATTCGTCGGCGACAGGCTCGATTTGGGAAAGCCGCGACCGCACCAGGGCGAGACGCGGCTTTTTTTACTGAGCTTCCGCTCGGGCGCGGCGCTCGACCCGCATGCGCAAGTCCCGCATCGGTCGCAACGTGACCTTCATAGAAGCCGCCGGGGTCTCTTCCGAGATATTCCGCAGCTGAACGCCTTGCAGGAGCACCCCCATGATGGCCACCGCCTCCATCGTGGCGAAGGCGCTGCCGATGCAGATGCGCGGCCCCGCTCCGAACGGCATGTAGGCGTAGCGGTGGCGGGTCTTCGCCTGCTCGGGCGCAAACCGCTCCGGGTCGAAGCGCTCGGGAACGTCCCAGATTTTTTCGTGGCGGTGCACCGCATAGATGGGCACGACGAGAACGGTGCCCGCCGGAATCGTATAGCCGCCGAGCTGAAAATCCTGGATTGCCGTTCTGGTGATGATCGGAGCCGGCGGGTACAGGCGCATCGCCTCCGAGAAAACCTGCCGCGTGTAGGTAAGCTGCCCAACTTGCTCAGGCCGCAAGGGCTCGCCCTTCGTGACCTCGTCGATCTCAGCCAGCACCTTCGCTTCGGTCGACGGATGTTTCGCCAGCAGGTGAAAGGTCCAGGCGAGGCCAAGCGCCGTGGTCTCGTGGCCGGCTGTGACGAAAGTCAGGAGATTGTCGGCGATTTCTCCGTCCGTCATGGTCCGGCCGCTCTCCGGGTCGATAGCCCCGAGGAGCAGGGCCACGAGATCCTCGCGGCTCTCGCCGCTGTGACGGCGCTCCGCGATCATGGCCGTGATGGCCGAGCGCAGATAGGACGCCGCCGCCGCGGCGCGCCGTCGCCCGGGGTAAGGAATCCAGTCCGGCGCCTTGAGGATGCTGAGGGCCAACACCCACCCGGTCGGTTCGAGATAATCCGTAATGCCCCGCTCGACCCGGGCAACGTCGATCCCTCCAGGACCCAACATCATGGTCTCGACGATGATGTCGAAGGTCGTGCGCATCATTTCATGGCCGATGCTCAGATCGGCTTTCGCGCCCGATGCCAGCCAGCGGTCGCGGGTACCTTCCGCGGCGGCGATCATCGCAGGCAGAAGACTCGTCAGTTTCTCGTGTCGGAACGCAGGCGCGACGGACTGGCGCTGCCACCGCCAATGCGCGCCGTCCGCGGTGAGCAAGCCTTCACCGAGCGCCGGACCGAGCGCGCGCCGGACATCCTCGCCCTTAACCAGCGCATCCGCGTTTCGAACCAGCGCTTCATGGATTAACGTCGGATCGCTGATCAGAACACGCCTGCGGCCTGCGATGCGCGAATAGACCAGCGGCTCGTGAAAGACCTCGGGCGGCAGGGCCTCCAGAGGATTGCGCACCACCGCACCGAGAAGCGCGAGGGGAGAGCCTCGGCTGACGGCGAGGCCCGGGCTCTGCTCCGATATGACCGGAAGGGCGCTAGCGCTCATGATGTCCCTTTCATATGACCGCGACGCTTGATGGAGGCATGCGCCGCAGTGTAAGGTATGCACCTTAGAGAACCTTGATCTAAGGTGCATACCTTAGAACGTCAAGGGGCGGAACAGGCGGGCTTTCATGCGGGATGCCGAACCAGCGTCAAAGGCCAAGCGCGCTCGTCATGGCGTGAGCACCCGCGACAGGCTGATCGCGGTTGCTCTCAAGCTCTTCACTGAGCGTGGACCGGATCGGGTCACCACGGCGCAGATCGCCGATGCAGCCGGGATTAACGAGGGCAATCTCTACTATTACTTCAAGACCAAGCAGGCGCTCGTGCTGGTGATCTTCGACCGGTTCGAGGCTGAGGTGGACAGGCTTCTCGAAAGCCCCAGGAGGGACAGCGCGGATCCGGCCGCCTATGCGACTTTCCTGCGTGAATGGTTCGAGATCGTGTGGTCCTATCGCTTTCTCTACCGCGACTTCATGAGCCTGCTGGCGACGGCGCCGGAGCTGCGTCGCCGCATCCGGGCCATCAGCGCGCGTCTGCGGGCTCCAGTCAAAACACTCATGGGCCACATGCGAGCGGCCGGCTTGATCGCGATTTCGGACGAGGAGCTTGATGCCCTGCTGGCGAATGTCTGGATCGTCTCGACCTATTGGGTGGTCTATCTCGACGTGCAGGAGGGTGTGCGCGCGCTGAAGAAAGCGCACCTGGAATGGGGGATCAAGCAGGTATCATCCCTTTTCACGCCTTACCTAACCCCGCTGGCTCGTGAATGGCTCGACGCGCAGGCGGCAACGACATGAAAAAGGCCCGGACAGTCGCCGGGCCTTTGCGTATTATAGGATGAAGTCGACCGCTGTGAGGGCCGTCTTTTCGACATTCTCCAGCTTGATGTAGTGCGTCGTTCCAGAGAGATACACCACCGTATAGCCCGTGCGCTGCGCCATCTGGATGTCGTCGAAGTCCAGGATTCTCCAAGCGCGCAGATCGATCTGATCCTCGCCGGGCCGGAAATACTGGATGGTGTCCCGGCCGGACGCCGCATCGAAGCCGAAGATGTCGCGTCCGCCGCCGCCGTCCAGAGTGTCGTTTCCTGTTCCGCCGTTGAGGTAGTCGACGCCCGTTCCTCCATAGGAAGAGTCGCCCACGAGCCTGTCGTTGCCCGCGCCGCCGAACAGCGAATCGTTGCCATACGTGGCATTTGGGCCCGTGATCTGCGCATCGCCATAGATCACGTCATCGCCGGAGCCGCCGTTCAGGTAGTCATGCCCACCAGCGCTGGAATCGTTGAGGGTCGCCGCATCGCCGTAGAGCTTGTCGTTCGACGAACTGCCATAGATGCTGTCGTTCCCGCCGACCGACGAGCCGTACATGTTGACCGCATCGCCGTAGAGTGTGCCGGCGCCGCTTTCGCCGTAGATGAGGTCCGACCCGCCGCGCGCATTGTCGAAGAACGTGTAGGCGTCGCCATCGTAAAGCGTATCGCCGCCGCCGACCGCCGAATGCTGCAACTGATAGGCGTCTCCGTAGAGGACATCGTCGGAGCTGCCGCCCCGGAGGCTGTCGTTCCCGCCGACGGTCGATTCCCTCAGGGTGCGGGCGTCGCCATAAAGCGTGTCCCGTCCGTCATCTCCGGAGAGCGTATCCGATCCACCCTTTGCACCGCCGGCAAGGGTATAGCCGTCGCCGTAGAGCGTGTCATCGTCCTGATTGCCGTAAAGCTCGTCGTTCCCGCCGACCGTGCTTCCGCTCATGGAATAGGCGTCGCCATAGAGGGTGTCCTCGTCACGACCGCCATAGAGACTGTCGGCCCCGCCGATTGCCGATGCCGTCATGGTGCGGGCGTCGCCATATAGCACGTCGAACCCGTGCTCGCCCCACATGCGGTCCGCTCCGCCCTGGGCCGACCCCCTCATGGTGTAGGCGTCGCCATAGACGGTGTCCCGGTCGCTGCCCGTCCAGAAGCTATCCGCGCCGCCCCGGGCGGATCCGCTCAAGGTGGAAGCGTCGCCGTAGAGAAAGTCCGCGCCGTTGTAGCTGTGAATCTGGTCGCGGCCCATCGTGCGCGATGAGATCAATCCGCCGCTGTCGCCGTAGATGCGGTCGGAAGTCGAGGATCCCTCAAGGAAATTGCCGCCGAGAGTGCCAATCTTTTTCGCCATAGCGTCGCATGCCCCTTTGAAGCTTATTGTCTTGCTTTAAGCCTCATGTCTTAACGTAGCATTATAACAAAGGTAACCGGCTGCCGCTGCGTCACATTGGCATGCCGATGTGGCTGTATCTCCGCTAGGAGCTGCCAGTTACCAAAGGCGCTTTAGCTTGCTGATCCAGGTAGAGCCTCGGGCTTTACCGCCTTAGCCACCAATAAACGGCAAAGCTGCATTTTAACGATAAGCTGCAATTGCCACGCTTTCCTTTAGGGAAATCAACCCGAACCTACATGTTCATATAGTGATATCGTAACGCCCGGCGTGCTAGCAGGCCTTCTGTTCCTGTTGCGGTGTCCGATGCCCCTCGAAACGAATTCTCCTTACACTTTGATCTCCGGCGCTCTCACGACGGAGTATGTCGATGCGCCGGACAACACGCAGCCTCGGACCAACATCTACCGGGTGCTGATCAATTATTCGAGCAACCGCTCCCAGATGACGGTTGCCGAGGGCGCAGTAATCGAAGCCATCGGGGCCATGTCGACCGGCATTCTTGCCGTCACGGATGCGCAGATCGCCCACAACGGCGCCATCACCACATCGTGGATCGGCGTCGCCCTGGAGGCTCCCGGCAGCCTCTATGTGGGGCCGAGCGGGACCATCAACTCGGCCCAGGCGGTAAGGCTCCGGCAGGACGGCACCAGCCTCATCAACGACGGCACGCTCATGGCCTCCCTTGTGGGCGTCGAGGGTTGGGACTCCGTCAACGTCACCAACAACGGCTCGATTTCCGGCATTGCCGGCATGCTGATCTACGGCACGGCGAACCAGCCGAATACCGGCTCCCGCATCACCAACAACGGGCAGATCAGCGCGTTTCAGACCGGGATCGATCTTGGCGACGTGAACAGCACGATCCTGAACACCGGCGTCATCGCGGCCGGCCAGATCGGCATCAAACTCACGGCCAATGCGGCGCCGAGCGGCACGTTCACGGTCGCCAACACGGGCACGGTGAGCGGGCCGACAGCCGTGCTTGGCTCGGCCTTCAAGGACGTTCTCACCAACGAGGGTGTTCTCGACGGGGCGGTCCTGCTGGGCGGGGGCGATGACCTCTACATGGGCATCAGAGGTTCCGCCACGAGCGTCATCCGGCTCGACGGAGACGGCGATGCGGATGCTGGCAACGATCCTGTCGGTAACGACACCGCCTATGGCGGCGCCGGCAATGAGACCATCGATGCCGGCTATGGCAACAACCTGGTCGACGGCGGAGGCGGGGACGACACGATCGCGGCCGGCGGCGATGACACCATCCGGGGTGGAGCGGGTGACGACAGCCTGCAGGCCGGTCGCGGCGACAACCTGGTGGACGGCGGCGAAGGTCACGACAAGATCAGGGCCGGAGACGGCAACGACACCATTCGTGGTGGAGCGGGCGATGACGATGTCCATGCCGGGGAGGGCGATAACACGGTCGATGGCGGCGACGGCAACGACGTCCTGGTCGCCGGAAACGGCGCCAACGTCCTGGAGGGTGGGGCCGGCAACGACATTCTCTCGGCGGGAACGGGCAACGACGTGTTCGTCGGCGGCGAAGGGATCGACACCGTCCTCCTGTCCGGCGGCCCTGTCACCGTAGACCTGCGGCTTACGGTTGCGCAGGCGACCGGGGTCGGAAACGACCGATTCATCGGCATCGAAAACGTCACGAGCGCCGGCGGCAACGACCTCCTGATCGGCTCCGCCCTCGACAATATCCTGAAGAGCTCCGGAGGCAACGACACCCTGGAAGGCGGCCTCGGCGACGATATCCTCGACGGCGGTGCCGGCGTGGATACGGCCCGCTTCAGCGGTTCGGTCGCCGCCAAGGTGAATCTCGCCCTGCAGGGTGCGCAGGACACGGGCTATGGGCTCGATACCCTGATCGGCATCGAGAACCTGGAAGGCGGGGCGGGCGACGACGTTTTCATCGGCAACGACGGGGCCAACCGCCTCGTCGGCAACGACGGCAACGACACCCTGACCGGCGGAAAGGGCGACGACACCCTCGAGGGCGGGGCAGGGCGCAACCTCGCCGTTTTCTCCGGTCTGCGAGAGAGCTACACCGTCACCCACATGGAGGACGGCAGCATCATTGTCTCCGACACTGTCAGCCAGGATGGCGCCGATCTGCTGAAGGGCATTCGGTTCGGGCAATTCTCCGACGGCATCTTCGCGCTCATCAACGCTGACCCGGACGAAGTGGCGCTGTCGAACCTGAGCATTGCCGAGAATGCAGGCGCCGCCACGGTTATCGGCCACTTGTCCGCCCGGGACCGCGACGGCGATGCCTTGACCTATACCCTGCTGTCCAATGGGGGCGGCCTGTTCACCCTGGACGGCACGAACCTCGTGCTGGCCGGAGCTCTGGACTACGAGACGCAAGCGCAGCACAGCATTAAGATCAAGGTCGCGGATGCGTATGGGGGCGTGGTCACGCAGGATTTCACCATCACGGTGACGGATATCGACGAAACGGTTCCCGAGCCGCCTCCACCGCCGCCTCCTCCGCCTCCTCCGCCGGTGCCGGTGCTCGTGCGAGGCACGGCCGGTGCGGATCATCTCCTCGGTGGGGGAGCAAACGACACCCTCGCGGGCGGCCTCGGCAAGGATGTGCTGAACGGCGGTTCCGGCCAGGATGTCTTCCTGTTCGACACGAAGCCGAACAAGACGAACATCGACCGGATCGAAGGTTACAGCGTCGCCGACGACACGATCCACCTCTCGAAAAGCGTCTTCACCAAAATCGCCAAGAAGGGCGTTCTGGCGGGCAGCGCGTTCTGGACCGGAACGAAGGCGCACGATGCCAGCGACCGGATCATCTACAACAAGAAGACCGGTGCCTTGTACTACGATGCGGACGGCACCGGCTCCACCAAGGCCGTGCATTTCGCGACGTTGGACAAGAACCTGAAGCTCACGGCAGCGGATTTCTTCGTGGTCTGAGTCGCGCTGCACGCGGGCAGGGCGATCCGGCATGTGCGATCGGGCACGCTGACCGGGTGACACCCCGGCTTAGGCGGGCTATGAAGCGCGAGGCGGCCCGAAGCCGCCTTTTTCGTGAGACTCGAACGCAAGCGGCCATGACATCCTCCCTCGACACCCTGTTCACCTGGATCCGTACCGAGAGCCCGACCCATGATGTGGCCGGGGTCAACCTGATGATGGATCTCGTCGTCGCGCAGATGACAGACGCTCCCGTCGCGGTGGAACGGATCAGAGGAGAGCAGGGGCTGGGCGATGCGCTGATCCTGCGGGCGGGGCCGCAGCGGGACGAGCCTGCCATCCTGGTCATGTCGCACCTCGACACGGTTCATCCGATTGGGACGATCGCGGACGACCTTCCCCTGAGGGTCGAAGGTGATCGTCTTTACGGCCCGGGTGTGTACGACATGAAGGGCGGAGCCTATTTCGCCCTGGAGGCGTTCAAGGATGTGGCCCGCAAGGGCAATGCCGCCCGCCCCATGATTTTCCTCGTCACGCCGGATGAGGAAATCGGTTCGCCGATGACGCGTCCCATCATTGAAGACCTTGGACGCCGTTCCGCTTTCGCGCTGGTCACCGAGCCCGCCCGCGATGGCGGCAAGATCGTGACGTCGCGCAAGGGCGTCGGGCGCTTCGACGTGCATGTGGAGGGCCGCCCGGCTCATGCAGGCTCGCGCCACCAGGACGGCCGCAACGCCATCTACGAGGCGGCGCGTCAAATCCTCGCCATTGAGGCCCTGACCGATTACGCCCGCGGCATCACCACCACGGTCGGCATGGTGTCCGGCGGCACGGCGGTGAACACCATCCCGCAGCATTGCCAGTTCCCCGTCGATCTGCGTGTCGAGACCGTTGCCGACGGCGAAGCGCTGACCGCCGCGATCATGGGCCTGAAGGCGCATCATCCCGACATGAAGGTGACCGTCACGGGCGACATGAACCGGCCGCCCTACGAGTGTTCGGACGAAACCGCGAAACTCTTCGACCACGCCAAGGCCCTTGCGGCAGAGATCGGTTTCGATCTGGTCTCGTCGCCCCGCGCGGGTGGTGGCTCGGATGGCAATTTCACGGCCGCCATCGGCATTCCCACCCTCGACGGCCTTGGCATCGACGGCGACGGTGCTCATACGCTGAACGAATACGGCCTGATCTCGTCCATCGCGCCGCGCCAGCGGCTCATGCAGCGCCTGCTGGAGACTCTACGCTGACAGGTTAGGGTATCGTGCGGAAATTGGGCTCACTGTTTCCGCACCGAACGATGCGCCGGCTCTAGGGAGTTGGCGACCGGAGCAGGGCTTCCACGCCGTTGATGATGAACTGAACCGCAAGCCCTGCGAGGATCACGCCGAGCAGGCGGCTCAGAACCACGTTCCCAGTGACGCCGAGCATGCGGGCGACGCGTTCGGCTACCATGAAGACCACGAAGCAGCTCGCAATTCCAAGCGCGATCAGGGTGATCAGCGAGGACAGCAGCAGAACGTTGCCGTCGGCTCTTCCGGCCAGAAGAATGGTCGCCGTAATGGCGCCAGGCCCGGCCATGAGCGGGATCGCGAGCGGGAAGGCCGCCACGTTGCGGATGTGGTCCTCCGTGATGGCGATGTCGGCGGTGTGCTGCTTGCGCTCGTTGCGGCGCTCGAACACCATCTCGAACGCGATCCAGAACAGCAGCAGACCACCGGAAATGCGGAATGCCGGCAAGCCGACGCCGAGAAGCCTCAGAAGCAGCTCGCCTCCCAGCCCGAAAAAGGTCAGGATCCCGAAGGCGATAACCGATGCCCGCAGGGCCACGCGCTTGCGCTCATCCGCGTTCATGCCCCGGGTGAGCGAGACGAAGATGGGCGCCAGCGCCACCGGGTCGAGGGTGACCATCAAGGTGACGAGAGCGGCGGAGACGTAATCAAAGAGCATCGGCTGGACCTTGTGGCGCGCCTTGCGTTATGGCGTTCAAAAAGCGCTTTGGCGAGGGGCATGGCAACGATGTTCACGGTTTTGGATCGTATCAGCTGGCCCGGTTCCTCGGATCGGGCCAACGAGGACGCCTGCGGTGCATCGGGAGACTGGGCCTGGGTGATCGACACGTCGATCTTTCCGGGCACCGAGCCAATCATGGGGGAGAGAAGCGACGCTGCGTGGCTCGCGGGCTTCGCAAGCCGGCGTTTGTCGGACCTCGCGCCGAATGCCGATGACGGTCCGTCCCTGATCCGTCACGTCATGGAGGAGGCCCGCGTGGCCTTCCTGGCGGTTGCGCCGGATGAGCGACGCGATCCGGTGACATGGCCGGTCGGGGCCATGACGTTGGTGCGTCGCCGGAACGAGAGCCTCGACGTCTGGTCCTTTGCGGATACGACCGCCTTTGTGCGTGGACCCGATGGTGTTGTGCTGACTGTCGGGGAGGCTCCAGGTCTCCGACAATTCGAGGCCGCCAAGGCCGCCGAGTTGCTGGAAGCCAGCGGCGCGACGCCAAAAACGGTCACGCAGACCCCGGTTTTTCAGGAATGGCTGGCCGGTCGCCGCCAGCGCCAGAAGGAGGGCAGGGGCCTTGCCCTGCTCGGCCTCGACCCTTCGGCGGCGGGTCGCCTGAGGCATGAGGCCGTGCACTGCCCGGACGGCGCGGCTCTTCTCCTGACCAGCGACGGCTTCTCTGCGCTCGTGGACCTCTATGGCGCCATGGACGCTGCAGCTATGATGGAGGCGGCGCTGACATCGGGTCTGGAGCCCCTCGCCAGAGAGGCAAGACGGATCGAGATCGAGGTTGACCCGGGTGGAAAACTCTATCCGCGATTCAAGGAAAGCGACGATACGACGGCCTTGCTCCTGAGGGTCTAAGCGGCCGGCGCGATAACAGGTTTCCCGCCCGCGTAGCGCGTGAGGGCTTCGATGCGCTCCTCGATGGACGGATGGGTGGCGAAGAGGTCGGAGAAGCCGGAGCGGGGATTGTCGAGGCACAATTCCATCACGGCGGAGGGCACACCCTCCAGCTCGCCCTTGCCTTTGATCTTGGCGAGGGCGGAGATCATCGCATCCGCATTGTGCGTCAGCTCGACCGCGCCCGCATCGGCGAGATATTCCCGACGGCGCGAGAGGGAGAAGCGGATCACCACGGAAAGCAGCCACGCCACGACGATCAACGCAGCCGCGACCAGGATTGCGGCCAAGCGTCCGCCACCGCTGCTCTTGCCGGATCGCCCCCTGTTCGAGCTTACGATGGCAGAGCCGTTGCCGAGCGAGCGATAGACCATTTCGCCCACGAAGGACAGGACGCCCACGACCAGGACTGCGATCATCATCGTGCGCACGTCGCCGTTGCGGATATGCGTCAGTTCATGGGCCAGCACGGCCTCGAGCTCCTGATCGTTCAGCAGGTCGAGCAGGCCGCGGGTGACGGTAATCGTGTATTGCTCGGGGCGGGTGCCCGACGCGAAGGCGTTCGGCGCATCGGTCTCCAGAATCCGCAGTTTCGGCATCCCGAGCCCACGGGAAATGCAGAGGTTCTGGACGAGGTTGTAGAGGCGCGGATTTTCCTGGCGCTCGATAGCCGAGGAGCCCGTGGTCAGGTTGAGGATGAAAGCGTTGAGGCGAAAGCCGCACCAGACCCACAAGGCCACCAGCATCGTGGTGGCAGGCGCAAGCCACAGCATGTCCTGGACGGCCGCATGCAGCAGGCTGTCGAATGAGCCCAAGCCTTCAGCGCGCCGGGCCTGAAGCAGCAGCGCAAGCCCAAAGGCCATGAGATAGAAAAGGCAAAAAAGCCCGGCGATGAGAAAGGTCGAGCGGCGGCGATTGGCGGCGATGTGGGTGTGAAGGCCGAAGACGGGCAGCACGGCAGGCGCTTAGAAAGCCACTTTCGGCGGCGTATCGAGGGCCTGGCGCTGCGCCTCGCCGATGTCGAAGAAGTCTTGTGGCCGGAAGCCCATGAGGCCTGCGAAGATCACAGCCGGGAAATGCTGAATGGCAGCGTTGTACTCGGCCACCCCGTTGTTGAAGAAGCGCCGGGCGGCCGCGAGCTTGTCCTCGATGTCAGCCAGATCCGTCTGCAATTGCTGGAAATTTTCGCTCGCCTTGAGGTCCGGATAGGCCTCGCTCAGCGCCATCAGGCGTCCCAGAGCGCCCGAGAGAGCGTTCTCGGCCGTGGATTGATCGGAGGGTCCCTGCGCCTTCAGGGCGGCGTTGCGGGTCTCGACCACCGCCTGGAGGGTTCCGCGCTCGTGCGCCGCATAGCCCTTCACGGTCTCGATCAGGTTGGGGATGAGGTCGTGGCGCTGCTTGAGCTGCACGTCAATATCGGCAAAGGCCTGATTGACCCGGGCTCGGAGGGTGACCAGGCTGTTATATGTCCAGATCGCAAAGAGTGCGACAAGGCCCAAGATGGCCCACATGATCCAATCCATTGCCGGATGCCCCCTCAATATCGTTGCGTCACACATGCCACGGCCACGGCCAGGCAGCAAGTTGGCCTAGCATCGGTCTATTTTCCCAGTAGGCCTCTGTCCTGCCCGGCCTTGCGCCGGATATCCGCGCCTTCGGGCTCGGCGTTTCCACAATAGTGGATGGCCGGGTCAAGGCCCGGCCATGACGGTGCGATTTCCACCCCGAAAGCCAAAACCTGGAGGCCCGATGCCACAGGCCAGTGCCGCATTCTTAAGGTGTGGCCTTTTGGCCGAGGAAAAGCCCCTCTGGCCTTTGGAAAACCCCGGAAATGCCTTGAAAAATGGTTGCGGATCGACCATCTAAGGAGTTGATTTCACTTGGATTCGCGTAGGCTGCCAAAGGCTTGACGGTGCGGCAATTTCAGCCCGCTCGCGCCTGAGGCTCCAGCCCCAATAAGAAAGACCCGTTTTGACCGATCCGAACGATATCCGCTCCGGCGGCCCCGCCGGGGACCAGCCTGCGAGCGACGTCAAGCTGATTTCCATCGTCGACGAGATGAAGCGCTCCTATCTCGATTACGCCATGAGCGTGATCGTGAGCCGCGCTTTGCCTGACGCGCGCGACGGCCTCAAGCCCGTGCATCGCCGTATCCTCTACGCCATGCACGAGAGCGGCTACACGCCGGACAAAAAGCACGTGAAGTCGTCCCGCATCGTCGGTGACGTGATGGGTCAATACCATCCGCACGGCGACCAGTCGATCTATGACGCCTTGGTCCGCATGGCGCAGGACTTCGCCCTGCGCGTGCTGCTGGTGGACGGGCAGGGGAACTTCGGGTCGGTGGACGGCGATCCTCCGGCGGCGATGCGTTACACCGAGTCCCGCCTGACCCGCGCGGCGATGCCTCTGCTCGAGGATATCGACAAGGACACTGTCGACTTCAACCCCAACTACGACGAGTCGAAGCATGAGCCGGCGGTTCTGCCTGCGCGGTTCCCGAACCTCCTCGTCAACGGCGCCGGCGGCATCGCAGTCGGCATGGCCACCAACATGCCGCCCCACAACTTGGGCGAGGTGATCGACGGCTGCCTGGCCTTCATCGAAAACCCCGGTATCTCGACTGATGAGCTGATCGAGATCATTCCCGGTCCGGATTTTCCGACCGGCGGCTTGATCCTCGGGCGGGCGGGCGTGAAATCCGCCTACACTACGGGCCGCGGCTCCATCATCATGCGGTGCAAGTCCGAGGTGGAGGAGATCCGCAAGGAGCGTGAGGCGATTATCGTCTCCGAGATCCCGTATCAGGTGAACAAGGCCTCGCTGATCGAAAAGATCGCGGAACTCGTGCGCGAGAAGAAGGTCGAGGGCATCTCCGACCTGCGCGACGAATCCGACCGCGACGGCATGCGCATCGTCATCGAGATCAAGCGCGACGCCATGGCGGACGTGGTGCTGAACCAGCTCTACCGGTACACGCCGCTGCAGACGAGCTTCGGCGCCAACATGGTGGCGCTGAACGGCGGTCGCCCCGAGCTGATGAACCTCAAGGACCTGATCCGCGCCTTCGTGGATTTCCGCGAGGAAGTGGTCTCCCGCCGGACCAAGTATCTTCTCAACAAGGCCCGCGAGCGGGCACACGTGTTGTGCGGTCTTGCCATCGCGGTCGCCAACATCGACGAGGTCATTCGCCTCATCCGCACCGCGCCGGATCCGAACTCGGCGCGCGAGGCTCTCATGGGCCGCGACTGGCCGGCGCATGACATCGCGCCGCTCATCGCCCTGGTGGACGATCCGCGTCACAAGATCAACGACGATGGAACCTACCGCCTCTCCGAGACCCAGGCGCGCGCCATCCTCGACCTGCGCCTGCAGCGCCTCACCGCACTGGGCCGCGACGAGATTGGCGACGAGCTCTCCAAGCTCGCGGCCGAAATCTCGGACTACCTCGACATCCTGCGGTCCCGTGTGCGCATCATGGGCATCATCCGTGACGAACTGGCGGAGATCCGTGAGGCTTTCGCAACGCCGCGCAAGACCCAGATCGTCGACTGGGACTCGGACGTGGACGATGAGGACCTGATTGCCCGCGAGGACATGGTCGTCACCGTCTCTCATGCAGGCTACATCAAGCGCGTCCCGCTCTCGACCTATCGGGCGCAGCGCCGCGGCGGCAAGGGCCGTTCCGGCATGGCGACCAGGGACGAGGATTTCGTCACGCGCCTGTTCGTGGCCAACACGCATACGCCGGTCATCTTCTTCTCGTCCGCCGGTCAGGCCTACAAGGAAAAGGTGTGGCGTCTGCCGCTGGCAGCCCCGAACGCTAAAGGCAAGGCGCTGGTGAACATGCTGCCGCTGCGCCAGGGCGAACGCATCACCACCATCATGCCGCTGCCCGAGGACGAGGCGTCCTGGGACAGGTACGACGTGATGTTCGCCACCTCCCGCGGCACGGTGCGCCGTAACAAGCTGTCGGACTTCGTGCAGGTCAATCGCGGCGGCAAAATCGCCATGAAGCTGGACGAGGGCGAGCACATCGTCGACGTGCAGATCTGCACCGAGAACGATGACGTGCTGCTCACCACCGCCAAGGGCCAGTGCATCCGCTTCGCGGTGCCCGAGGTCCGCGTGTTCAAGGGTCGCGACTCCATGGGCGTGCGCGGCATCAACCTTGCCGACGGCGACCGCATCATCTCCATGGCGATTCTCCGCCACGTGGAGGCGTCGGGCGAGGAGCGCGCAGGCTACCTCAAGATGCGTCGCGCCATTACGGGCGAGCAGACCAACGGCGATGCCGAGGTCGAGAACGGAAGCGACGAGGAGAACGTCGCCGCCGACGCCCTGTCGATGGAGCGCTACACGGACATGAGCGCGCAGGAGCAGTTCATCCTGACGCTGTCCGAGAAGGGCTATGGCAAGCGCACCTCGTCCTACGAGTACCGAATCACCGGACGCGGCGGCAAAGGCATCACGGCCATGGCGGTCAACAGCCGCAATGGGGAACTCGTGGGGTCGTTCCCGGTCGAGAACTCCGACCAGATCATGCTCGTCACCGACGCTGGCCAACTGATCCGCGTGCCGGTGGACGGCATCCGCACCGTCGGCCGCAACTCGCAGGGCGTCACGGTCTTCTCGACCAAGGGCAAGGAACGGGTCGTCTCGGTGGAGCACATCGAGGGCGAGGATGCCGAGGACGGAGACCTCGAAGCCAACGGCGATGCCGGTGAGGCTGCCGAGGGAACGGAAGAATAATACTGTTCGACACCGAAAACCATGCATCCCGCCAGCCCCAGGTTGGCGGGATTTTTGTTGAGATGAGCAACCTTATCCAGCCTCTCGGCGGGCGAGACAGTGAATGGCTCTCCGTCCTGGGTTCGAGCGATCCCCGAGGAAGATAGAAGAACCCATACCGGTTTGGACACGGTCGGCAACACTCGTGCTCATAGGGTTAATAGGACGGAGGCTTACAATTCGACTGCGGGTCTCCGAAACGGCGGAGGTAACATAGTCTAAACCCGAACACTTCAATTGGTTCTCGTTTTGTTCTTGACAATTCTCCTAAGCTTGGCTATGGGTTGGCTGTCCCGGCCCACCGAGGGGCGCGCTCGCGAGGCGTCGTGATTGTGGGGTCGGGAACGGTCCCGCGCCTGGAGTGACGCAACTCCCGGCGGCGGGAGGCCCAGGCATCCGCTCTGGGGTCGGGGTTGGCTCGCGACCCGCCGCTGTTCAAGCGCGGCGTCCGTCGAGGGCAGCTCCCGAGCCAGAGCTGCCTGTTTGCCTAAAAGAGCCGTGCGCGAGGGGCCATCCGGCTCTTCCCCACCATCACCCCCATCGAGCCGGATCGCCCATCGCGCCCCTCGATCGCTCTTCAGGCTCGGGCCTTTGCGGCCCAGAGCCCGACGACGCTTGCCTGTTTCAAGAACAATTCATTTTCATGTGAGTCATTGCCGGGAACACCTCCATGAACCGCATCGGTCGACCCTGTCTAAGTCCAACCTTTTCATGCTTTGTCATTGTTGGCCCCTCGCCAACGTCCCCTCTCGGCAAACCCGCCGGTTTCCCGCATTCCTGGAAACGCTGCCTCAGGGTGAGGTCGCAAAATGCGTTCTAGACAAAGCCGGCTAGGGCGGCAGGGCTCAGAACGAGGACTGCCGTGACGGCGACAACAAAAAGGCGAAAGATCATCGGATCCTCCTATTCCCAAAGGTCATGAGCTTTTCGCATCTTGGAGGCCGGGCGGCGGTGCTCTATCGCACAGCTTGCCCAAAGCCGCGTCTCAAGCTACGCCATAGCCTATGACCCGAACCGCGCTCTTTACCGGCAGCTTCGATCCCGTCACCAACGGCCACTTGGACGTGGTGCGTCAGGCCGGCCATGTGGCGGACCGGATCGTTATTGCTATCGGGGTCCATTCTTCGAAGGCGCCGATCTTCAGCGCCGAGGAGCGGGCCGAGCTGCTTCGGGCAGTGTGCGGACCAGTCCTTCAGGGAAAAGAGCTGGAGGTTGTGACCTTCAGCGATCTGGCCGTCGAGGCGGCAAGGCGTCATGGGGCCTCGATCATCGTCCGGGGCCTGCGCGACGGCACCGACTTCGACTACGAGATCCAGATGGCCTCCATGAACGCCGCCATGGCGCCGGAGGTTCAGACGGTCTTTCTGCCTGCCTCGCCTCCGGTTCGCCCCATCACGGCCACGCTTGTCCGGCAGATCGCCCAGATGGGCGGCGATGTCTCGGCTTTTGTGCCAGACCTTGTCGCCGAGCGGCTAAGGGCCAAATTCAAGCGGCAATGAAGTCCGCATAATCCAAGGAGACCTCGTCCATGAAGCGTTTGCTCGCAGCCGGTGCGATCGTGCTCGCCGGCCTTGTGCCTGCCGCGGCCCAGCAGGCCAACGACCCGCAGAACACCATCTTCCTCGACACGAAGGATGGCCGCATCACGATCCGGCTGCGTCCGGACCTCGCCCCCAAGCATGTGGAGCAGATCAAGGCGCTGGCGAAGCGCGGCTTCTACGACGGCGTCGTGTTCCACCGGGTGATCGACGGCTTCATGGCCCAGACGGGGGATCCCACCGGCACCGGCACGGGCAAGTCCGACTTGCCTAATCTACCGGCCGAGTTTTCGCAGACCCAGTACAAGCGCGGCTCGGTCGGCATGGCTCGCTCGCAGAGCCCGAACTCCGCCAACAGCCAGTTCTTCATCTGCTACGACGGCTGCGGCCCCTTGACCGGCCAATACACCTTGTTCGGTGAGGTCGTGGGCGGCATGGACGTGGTCGACAAAATCAAGAAGGGCAACTCGGCCGCCAACGGCATGGTCACGAATCCGGACAAGATCGTGAAGATGCAGGTTGCCGCTGACGCGAAATGATGCGGTACGATCGGCCATACGGAGCGCGGCGGCTTGCCGTCGCGCTTTTCCTCGCGGTCGGTATCTCCTCGCCTGCGGCTGCGCAGGACGAGAGCCCGTCGCCCTTCGGCGATCCGGACGAGCGGATGGAGCAGCTCGAGCCGCCCCTGACCTCGCCCGACGTGCCGAGAGGCACTGTTTGGCGCTATGAGGACGCGGCCCCCGTTCCGCGTGTCGATCGGATCCGCGATGTGTTCCGGGCCATCGAAGCTTGCTGGCAGCCACCGACCGGAAGCGGATATTCCGGTCAGGAGATCACCCTGCGCATCGCCTTCAAGCGCAACGGCGAGGTCCTGGGGCTGCCCAAGATCACATACTACCGAGCGGGCACCCAGCCGGAGCAGCGGGAGCCGTTCACCCGCTCGGTCCGCGAGGCGTTCGTGCGCTGCACCCCGCTTCCTTTCACGGAGGGGCTCGGCGGCGCGGTCGCTGGACGGCCCTTCCTCTTCCGTTTCGTCGACTCCCGGCCTATGTGAGCCGGACGACTCGGACCGTATTTCAAGCCATTCAGGAGAGTTCTATGGCAGACCCGGAAAACACCATCATCATGGAAACCACCAAGGGCCGCGTGGTCATCGAGCTCCGTCCGGATCTCGCGCCCGGTCATGTGGAGCGCATCAAGACCCTGTCGCGTCAGGGCTTCTATGACAACGCGCCCTTCCACCGGGTGATCGAGGGCTTCATGGCCCAGACGGGCGATCCCACCGGCACGGGAACGGGCGGATCGGACCTGCCGGATCTCAAGGCCGAGTTCAACGCTGAGCCCCACGTGCGCGGAATCTGCTCCATGGCGCGCACCAATGCGCCTCATTCGGCGAATTCTCAGTTCTTCATCGTGTTCGACGACGCCCGCTTCCTCGACAAGCAATACACCGTTTGGGGCAAGGTGACCGAGGGGATGGAAAACGTGGACAAGATCAAGCGCGGCGAACCCGTGCGAGATCCCGACCGGATCGTCTCCATGAAGGTCGCGGCCGACGCGGCCTGA
Organism: Microvirga aerophila; assembly: GCF_003332305.1. GTDB lineage: Bacteria > Pseudomonadota > Alphaproteobacteria > Rhizobiales > Beijerinckiaceae > Microvirga > Microvirga aerophila. The sequence goes on along the minus strand of NZ_QOIO01000018.1, from coordinate 5,560 downwards.
TATTTTCGACCGAACGACATCGTGCCCGGGTCCGTCCCGGGCACACATCTTCAACCGCCGGACAGGCGTGGATGGCCGGACCTAGTCCGGCCATGACGTTATGAGCCAGGGTTTCATGCGCGTAGACCTCTTCGACTTCGACCTTCCCGAATCCAGCATCTCGCTCCGCCCCACGGAGCCGCGGGATGCGGCGCGCATGCTTGTGGTCAAGCCGGACGAGGTTCCGTTCGAGGACCGCACGGTCCGCGATCTGCCGGACCTGCTCCAGCCCGGCGACGTGCTGGTGCTCAACGACACCAAGGTCATTCCGTCCCGGCTCTATGGGCTGCGGGTGCGCGAGGAGACGGCCGCCCGGGTCGAGATCATGCTGCACAAGCGGGAGGGTATGGACCGCTGGCGCGCCTTCGCGCGCCCGGCCAAGAAGCTCAACATCGGCGACCGCATCCGCTTCGGCGAGGCGTCGGAAAGCACGGCCTGCGAGTTGGTGCGCGTGGACGCGGAGGTGGAGGAGAAAGGCGATGGCGGCGAGGTCACGCTGCGGTTTTCCTTCGCGGGTCCGTTTCTGGACGAGGCCATCGCCCGGTTGGGCGAACTGCCGCTGCCGCCTTACATCGCCGGCAAGCGCGCTACGGACGAAAAGGATCGGGCTGATTACCAGACGGTCTATGCCCGGGACGAGGGTGCGGTCGCGGCCCCAACGGCCGGGCTGCATTTCACAGACGATCTGTTTCGCCGCCTCGAAGAACGTGGCATCGGGCGCCAATTCGTGACGCTTCATGTGGGCGCGGGAACGTTCCTGCCCGTGAAGGCGGACGATACGGCGGAGCATCGGATGCATGCCGAATGGGGCACCGTGACCGAGGAAACGGCGCGGGCGCTCAATGAGGCGAGGGCGAGGGGAGGTCGCGTTGTGGCGGTCGGCACCACCTCCCTGCGGCTTCTCGAAAGCGCTGCTGAGGAGGATGGAACGATCGCGCCATTTTCCGGCGATACCGCGATCTTCATCACGCCCGGTTACCGGTTCAAGGCTGTGGACGTGCTCATGACCAACTTCCACCTGCCGCGATCGACCCTGTTCATGCTTGTTTCCGCCTTTGCCGGGCTGCAACGCATGCGGGCTGCTTATTCCCACGCCATCGAAGCTGGCTATCGCTTCTATTCATATGGGGACGCGAGCCTGCTGTTTCGGGCCAAGCCGTCTTGAGGATCTGGTCAGGCCGCATCTCTTCCTCTTGCGGTCACAATCAGGGATAAAGACGCCAAATCGATTTCAGGATTTCATATGACCACGGATCAATTTACCTTCACGGTCAACAAGACGGATGGCGCGGCCCGCACCGGCGAGATCCGCATGCCACGCGGCGTCATCCGCACGCCGGCCTTCATGCCGGTGGGGACCGCGGCCACCGTGAAGGCCATGTATCCCGATCAGGTGAAGGCGCTCGGCGCCGACGTGGTGCTGGGCAACACGTACCACCTCATGCTCCGCCCCGGCGCGGAGCGGGTGGCCCGCTTAGGCGGGCTGCACCAGTTCATGAACTGGCCCTATCCGATCCTGACCGATTCCGGTGGCTTTCAGGTCATGTCGCTCTCGGCCCTGCGCAAGATCGACGAGACCGGCGTCACCTTCCAGTCTCATATCGATGGCTCGACCCATGTGCTGACGCCTGAGCGCTCCATCGAGATCCAGGGGCTGCTGGGTTCCGACATCCAGATGCAGCTCGATGAATGCGTGAAACTGCCCTGTCCCGACGAGGTGGCCGAAAAGGCCATGCGGCTTTCCTTGCGCTGGGCCGAGCGCTGTAAGGTCGCGTTCGGTGAGCAGCCGGGCAAGGCCATGTTCGGCATCGTCCAGGGTGGAGCGGTGGAGCACCTGCGCATCGAGAGCGCCCGGGAGCTCGCAGCCCTCGACCTCAAGGGCTACGCCATCGGAGGGTTGGCCGTTGGCGAGCCGCAGGATGTGATGCTGCGGATGATCGAAACGGTTGAGCCGCACATGCCCAAGGAGAAGCCGCGCTATCTTATGGGCGTCGGCACGCCGGACGACATTGTGGAGGCGGTGCGCCGCGGGGTCGACATGTTCGACTGCGTCATGCCCACGAGAGCCGGCCGCCACGGGCAGGTCTTCACCCGCCACGGCCGCATGAACCTGCGCAACGCGAAATTCGCCGAGGACACCAGCCCCCTCGATCCGGAATCCAAGTGCACCGCATCCAACACCTATTCCCGGGCCTACCTTCATCATCTCGTCCGCTCGAACGAGATCCTGGGCATGATGCTGCTGACCTGGAACAACCTTGCCTATTACCAGGACCTCATGGCGGGCCTTCGCAAGGCAATCGCCGAGGGTCGGCTTGAGGATTATGTCGGCGAGGTGAAGGAAGGCTGGTCCAAGGGCGAGCGCGACAGCAAGGCAGAAGTCGGAGAGCACGCAGACAACACCGCCATGGCGGTGGAGGACTGAGTTCACGGCACTAACCTTGTTGCCCTCCCCACGAGGCGAGGGAGCAGGGCAGTGCTATTTCCTGATCATACCAGCGCCTTCAAATGCCGGATCGGCCGACCCGGCGCAATCATCTCGGCAGCGGCGATGATCCCCTGTGCGTCGATGCCGAAGTGGCGATAGAGGTCCTGCACCGTGCCGGTCTGGCCGAAATGCTCCACGCCCAGGGAGCGAGTGCGGTGACCAAGCACCGAGCCGAGCCATGCCAGAGTCGCCGGATGACCGTCGATGACGGTGACGAGGCCGCAATGCGGCGGGAGATCGCCTAAGAGCCGCTCGATATGGCTTCGGGCATGAACGAGGCCGCGCTCTCTTGCCCGCTGCGCGGCGGTCCAGCCGGCATTGAGCCGGTCAGCCGATGTGATGGCCAACAAGCCGATGTCGCGCCGATCCTCGGCCATGAGCCCCACGGCCTCGATAGCCTCCGGCGCGACCGTGCCCGTATAGGCGACCACCACCTGGGCATTCGGTCCGGGTTTGCGCATCCAGTACGCGCCGTCGACGACGTCGGCGGCAAGCTCCGGCGTCATGGTCCGCTGGGGCTGGTCAAGCGTGCGGGTCGACAGGCGCAGGTAAACAGAGCCGCCGGTCTCGTCACGCAGCCACGAGCGCTCATTCGGCTCCGCTTCGCCATCGCGCTGGAGATAGTCGAAGGCCCAGCGGAGAATCACCGATAGCTCGTCTACGAAAGCCGGTTCGAAGGACGCCAGCCCATCCTGGGCCAGTCCGATGAGGGGAGTGCCAATGGATTGGTGCGCGCCGCCCTCCGGCGACAGCGTCACGCCGGACGGGGTCGCCGCGACGATGAAGCGGGCGTCCTGGTAGCACGCGTAGTTCAGGGCATCGAGCCCGCGGGCGATGAACGGATCGTAGAGCGTGCCGATGGGCAGGATCCGTTCCCCGAACAAGGAATGGGACAGACCCAGCGCGGAGAGCAGGATGAACAGGTTCATCTCGGCGATGCCGAGTTCGATGTGCTGGCCCTTCGGGCCGAAATCCCACGTGAAGGTGGAGGGGATGCGCTCGGACTTGAAAATGTCCTTCATCTCCTCGCGCGCGAAGAGTCCGCGCCGGTTCACCCATGCTCCCAGATTGGTCGAGACGGTCACGTCCGGAGCGGTCGTGACGATCCGGTCGGCAAGAGGCGTGTCCGAGCGCGCCAGCTCGTTGAGGATGAGGCCGAATCCCTGCTGGGTCGACATGGAAGGCTGCGCAGGCGTCGGCAGCTCGCGGGGCACCGGAACGACCGGCGCCTCGAAACGGCGCTTGCCGCGCGCGTTGAACGGCACCGACTGAAGGAAACGCTCCAGATCCGCGACCGGCAGGCTCATTCCCTCGAACTTATCCCATTCGTGGCCTGGGCGGACCTTCGCCGAGGCGCGGTAACCGTCCATCTGGGTAGGCGTGAGCAGCCCCGCATGGTTGTCCTTGTGGCCCGCGAGCGGCAGGCCCATACCCTTGATCGTATAGGCGATGAACACGGTCGGGCGGTCGTGGTCGATGGACTCGAAGGCGTCGAGCAGGCTCGGAAGGTCATGCCCGCCGAGATTGGCCATAAGCCGCGCCAATTCCTCGTCCGAACGCTTCTCGATGAGCCGGGTCACCGGTCCCTGGTCGCCCAAATCGTCGAGGAGGCGCTTGCGCCAAGCCGCGCCGCCCTGGAAGGTGAGGGCGGAGTAAAGCTGATTGGGACAGGAATCGATCCAATCGCGCAGCCTGTCGCCGCCGGGCTCCCGGAACGCCTCTTGCATGAGGGATCCGTGCTTCAGAACCACCACGTCCCAGCCGAAAGAGCGGAAAATCGATTCGAAACGGGCATAGAGGCCCTCGCGCACTACGGCGTCGAGGCTCTGGCGGTTGTAGTCGATGATCCACCAAGTGTTCCGCAGTCCCTGCTTCCAGCCCTCGAGCAAGGCCTCGAAGATGTTGCCTTCGTCCATCTCGGCGTCGCCGACGAGCGCAATCATGCGGCCTTCCGGGCGCTCCTTAGACCAGCCGTGGGCCTTTACATAATCCTGCACGAGGCTTGCAAAGAGCGTTTGGGCGACGCCGAGGCCCACCGATCCTGTGGAGAAGTCCACATCGTCAATATCCTTGGTGCGGGAGGGGTAGGACTGGGCCCCCTTGTAGCCGCGGAAGTTCTCGAGCTTTTCCCGGGTCTGGTGCCCCAGGAGGTACTGGATCGCGTGGAAGATCGGGCTTGCATGGGGCTTCACGGCCACCCGGTCCTCAGGCCGCAGAACCGCCAGATAAAGCGCCGTCATGATGGTGGACAGGGAGGCCGACGAGGCCTGATGCCCGCCGATCTTCAGCCCGTCCCGGTTGGGTCGGACATGGTTGGCGTTGTGGATTGTCCAGCTCGAAAGCCAAAGGATCTTGCGTTCGAACTCGGACAAATAGGGCAGACGGGGATCGGTCATCGAAGGGCTCGGAAGGCGGAAGCCGGGGAGATTGTGAGATCGTCCACGATTCCGCGGTTGCGGATTAGGGTCGTATCTTAAGCCTTTTTGATTGACCCGCCAGTCGAGAGCCCCTATTCCGGGCTCACCCTGAGGGCGGGTAGCTCAGTGGTAGAGCACGTGACTTTTAATCATGTGGTCGTGGGTTCGATCCCCACCCCGCTCACCAACATTTTCAAGGGATTGTCGGCTGTCGTTAAGACTGATTCAAACCGTATCTTTATTCTGATTCAATTTTCCGAGCGTATCTTTCGGGTGGTATTCTCAGATATTCTTTGAGAATAATCGTTCGGGCTTCTTGTGCGCTTCAGATGACGCCCGTCACTTAGTAATCCCTCGTCCAACGAAGCAAAACCGAGTTTGAATTGGCTGATGGGACAGGCTTTTGCCATGAAAAAACGGTGGCATCGGGCCCGAATGCTCTTCAATGGCCTTGGTAGATGGCCCTCAGCCCCTGCTGGAACGCCCCGGTCATCGGTTAACCTGATTCAGTTTAGGCCGGCCGAGCAACTGTAGGCTGCTAGGTCGTGAACCCATAAAAGATCTTTTCTTTGCAGTGAGTTGATGATTCACCTCCCGGTCACGGGAGGATGTGATG
>NZ_QOIO01000179.1 GCF_003332305.1 Microvirga aerophila | reverse complement strand
TCGGGAGCCTGCTTTGCGGATTTCGGGCATGCGGTGTGCTGCGTCGACAAGGAGCCGGCCAAGATCGACGCGCTGAAGGGCGGCGCGATCCCAATCTTCGAGCCGGGGCTAGCCGAGCTTGTCACCACCAACGTGCGCGAGGGCCGCCTGTCGTTCACGACCGAGCTTGCGGAGGCGGTGCAAAGCGCCGAGGCCGTGTTCATCGCGGTCGGCACCCCATCCCGCCGGGGCGACGGGCATGCCGACCTGTCCTACGTCTATCAGGCCGCTCGCGAGATTGCCGCCGCCATGAGCGGCTATACGGTGGTGGTGACCAAATCCACCGTGCCGGTGGGAACCGGCGACGAAGTGGAGCGCATCATTCGCGAAGTCCGCCCCGATGCGGATTTCTCCGTGGTGTCCAATCCCGAATTCCTGCGCGAGGGCGCGGCCATCGCCGACTTCAAGCGCCCCGACCGCATCGTCATCGGCACCGAGGAGCCCCGGGCCCGCGAGGTGATGAACGAGATCTACCGCCCCCTCTATCTCAATCAGTCCCCAGTGCTGGCCATGTCGCGGCGCACCGCCGAGCTGACCAAGTATGCGGCCAATGCGTTCCTGGCCACCAAGATCACGTTCATCAACGAAATCGCCGACCTGTGCGAGCAGGTTGGAGCCGACGTGCAGGACGTGGCGCGGGGGATCGGGCTGGATAACCGCATCGGGAGCAAGTTCCTGAATGCGGGACCCGGCTATGGCGGCTCGTGCTTTCCCAAGGACACCCTGGCGCTGATCAAGACCGCACAGGACTACGAGGCCCCTATGCGGCTGGTGGAGACCGTGTCGGCGGTCAACGACCAGCGCAAGCGCGCCATGGGCCGCAAGGTCATCGCGGCCTGCGGCGGCACGGTGCGCGGCAAGACGGTGGCGATGCTGGGGCTGACCTTCAAGCCCAACACCGACGACATGCGCGAGGCGCCCTCCATCGACATCATCCGCACCCTGCAGGATGGCGGGGCCACGGTCAGGGCCTATGATCCGGAGGGCATGGCGGCCGCCAAGACGATGCTGCCGGACGTGGCCTATGCGTGCGACGCCTATGACTGCGCGCGCGACGCCGACGCGCTGGTGATCGTGACCGAGTGGGACATGTTCCGGGCGCTCGATCTCGGTCGCCTGAAGGCGGCGCTGGCCGCCCCCGTGGTGGTGGACCTGCGCAACATCTACCGCGCCAGCGACATGCAGCGCAGAGGCTTCACCTATATCAGCGTCGGACGGCC
>NZ_QOIO01000178.1 GCF_003332305.1 Microvirga aerophila | reverse complement strand
ACCCTCTCTCGCATGCCGAAGGAGCGGACCGATGCTTGAGCTTCTTCTCTGCTCGCTTTTGACCATTCTTCCTGATTTTCTCTACCGTCGCTATGCTCAAGGAAAGCGGCTCGGCCGGGAGATCACGCTCTACTCGGTTTGGTTCGAGCTGCGGTGGGGCATCGTTGCCTGCTTGATGCTCACGGTGGGGCTGATCACGGTGATCTTCTACAATCACCCCTCCACGACCAGCGCCACCTTGTACTACCGGACTGTTCCGATCCTTCCCGAGACGAACGGACGGGTCGCCGAGGTCTACGTCGATGGTGTCAGCGGTGAGGTGAAGCAGGGCGCGCCGATCTTCCGTCTCGACAGCTCGAAGCAGGAGGCGGCCGCGGAGACCGCCCGGCGCAAGATCGCCGAGACCGATGCGGCGCTGGTCGTCGCGCAGAGCGAAGTCCTTGTCGCCGAGGCCAGGATCCAGGAGGCCAGGAGCGCCCACCAGCAGGCCGTGGACGAGTTGGAAACCAAGCAGGAGATCTACCGGCGCAACCCGGGCGCGGTCGCGGTCCGCGACATCGAGAAGCTCAAGGTCACCGTGGAAGGGCGCCAGGGCGGGATCGACGCGGCCACCGCCGCGAAGAGCTCCGCCGAGGCGCAGATCGCCAGCCTCCTGCCGGCCCAAAAGGCCAGCGCCGAAGCCGAGCTGAGCCAAGCCGAGGTGGAACTGGCGAAAACTGTCGTCCGGGCTGGCGTGAGCGGGCGGGTGGAGCAGTTCACACTGCGGGTGGGCGACATCGTCAATCCGTTTATGCGTCCGGCCGGGATCCTGATCCCGGAAGGCGCCGGGCGCAGAGCCATCCAGGCGGGCTTCGGGCAGATCGAGGCGCAGGTGATGAAGGTTGGCATGGTGGCCGAGGTCACCTGCATCTCGAAGCCGTGGACGGTGATCCCGATGGTGGTGACGCAGGTGCAGGACTTCATCGCTGCCGGCCAGTTCCGCGGCGGCGAGCAACTGATGGACCCGCAGCAGGTGGTGCGGCCGGGAACCATCCTCGTCTTCCTTGAGCCGCTTTACGAGGGCGGGCTCGACGGGGTGACGCCTGGCAGTTCGTGCATCGCCAACGCCTATACCAGCAACCACGATCTGATCGACTCCGGTCAGGTCGGCGCCGCCAAGGGGCTGGTCCTGCATGCGGTCGATGCGGTCGGGCTCGTGCATGCGATGATCCTGCGGATTCAGGCGCTGGTGCTGCCGATCCAGACGCTTGTGTTTGGCGGGCA
>NZ_QOIO01000177.1 GCF_003332305.1 Microvirga aerophila | reverse complement strand
GGGCGCCCTCCCCAACCGGTTTTAGACCCAGGGTGTCATGTCGACTTTGCACGCTGAGTGCCATTTCTGGATTGCACCGACATGCTTCCGGCTTCTACGCGCGAGGCGCCTCGCTTTTGGGGATCAGGATGCTTTGGCGAACCGTAGAGAGGGGTAGATCAGCCGTGCCCCGAGAGGTAACGCTAGACAGCCTCGATTTCGTGCTGCTTAACAATACGCTCTGCTCCATCGTGCATACCCATAATCTGATAAAGAGGCGCCCCATCTGCCCTTGGGGGTAAGAAACCGGCGACTCGGTGGATTCCGTGGCCCATCATTTCACGCAAGTGCGCCCTGAGCCGGACTGGTTGGCCAATATGGAACACGTACGGCATGTGACCCCTCCCTGAGGATGGTTGACCCCTCCCTGAGGATGGTGCATCCGAGTGTACTAGGATGGTCAGGTAGGCAGTATACCTACTACGGACATACGTTGCTGCTCATCGTGGGTGTTCTTCTGAATACGATCCAGAAGCGGTGAGAAAGGTTAGCTTGGCTTCACCCGAGGAGTACGTTCTGTTAGGACCATCGGATGCCGACCGCTGGCATCGGGCTCATCTGGCATGATCAGAACGGGGAATTGCCCGCTGCAAACGTGTTTCATAAGCGCCCCTATGCGCCGTTTCTCACGGGTAATTGGTGTTATGGAAAGTGGGGCGGGGGCCCCTCGATGATCCTCCAGTGTGCCCGTTACGGTCAGCATCCACTGGCCCTGCTCATTGCGTGCCTTGACCGTGACCCTGCGGGCGTCGCCATTCGGCAGTTGGTCTCCTCCAATCTCCGCCGCAGCCTTGGCGGCTGCGCGCCCGGCGGCCTCTAGGCTGTCGAACTCGCGACCCACCTCATCAGGCGTGAAGTTCACCCCGTCCCGCACGTCGAAGTAAAAGCACGGCATCGCGCCCTGCGTCGGGTGTGCGGCCAACACTGCGGCCAAGACCCTGTTCATCGGTTGGCGGCGGATCGGGGCTCGTGCGGGGTGGGCGGCTTGGCGAGGGGCCTAGCGGGCCCGTCGTGCCACTCGCCAGGCCTGACCATAGGAGGAGATAAGGGGACCAACCCATGGCTGCGGCTAAGTCTAATCCTCTTTGCCGTCCGCGTGGCGGCCCCGATGGGGCACTGGAGAGTTCTTACGATTGACCTCCTCGGCCAGAAAGTGTGTCTGGATGCGAGACCTCCTTGGCATGAGCGACAACCTGGAGGGCTTGAGGCAATACGTCTGGATCGGGCGGCTTC
>NZ_QOIO01000176.1 GCF_003332305.1 Microvirga aerophila | reverse complement strand
GGGACTGTCGGAATTTCCGTGTAAGGGCTAGGTTCATCATCCCAGCCGGAAGCGGCCTTCGAAGAGAATGGTGAACTGGGCTTTCGCCACGCCCCATTCGCGTGGCGGCATTTTCCACTCTTTCTGCGCCTGCCTCAAGACCAGAAACAACAGCTTGATCGCGCTCTCGTCGGTGGGAAAGTGGCCGCGGGCCCGCACCGCCCGGCGCAGTTTGGCATTCAGCGCCTCGATGGCATTGGTCGTATAGATGATCCGGCGCACCTCGTCCGGAAAGGCGAAGAACGGGATGACCGCCGTCCAGTTGCGCTGCCACGAAGCTGCAATGGCCTCGTACTTGCGGCCCCAAACCGACGTTGCGAACGCCTCCAGAGCCGCTTGGCCGGCTTCGGCGTCCTTGGCCCGGTAGATCTCCTTCAGGGCTGAAGCCACCGCTCTCTGATCCTTGTAGGCCACGAAGGCCAAGGAGGAACGGATCAGATGCACGATGCAGGTCTGAACCTGGGTCTCGGGAAACACCGCCGTGATCGCCTCGGGAAAGCCCTTCAGACCATCCACCACCGCCATCAGCACGTCCTCGACGCCGCGGGTCTTGAGCTCGTTCATCACCCGCAGCCAGAACTTGGCGCCCTCGCTCTGCTCGATCCACAGCCCCAGGATCTCCTTGGCCCCGTCGGGCCGGACGCCCAAAGCCAGGTAGACGGCCTTGTTGCGCACGGTGCCCTCCTCGCGCACCTTGACCCGGATCGCGTCGAAGAAGACGAGTGGGTAGAGCGCCTCCAGGGGGCGGTTCTGCCACTCGGCGATCTCCTCCAGCACCGCATCAGTGACGGCACTGACCAGGTCCGGCGAGATCTCGATCCCGTACAACTCGCGCAGGTGGCCCTGGATCTCGCGCACACTCATGCCGCGGGCGTACATCGACACGAGCTTCTCATCAAAGCCGGGAAAGCGCCGCTGATACTTGGTAATCAGCTGCGGATCGAAGGTTGCCAGCCGGTCACGTGGGATCTCCAGGTCGATCTTGCCGGTGTCGGGGAGCACACTCTTGCGGCCATAGCCGTTGCGGCTGTTGCCACTCTCACTCTCCTGGTCGAGATGATGGTCCATCTCGGCATTGAGCGCCCGTTCGGCCAGGGCCTTCTTCAACTCGTCAAGCAGGCCATTCTTGGCAAACGCGGATTGAGCATCAGCCCCGGCCAGCAGCTGATCGAGCAGGTGGTCGGGAATGCGGGGTTCCTTGCGGCGTGCCATGCGATGTCTCCCTCATGATCATCGTAATGGCCCCACACGAAATTCCCGATAGTCCC
>NZ_QOIO01000175.1 GCF_003332305.1 Microvirga aerophila | reverse complement strand
CCCACTATCCCGGAGGTCCTCATGTCGCTCCGCCCGATCCCGTGCCGTGATGTCCCAGCCGCGACGGCAGCCATCGCGCGGGCCGCGTTCCCGCATGGCAGCCCCTATCTGCGCCTGCGTGACCACCTTGGGACGATCTTTACCGATGCCCAGACAGCTCCTTGATACGCTTCTGGTCCTGTGCCGGGAGCACAAGCTGCTGAGCGCCCGAGGCCGTCAGCGCACTGACTCGACCCATGTGCTCGGAGCCGTCCGTTCCCTGAACCGTCTCGCCTGCGTGACCGAGACCATGCGGGCGGCCCTCAATGTCTTGGCGTCCGCGGCTCCCGCATGGTTGCGCGCCCATGCCAATCCCGCCTGGATCAAGCGGTATGGCAGGCGGGCCGACGACTATGATGTCCCGCAAGGCGAGGCGAAGCGGCGCGCCCATGCCGAGCAGATTGGGCGCGATGGTCATCAGCTGCTTGCTGCCATCATGGCTCCTGGTGCACCAATCTGGCTGCGTGAGATCCCGGCCATTGAGCTGCTGCGGCAGGTTTGGGTGCAGAATTTCTGTCTCACCGACCAAGCTCAGACCGGAGAACCGGAGGCCGGCCCATTCTTTGAGACCACTCCCCGGGTGCAGTGGCGGACCGACCATGAGGGATTTCCGCCCTCCCTGCTGATGGCCGGATCACCCTACGATCCAGAGGTCCATTATGCCAAGAAGGGGACGACAACCTGGATTGGCTACAAGGTTCATCTGACCGAGGCTTGTGACGAGGGCAGCCCGCACCTGATCACGCATGTGGAGACCACGCCGGCACCGGTCGTGGATCGCGACGCCCTCAACACCATTCATGATGGGCTCAAGGCCAAGGGTCTGCTGCCCGATACTCATCTGGCCGATGCCGGCTATGTCGCGGCCGATCAACTCGTCGCCAGTCGCCGGACCTATGGCGTCACTCTCCTGGGGCCGGCTCCCCGGAATCATCAGTGGCAGACTCAATCCGGTGAGGGCTTCACCTTGCAGGACTTCATCTTCGATTGGGAGCGGGAAGTCGCAATCTGTCCGGCCGGGCACGAGAGCCGGAGCTGGCGTCCCGATTACTGGCAGGGACGAACCGCCTTCAAGGTGCGTTTCTCGACCACTCACTGTCGTCCCTGTCCCTTGAAGGCACAGTGTACCCGCAGCGATCGGCGGCTCCTGACGCTGCGCCCACAGGAGGAACATGAGACCCTTGCAGCGGCTCGCGAGCGTGAGGCGCTGCCTGCCTTCGCCAAAGAGTACCAGAAGCGCGCCGGCATCGAGGGAACAATCTCCGCCGGG
>NZ_QOIO01000174.1 GCF_003332305.1 Microvirga aerophila | reverse complement strand
GAAGTCAGCGTCCGTCTTGGCCTTGATCTCGTCTTCGGTCACGCCGTCGGCGAGCTCAATCAGGGTCATGCCCGATCCGCCCTTCTTGTCGATGCTGAAGACGCCGAGATCCGTGATCACCAGGTCGACCACGCCGGTCCCGGTCAAGGGAAGGTTGCACTCCTTCAGGAGCTTGGGCTCGTCCTTGGCCGTATGCTCCATGACCACCACGACGCGCTTGACGCCCGCCACGAGGTCCATGGCCCCGCCCATGCCCTTCACCATCTTGCCCGGGATCATCCAGTTGGCCAAATCGCCGTTCTGAGCCACCTGCATGGCGCCCAGGATCGACAGGTCGATATGGCCGCCACGGATCATTCCGAAGGAATCGGCACTTGAGAAGTAGCTCGTGGTCGGAAGCTCGGTGATCGTCTGCTTGCCGGCATTGATCAGGTCAGCATCCTCCTCCCCCTCATAGGGGAAAGGACCCATGCCGAGCATGCCGTTCTCCGACTGGAGCTGCACGCGCATGCCCTTGGGGATGTAGTTGGACACGAGCGTCGGAATGCCGATGCCGAGGTTCACGTAGAAGCCGTCGCGCAGTTCCTTGGCGGCGCGTTCAGCCATTTGCTCACGGGTCCAAGCCATCAGATTTCCTCCCCTGCCCCTGCCGGCACTGCAGCTTCAGCGCGCTTGCGGGTTGTACGTTGCTCGATGCGCTTTTGTGGATTCGGCACATGCACCATCCGCTTCACGAAGATGCCTGGGGTGTGCATGCAATCGGGATCGATTTCGCCGGCCGGCACCAGATGCTCGACCTCGGCGATGGTCATCCGGGAGGCGGTCGCCATCATTGGGTTAAAGTTGCGGGCGGTCTTGCGATAGACGAGATTGCCTTCTGTATCGCCCTTCCAGGCGTGGACCACGGAAATATCGGCGAAGAGGCCAGTTTCCATGATGTATTTCTCGCCGTTGAATTCGCGCTCTTCCTTGCCCTCGGCAATCAGGGTGCCGACGCCGGTCTTGGTGTAGAAGGCCGGGATGCCCGCGCCACCGGCGCGAATGCGCTCGGCGAGCGTCCCTTGCGGATTGAACTCGAGCTCCAGCTCGCCCGAGAGATACTGCTGGGCGAAGGTCTTGTTCTCACCCACGTAGGAGGAGATCATCTTGCGGATCTGGCGGGTTTCGAGAAGCCGGCCGAGGCCTACACCGTCAATGCCCGCATTGTTGGAAATGAAGGTGAGGTCTTTCGCGCCCGAATCGCGGATCGCCTCGATCAGCGTCTCTGGAATGCCACATAGACCAAACCCGCCGGCCATGATGGTCATCCCGTCCTTGACGAGCCCGGCCATGGCCGAACCTGCATCCTTGTAAACCTTGTCCATT
>NZ_QOIO01000173.1 GCF_003332305.1 Microvirga aerophila | reverse complement strand
CGCCTTTACCAAGCTCATGATGGCTCCCGTCCCAGCATGATGAATTCGCCAGCAGTATCTAAACCGAAGCAAGTCCATACCGAGTCTCGCTGATCATCATTGGTGTGCCCATTCACGCAAGCCGATGGACATGATGGTCCAGGGCTGATCGGTGAGCTTGTTCCAAGCCGCACAGCAGTGATCGAGGATGTCACCGTAGGAGGTGAAGATCCTGTTGGAGAGCCAGTTCTCCCTTATATGCTGCCAGATGTTCTCGACCGGGTTCAGCTCAGGCGCTTTCGCCGGCAGCAGCAGGGTGATGTTGGCCGGCACCTTCAGCTTGCGCGAGACGTGCCAGCCCGCCCGATCCAGCAGCAGCACCGCATGTGCGCCGGGCGCCACAGCTTGCGAGATCTCCTTCAGATTCTCGTTCATAGCCTGTGTGGTGCAGCGGGGCAGCACGAGGCCGGCTCCCTTGCCCTGGGCTGGGCAGATCGCTCCGAAGATGTAAGCCGAGGCCGTCCGAGATCCCGTGGGGCCGAGGGACGCGTGCCGCGCTTGGCCCAGCAACGGGTGATCTTATTCTTCTGACCCACACGGGCTTCATCAGCAAACCGGATCTCTATAAGGCAGCCATCGGCTTTGCTCGTCGCGATCTCCTCCAGATGCGTTGGGAAGTCTTCTTAAAAGCAGCCACGGCGGCATCGCTCTTTTCATGATGGCGCGGCCGGGCTGAGAGCTTGCGGAAGCTCAGGGCCCGCAGCTCACGACTGAGCGTCTGCTTGGAGATCTGGATCCAGTACTACCCCAAGAGCCACTGCATCAGGTCGGCGAGGCGCCAGCGCACCACCCCATGTGCCGCTGGGGTCGGACCTAGTTGTTTAGCGATTCTAGGAAACTTAGACTATGCAATCCGCTTCCTATGGGAAAGCGCAGATACGATTTTATGCAAATTCCTAAATACAAAAACTAAATCAGGCTCAATCAGCGCCATAATTTCGCCAATAGTAATTGGACTTTTAGCATCGTCTTCAAGTGGCACTTTTCGTTTTCCGCGTTCTTCTACTTACGATCCATAAGGGCGGCTCTGCTGATCCCGCTTTCATCTGAGGGGTCTGAACAGAGACAACGTTCCGCTCCCCAATCCTAAATGGCGCCTCCAAGTGCTTGAGATCAAGCAGCTGACGCTTCGCTTCAGTCAGCGAGATCACTTCGCATGGTTCGGGCTATATGGCAGGTATAGGACAATGGCTGATCTAAATCTAACGGGCTACAAGCTCGTATTCGACGACGAGTTCAACGGCACGTCGGTAGACCGCGCTAAGTGGGCTGATACGTCGACATCCATGCGCGATGGCGGTCGCGGGAACCTGCCGAACAAGATGCTCGAATGGAACTCCTTTGACAACGCTCGCGTTGCTGACGGTGTCCTGACCATTCGGGCCGAGC
>NZ_QOIO01000172.1 GCF_003332305.1 Microvirga aerophila | reverse complement strand
GTGCAATCCAGAAATGGCACTCAGCGTGCAAAGTCGACATGACACCCTGGGTCTAAAACCGGTTGGGGAGGGCGCCCCGGCGGAGCTGGTCGGGGTTGCTCTGCCGGGGCGCCTTACGGCGTCTTGAACATGTGACGTTCGCCCTGCCCGCGCCGCCGCGGTGCCTTGGCCGAGCGTTGCTCGTCCCGCTCCTGCTGGATCTGCGCCACATAGCTGAGGACCTCACTCAGGCGCTTGTTCTCCACAATGGCGGCCTGGGTGACCCGCTGTAGCTTGTCGTAAGTGCGATAGGGCAGGTCAACCCCGTTGTGGCGGATCGCCAGCCGGCCATCCGGATAGTCGATCAATGTCACCCGCTGACGGGCCAAGAGGCGGGTGATCTCATTGGGCTCAAGCAGGAACAGCACTTTGTCGTATTGGAGCGTCAGATTGCGCGTGACCGTACGCTCCTCCTTCCAGGCGAAGATATCCTCCAGCACGATGTCCTGCGGCACCGGACGGTGGGCATCCGTGCCGCTGAAAGGCTCTTTGGCAAAGCGCCGGTTGTGATCCTCCAGGAACCCCGGCAGGAAGGCGTTAGCGGCCTCGATGGTTGAGATGCCCGCAAGCCGC
The DNA here is from genome assembly GCF_003332305.1 of Microvirga aerophila. Classification (GTDB taxonomy): domain Bacteria; phylum Pseudomonadota; class Alphaproteobacteria; order Rhizobiales; family Beijerinckiaceae; genus Microvirga; species Microvirga aerophila. The sequence continues at coordinate 871 of NZ_QOIO01000172.1, read as the reverse complement.
ATCTCCTTGACCAGCCGGTCCTGCAAGGTGCCAAACGAGCGCTCGATGCGGCCCTTGGCAGCCGGCGTGTTGGCGCAGATGATGTCGATGTTGAGCTCATGCAGGGCGCGTCCAAACTGGGTCATGCCGTCGCCGCCGTCTGCGGCGATGTTGCTGACCCGGAAGATGGCATGCTTGTCCGAGTAGAAGGCGATCGGACGGCCATAAGCTGCGACGTATCGGTGGGTCTCGCGCAGATAATCGAAGGTGGATTCCGAGGGCACGAAGGCGGCGTGCAGGAGCCGACTGGTGGCATCATCGATATAAGCCAGAAGCGTGCATTGCGGGCCGCGGTTCTCGAACCACCAGTGCTTGGAGCCGTCGATCTGGATCAGTTCGCCCATGCGCTCCCGACGGTTGCGCGGCTGATGAACAGAAGGAAGCCGCCGACGGCGGTCCAGCCACAACCCATCCTCGATCATCCATGTGCGGATGGTCTCCCGTGACACCCGGCAGTCATGAACCTCAAGCAGCTTCTCGCTCACCAGGGTTGGGCCAAAGTCAGCGTAGCGCTCCTTGATGAGCCTCAAGACCAGATCACGGACCGGCTGAGGCAGGCGGTTGTTGCTAGGTTTGCCACGCCGCTTGGAGATCAGACTGGCCGCACCACGAGCGCGAAAGTCCTTCAACAACCGGAAGACCTGTCGGCGTTTGAGCCGGAGCAGCCGCAAGCATCCCGAACGGTCACCCGACGGGCTTCTAAATCCATCAGCACATCAAGCCGGGAAAACTCCTTGGCGCCCATCGACACCACCGTCATACGGCACGTCCTCCTACAGCCCCGAAAAGCAGGAGAGTGCCATTTGAACTTTGCAGAGGGGTGTCATCTCTA
>NZ_QOIO01000171.1 GCF_003332305.1 Microvirga aerophila | reverse complement strand
ATCAGCTCCGCCCCGGAAGTCCCTGACCGACCGGGGACCGATGCCCGCCAACCGTCGCACTTCGGCTTGATTCCACACAGCAACATGTGACCCCACCTCCCATAAATGACACTATGGACGTGTCCGGCGGCGAGAACTGTCGGGCCGCTCTTGATCATGGTGTGAGCGCATGTTGCTTGTTTCCCCTCCGTAAGGAACCCAACATGATGCACCTATCGTATTCCTTCGATACTGTGAGAAAGATGGCCAAAAAAGCGGGCATCTCAGGCTTGTGGCAGCGTCAGTTGAATCGACGCTGGCGTCTCGCTGTGACTGAACATGCCGGACTAGAGTGGTCGCCTACCCGAGCGAAGCTGTTGTTCTACGGGCCGTCGGATCTTCAGGGTGAATGGAAGGCTGCAATCGAGAAGGCCCTCAAAAGCGAGCTGATCGTTGCACACGACGATAAGAGTGACGAGCTTGAAGAGATTCTGACAATCTCAGACCTTGTCGGATGGCTTATCCAGTACATGCAGGCTGGCGAGAAGTGCGACTACCTAACACCGGTGGTTGACTGTGCCGAGTATCTCGTTCGGGAGTTCTCTGACTTAGACGACGATTACGACATGCCAGCGTTCCTCATGTGGTCGCCTCCGCCCTGTCTTGGGAGCAACTTCGTTCAGCTGACAAGGACCTGTCCAACCCGTCCCTACAGCTCGATGCTGATGGATTGGGCAGGGAGGATGTACCACGAACTCTCGCTTGCTGAACTGCCGCCTGAAGACGCTCTCAAACATACGATCAAGGCAGCTGGTCTGGAGAACCTGTTTCGGCAGAAGGAAAAGGGAAGTAAGATTTGGCTGATGAGCCGCCGCAAGTTTGAGGAGCGATTTAGGTTGCGTGTCCGGGTTGAATTAGCCTCTTCGATTTGGTGATCCAAAGGCAGGCCGCTGCGTCAGGCTGGCTGAACGTGAAAATTCAGCCAGACCAGCCAGACTGCGTTTGTGAGATTAAGGTCGAGAACCAACAGCTAGAACTGGCTTCAGGCGTGACGAACCACCCCGACTTCTATGGATTACGACTCGAACCTCAATAGGGCTTCAACTCAGCGGTTACAGATCGCAGTACAAGCTTACGTTTCTGGACATCAAACATGCCAAACGATGCTTCAAACAGGCCATTCGAGGCATCGGCTGAGCATCGGTAAACTGACGTTGAAATACACTAATTTTCATCAACTGCCCCTTTCAAGCCATCAACCCGTCCTTTCAGCCCATCCAAGGCCGCTTTTGAAATTTCACCCCCTCTTTCCCACGAACTGATGTGAGCAATGACGAACACCATCAACCAGAGAATGTTTATAAAGACCGAGGAGTGAGGTGGCTCGGTTTGTCTGAACAGCGTTTTCGGTTCGCTAAGTGGAGCCTCTGCCGGGTTTAGGCTGCTGCAAGCTGCGGCAGCGGAGTGGAGTAGGCCTGATCGGGTGTCCTGCGGTCAAGGCTCGAATGAGGCC
>NZ_QOIO01000170.1 GCF_003332305.1 Microvirga aerophila | reverse complement strand
GGATTGATGGCGCCCAGGCGAGCCTCGCTGCCCCACACCCGCCGGGAGACAGCCAGCGCCCGGTCATCCTGCGACACGAACAAGGTGAACGCGGGCCGATTTGCCTTCGGCCCCATCTCGATCATTGCCTCCCTGGCCAAGTCGACGTCGACGTCGGGCGCGGCGAGAAGAACGTTGCGGATCTTCGGCGCCACTCGGCCATCGCGGATCGCCATCTGGCGCAGCGTTTCGAGGGCGAGCGAGTTGCCCATGGAATGCGCCAGGATCGAGATCTCGCCTACAGCCGGATCGCGCGAGATCGCCTTCAGCAGGCTCTCTAGGGCATTGCGTGAATAGGCCGTGCTCTCCCGGTCATAGCCATAGGCCAGCACGCTGCCCCGCGAAGGCCAGGTGAACAGGATCGGCACCACGGGGGCGTTGGAGTCGTGCACGATTTGCGCAAAGCGAAACACGGAGTCGTCGAAGCGGTTGTTGAAGCCATGGATGAAGACCAGCGCCTGCCGCTTGGGAGTGGTTCGCAAGGTACGATGAAACCAGGCGAGCGCCTGGTTGCGGTCGATGACGTCGGCCCTGAGCGTCACGAACTCGGTGGCCGGATTGCCCGGCACCTGCCGCGGCCACTGCACCTCGCCGACCTGCCGGGCGCTCGGCGGCGGGATGGACACCGTAATGTTGGCGAAGGCTGGCGTCGTTCCGCGGGCGCCGGAGAACATCTCCGCCGGATCGACCTGCTTGCGCGTGGTGGCGACCAGCATGTCGACCCGGCTTGCACCAGGGACCGTCCCACTCACCGGCACCATCACGCCGCGGAGGCTGGCGCAGGCTGCAAGTGGCGAGATCAGAGCGAGGATCACGGGCAGGCACAGGGCACGAACTCGCAAGGCTCGTCTCGCTTCTGAGGGTAACATTGAGGATCCTTTATCAAGGCAAACGGGAATGTGAGGGCTGTCCAAGGTTGGACGACCTAGCGGCCGTCCTCTCAACTCGCCTGTCCTTCGGGCGGTGGCGGCTTGACGAGCTTGAGGGCCTGATGGGCCGCCACCGGTCCGGCTTCCTCGTGGCCTGCCACCTGGACGGTGGGGACGGCAAACCGGATGCCGTTCTCGTCAAAGGCCTGCTTGATCAGGGCCAGGGCCCGGCGGCGGATGACAAACTGCTCACCGGGCTTGGTCATCATCTTGAGACGGATCTGAATGCCGTAGTCGCCGAACTGCTCGACGCCCTGCATCTTGAGCGGCTCGATGATGTTGGGCGCGAACTCCGGATCCGCCGCCAGATCCTTGCCGATCTGCTTGATCAGCTTCTTCGCCTTGTCGAAATCAGCGTCATAGGCCACCCCGACGGTCAGCTTGTCGATCACCCAGTCGCGGCTCATGTTCTGGACCGCCCCAAGCACCCCGTAAGGCACCGTGAAGAGCGGCCCACGGTGATGCCGCAGCTTCACCGAGCGGAATCCGAATGACTCCACCGTGCCCTTGTAGCTGCCGCTCGTGATGTACTCGCCGACCCGGAAGGCGTCGTCGAGCAGGTAGAACACGCCGCTGAATACGTCCTT
>NZ_QOIO01000017.1 GCF_003332305.1 Microvirga aerophila | reverse complement strand
CATCACATCCTCCCGTGACCGGGAGGTGAATCATCAACTCACTGCAAAGAAAAGATCTTTTATGGGTTCACGACCTAGTTCTGCTCGTCCGGTTGCCAGTCGAAGTTCATGGCCGAGCCTGCCACGTACGTTGAACCGGCGACCGAGCGGCAGGCCATGACCGGCGACGGCGTCAACGATGCGCCCGCCCTCGTGGCTTCGGACGAGGGCATCGCCATGGGCACCGGCACGGATGTCGCCATGGAGAGCGCGGGCGTTACCTTGCTCAAGGGAGACCTGACGGGGATCGTACGGGCACGGCTGCTGTCGCAGGCCACCATGCGCAACATCCGTCAGAACCTGTTCTTCGCCTTCATCTAAAACGCGCTTGGGGTGCCGGTGGCGGCAGGCGTGCTTTATCCGGTCTTCGGCGTCCTGCTCTCGCCCATCATCGCGGCGGCGGCGATGGCGTTGTCGTCGGTCAGCGTGATCGGCAATGCCATTCGGCTTCGAACGGTGCGGTTGTGAGTGTGTCGCAATCTGCCCGAATGAAGTCCCTGCGGCCCCTCGCCAAGTCCGGAGGGAGGGCGGAACCAAGCCGTACCGGAACGGTGCCTGAGCCTGCTGGCGACGGTCCTGTCGCACGGACCCAGCGCCCTGTTGTCAATCGTCTGACGGTGCGGTCGTGGCGGTGCCCGTCTCAGGCATTGCGTGACGGGTGTTCCATGCCCCGGACGACGGCGGGCAGGACATCGGGTTCCTCGGCCATCGTCATGTCAGGACCTTGCTGGCAGCCAGACTGATGCAGCCCATCCCGAACAGGAAGATCGGGAACCATCGCGGGCATGACGTGAGATGATCGTCGGGTTCCATGGTGTCGGTTCAGTCCCTTGCAGCTAGAGAGCGCAGGTGGACACCAGTGCATCCGTGCTGCCCACCGTTGCGCCCGCAATGGCGCCTAGACCTGCTTGGTGACAGAGCAATGACGTTTGGCACTTTCCGTCAGGCGCGAGCCGCCATTGGAGTTGGATGCCCGGTCCTCCGCACGGGGAACCGACGCGACGGGCACCCGTTGGTCCTCGCTTACCAGAGAGCAGCCATGGGCGACCCAACCCAGCCTTCGAGCGTTCCGCCACACGATGAGGAGCATGTCCCCGTTCCGGACGATGCACCGGAGAGCGGCGCCCGCACCGTGGCCGAGGAGATCATTCCCCTCGTCGAGGAGACCACGACCGTCGGTAAACGGCAGGTCGTGACCGGACGCATGCGCGTGCAAACGGTCACCGACACCGTCGATGAGCTCGCTCACGCAGACGTGCGGCGAGAGACCGTGGAGGTCACCCGCGTGCCCATCGACAAAGCGGTCGAGACCGCACCCGAGATCAGGACAGACGGCGACGTGACGATCATCCCGGTGCTCGAGGAGGTGCTCATGGTCGAGAAGCGCCTGGTGCTCAAGGAGGAGCTGCACATCCGGCGCCGCGTCGGACAGGAGACCGTCGAGGTGCCGGTCACCCTGCGCAAGCAGCGCGCCATCATCGAGCGCACCGATCCTGCTGACCCTGTTTCCGAGGATCCGGCCACCTAGCGTTTGGTCGGTTCGAGGAACCGAGGCCCAGCATGTTGCCGGGCTTCGGCCGAATTGCGGTCAGCGCTTACGGTCGGTCGAGTCCGTGGTGCCCGTAGCCCGGACGTTGCGCTCGTCCTCGACGTCGACTTCCGTCTTGCGCACGGTGTCGGACACGGTCTCGGTGCGCTCCTCCACGTCCTTGCGGACGACAACCTCTTCCGTCACCCGCGCCTCCTTGGAGACCACGGCCTCCTCGCGGCGTTCCTCGGCCTCGATGGTGCGGTCGCGGAAGGCGGCATCGCCCTCGCTCAAAGGACGGTCGACGGGTCGGCGCTCCACGTGAACGCGCTCCTCACGCAGATCGACCTGTTCCTGCACCGGGCGCTCCACCACGCGCGACTGGATGCGCACCCGGCCGTGGCCGACCTCGCGCTTGCCGACATGCAGCTCCTCCTCGACCACTGGGATCACCTCGTCCCGTCCGGTCCCATCGGTCCTGTCACTCTGAGCGCGTGTCGTATCCGAGGTTCCCGTGAGGCCGCTGGCCATCCCTGCCGTCGCACTGCCGAGCCCGGCCGTGCTGCCCGAGGTGGAGGCGTCGTAGCCCTGCCATCCCTCGGAGCGCCAGGCCGTCTGTTGCTCGTCCAGGTCGAGGATGCCCTCGCCGTCGAGAATGCCGACCACCCGGTCGACCTCGTCCTCATCGCATTCCACGGTGACGAGCGAAGCGCCGCGGCGGACACCTTCCGCATAGGCGTGGGCATCGGAGCGCGGCACCCCCGCGTCCTCCAGGTCGTCGATGAGGTTGTCGGAAGGAGTTGAGTAGAAGCTGATGTCACCGCGCGAGATGTCGGCCTGCTCGAGGCGGCTGACGATCTCGCTGGCTTTCTGTTGGTCCTGGTAGAGGCACGTGACGGTCTTGGACATGAGGTTGGCTCCTGCAACGTTGTAGCAATCGAACCTGTTCGTTACGTTGGCCAAGCCCGACATGTTCAGGCCATACAGGCAACGGCTCAGCCCGAGAACCTACCAATGTGCCGTCAGGATTTCGGTTCCCTGGAGCCGACGGGCTATGCCCGATCATGATCCATGACGGCAGTGGCTGCCCCATCAACGGCACCGACTTCGTGGGAGAGCCACGAGGATGTTTTGGAGATCCAGCTTCAAGCGACCCTACCGTGAGGCCTGGCACCAGGCCCTTCCGGAGCTTCTCAGTGCACCGCGCGACGTCTCGATCCGGGAACCGATGCGCGCGGACCTGCAACGGGCCTGAGCGGAACCCTCGTACGGAGTACCCATCGCTTCTGCGCGCCGCCTGCTGCCCTGAAGAGTAAAATCTCAGGCGTCCCGCGGCAGGGCGGTGTAGACCCGCACGATGAACTGGTGGAACTCCGCCATGTACATGCGCAGGAACTCGGCCGTGGACGCGTTGGTGACGTCACCTTGGTCGGTGATCAGCCCGGGCGTGAACTGGATGTACGCCTCCGGCGCATTCATCTGCGGCGAGTTGCAGAAGCCGAGCACGCTGCGCAGGTGCTGCTGCCCCACGGCGGTGCCGATGGCTCCCGGCGAGGTGCCGATCACCGCCGAGGGCTTGCGCGTGAATGAGTTCTGGCCATAGGGGCGGCTGGCCCAGTCGATGGCGTTCTTGAGCGCGCCTGGTATCGAGCGGTTGTACTCGGGCGTGACGAACAGCACCGCATCGACTCCGGCGATGGCGTCCTTGAACGCGCGCGCCACCGGCGGGTAATCAGCATCGTAGTCGTAGCTGTAGAGCGGCAGATCCCGGATCGGGATCTCGGTGAACGAGAGGTGCTCCGGAGCGATGCGCGTCAGCGCCGTGGCGAGCTTGCGGTTGATCGACTCCTTGGCAAGGCTGCCAATGAGATAGCCGACCTTGAACGTGGTCATCGCACTCTCCTATGAACGGGTTGGCAACCTCTTGCAGCCATCGCGCGGATAGAGGAAAGCGCACGATCCCGGCGGATTGTTCCGCCATGCACGTCCCGTCGGGGATGCGTGTGAGCGATCATCATGGGGCACCTCATCGACGGCCGACGATCCACAGGGCGAGGAATTCCCAGCCTCCCTGATCGTCCGGACGTGCAGCGTGCGGAACCTCGTGGCAGGTGAGGCGTCTGCTCGAAGGCACCCTCCATCGGGAAAGGCCCGGAACGTGACAGACCCGGTCGTGCCTGCCAAAGCGCCACGTCCCACCCGACCCGCATGGGCCACCTTCGGCCATGACGGTTTTCATCAGGATTGGGAGCATGGACGGCGGGTTGTGATCACGCTGGCGGTCATCGGGCTCGCCTACTTTCTCTGGCTCATCTCGGACATCCTGCTGCTGATCTTCGCCGCGATCCTGCTGGCGGTGTTGCTCAGTTTCCTCGCCGACCTGATGACGCGGTACACCCCGGTCCCGCAGCGCTGGTCCCTCACCGTCACGGTGGTTCTGGCCGCAGTGCTTGTTGTCGGCTTTCTCGGCATGTTCGGCGCCCAGATCGGCGGCCAGATCACGCAGGTGGTCGAGAAGCTCCCGCAGGCCATCAACGCCGCCGGGGCGCGGCTGGACATCAGCAACGCGAGCGCGCAGCTTGAAGAGGCCATCGCCTCGAGCTCAGGCAGCCTCCTGTCCCGGCTGGCCGGCCTTGGCTCCACCGTGATCGGCGCCCTGGCCAACCTCGCGCTTGTCGTGGTGGCCGCCATCTATCTGGCCGCCGATCCGACGCTATATCGGCGTGGCGCGATTCAGCTTCTGCCCCGGAGCCAGCACGACCGCATCCTCGACGCCATGAACGTGAGCGGCAATGCGCTGCGTCTGTGGTTCGCCGGGCAGCTCGTGGCCATGACCTTGGTTGGGGTGGTGTCGGGGCTGGCCTACTGGTGGATCGGCCTGCCATCGCCGCTGGCGCTGGGCCTCATTGCCGGCGCCACCAACTTCGTTCCCTATCTGGGTCCCATCCTGGGGGCCATCCCGGCCATGGTCTTCGCCCTCGCCACGGACCTGAACACGGCGCTGTGGACGCTCGGGGCTGTTGTGGCGATCCAGCAGCTTGAGGGCAACGTGATCACGCCGTTCATCCAGCAACGGGCGGTTTCCCTGCCGCCGGCAGTGGTGCTGTTCGCCATCGTGGTGTTCGGGCTCGTGTTTGGCTTGCCGGGCGTCTTCCTGGCCGTGCCGCTGACCGTCACCCTCATGGTCCTGGTGAAGAAGCTGTGGGTCCGCCAGATGCTCGGGGAGGAGACCGCCGTTCCCGGTGAGGAGGACGACACCAGCGGCAGAATGCTGGATCCCACCACCAGGAGGACTTGAATACGATGTGCTGGCACGCCCTCGATCTGGCAGAGCCAGGCGCTCCTGCGAACAAGATGCTCGCCGGCGGGCCATGCATGGGTCGGGCGAAGATTGCACAAAGGCCATAGACGGAGTTCCGCGTGCCGACCACGAGAACAGGCTCCGACCCGGCCCACGCGTCGATTTCCCCAGCAGGTTGAGCATCAAGGATGATATGGGTAAGCATCGTCCGTTGCATGCAAGGTGCATTGTTCCGCAGGGACTGCTGTCGACGACCGGATCTATGCCGCTAGCGATCATTTCTCCTGATGCACGAAGCAGAAGTGATCAAAAGGACGTCATTCGACCAGGTGTCAGGTCAAGCCCCATGCAAGTGCAGCAATGACGACAATGGCCCCGAGCATCGTGATGGCGAAGCCCCAGTTGGACCTTCGGCGCACGTTGGGTGTAGCGCTCTGTTGCAGTTCTGCGGTCGAGCCAATCGTGTTGGAGCCACGCGGTTCGTGATCTGCTGCCATGGCGTCCTCTCTCTGAGGTTCAGATGTTCAAACCAAGGTCACTGGATCTTGAACTCTTGAAGTCAGTCCCTTGATTGATGACGGCGCAGTTCGACACCAACGCGAACGATGCGAGGCGAGTTCCACCTGTCCAAGACAGCGACACAAGCCATGAGTGCCATGCCGTGCCAAGTTACGAACGATTTTCATCGGGTTCTTCCCTGTTCGGTGATTTGAGGTCAAGCGCTTTCAGACCATCCACATTCCCGATGTTTGACCTCACTCGCGGAGCCTTGCTTCTCTTAGGGATCAGCCGAGAACCTGTCTCTATTCGGTCCGAAGTCGGACGCGGAAGAAGTCGAAGATCACGCGCAGCGTCGCCAGAGTCGGGACGGCGAGGAGGATGCCGGTGATCCCGGCCAGGGATCCGCCGGCCAGGACACCGAGGAAGACTAGCACCGAGGGAACCTTGATGGTCTGTGCCTGAATGCGGGGCGTCAGAACATTGCCCTCCAACTGCTGGATCGCCAGGAAGAGAATTCCGGTCAGCACGGCCGCCGTCGGCGAGATGGAGAAGGCCACCAGCAGCGCCGGAATGGCTCCGATCCAGGCGCCGAGGTAGGGAATGACCGCCGTGATCGACACCCATGCACCCAGCGCCAGCGCATAGGGCACTCCGATCAGGAACAGCGCCGCCGCGGACAGCCCGCCCTGGATGGCCAGCACCAAGGCAAGTCCGCCGAGATAGCGCGAGAGGGCATGGCCGAGCGCATCCCAGAACTCCAGGGCATCGTGGCGGTAGTGGCCCGGCACGCTGGTGAGATAGGCGGCCTTGAACGAGCGTACGTTGGCCAGCAGCGACGCGGCGATGAAGACCACCGCAAACAGGGTCAGCGCCCAACTGAAGGTGCCGAAGAGGATCCCCACCGTGTGGCCGAGCACGTTGTTGGCAATCACGCCGAGGCTGTCCCGGATGTCCGTGAGCAGGCGCCCCGCGACCGCCTCCGGCGTGTCGGGCAGCAGGTCACGGGCATCCAGCGCCTGGAGCGCCCGCACCAGGTACTGCTCGAGGTTCTGCACCAAGTTGGGCAAGGCCGCCACGAGGGCGCCCGCCTGGGACACGATCAGGGGCAGGAGGATGTAGGCCAGCAGAAGCAACACGGCGAGCAGGATCAGGAACGAGAACAGAATGGCCAGGCCGCGCGGAACGGCCTGCTTGAACAGGTGGACCGGGAAGGACAGCACCAGGGCCACCGCGAAGCCGGCCAAGGCCACGGCAGGCACCACAGGCACCGCCCACAGGGCCAGCGCCAGCAGGGCGACCAGGCCAACCAGGATCAGCCGCCAGGTGGTGGTGGAGATCCGGATCGGGGTCGGCTTGCGGGGGCCGTGTCTCCGCACGACCCGGCGTGAGGGCAACAGGATCGGTTCAGGTGGCGGGTGTCTTGCTTCCATCTCAGCCTCGCCAGAGAGTGTCATTCCCGGGAAACGGCGTCAGGACGGTTTCTTGAGCAAGGGCTGGCCCGACTTGTCCTTGACCTCGTTCTGCCAGGTGGCGCGGACAAGGTCCTTCACTGGGTTGGGCAGCGGGACGTAATCGAGCTCGACGGCCGTCGGGTCGCCCTTGCTGAAGGCCCAGTCGAAGAACCTCAGCACCTCGACCACCTGCCCGGGCTTCTCCGGGGCCTTGTGGACCAGGATGAAGGTCGGCGACGTGATCGGCCAGGCCTCCTCCCCGGGCTGGTTGGTCAGCGAAATGCCGAAGCCGGAAGCCGGCTTCCAATCCGCTCCGGCCGCCGCGGCCTGAAACGTCTTTGCGTCGGGCGCGATGAACCGTCCAGCGGCATTCCAGAGCTGGGCAACCGGGATCTGGGTCTGCTTGGCGTAGGCATACTCGACGTAGCCGATGGAGTTCGACACCTGCTTGACGAGCGCGGCGACGCCCTCATTGCCCTTGCCGCCCTGGCCGATCGGCCATTGCACCGAAGCGCCGGCGCCGGGGCCGCCCTTCCACGCCTCGGACGCCTGCGACAGGTAGGTGGTGAACACGTCGGTCGTGCCGGAGCCATCGGAGCGATAGACCGGGGCGATCGCCGCGTCGGGCAGCGTCACCCCCTGGTTGACCTGGATGATCCTGGCATCGTTCCACCGGGTGATCCTGGCGTTGAAGATGTCGGCGAGGATCTCGCCCGTCAGCTTCAGTTGACCCGCCGGAACACCCTCGATGTTGTAGATCGGGACGATCCCACCGATGACGACCGGGAACTGGACAAGGCCGTCCTTCCGAAGCTCCTCGCCCGTCAAGGGCGCGTCCGTTGCGCCGAAGTCCACCGTCCCTGTCCGGATCTGGCGGATGCCGGCGCTCGAGCCGATGGGCTGGTAGTTGACCCTGGTTTGGGTCTCTCCGTAGTAGGCCTCCGCCCACCGGGCATAGAGCGGGAACGGGAAGGTCGCGCCGGCGCCCGTGATCGCAGCCGGACGATCCGAGCACGCGGCCGTCGCGAGGACCAGTCCAACCGCAACGGCATGGGACCAACGGTTCATGAAACCCTCCCACGGTCCACACGGGGATCCCCGACCACCAAGACAGGAAGGCTGGAGGTCGGCCCTTCAATCCATGAACGCGGGAGATCGGAAAAAGCTACAACGCCGGGGGATGGACTCTCGTCGGGACCGTCAACAAGGCGGTGGCTCCGATGCTGGCTGTCTCGCCAGGGAGGTTCAACTGCCTGGATGCTACCTGACCCCGAGGCGCAGCAGGTCCAGGGGTGATGGACGCAATGACGGCTGGATCATGGGGTCTTGGACCCCGCAAGAGGCCGCGCCGGAACCGCCTCTGCCGTAGCCTCCATCTGATCGAAGAGGTGAGTGGCCTGTTCAGGTTTCAGGTCGGGTATTCGCGTGAGGCTCGTGAGGACCACCCCGAGCGAGGCAAACAGGAGCAAGGCTCCGTCCTGATTGTCGGAGACGGCGCTTCGCCGCAACAGGCCCGTCATGAGGGTTTGCAACTCCCGGAACGGACCCTGTTGCTCGTGGGACAACAGCAACGGGGTAAAGCGCCGTCCGCCGGATTCGTAGTCCTGGCGGAGCTCACGGATGAAGGCGGATAGGACCGGAATTCCCCGACGTTCCGCGTCCCGAAGCCGGCCCTCGAGATGTTGCGCCAGCCGCCGATGCAGGCCGGAGATCAGGCTGTCCTTGGAGCTGAAATGATACAGGAGCCCGCCCTTGCTGACGCCCGCCAAGCGGGCAACGGCATCGAGCGTGAAGCCCCCTACGCCTCCGGTGCAGATGAGATCCTGAGCCGCATCGAGGATGCGGTCGCGGGTGGATGACGGTGTAGGGTCAGGACGTGTCGTCATGGTCGGGGAACCCCCTGTCCAGCAAGCCTATCCGGCGGGGCGACCTGACCTAGATCAGGACGGGACACACGTTCGTCAGGTGGCGCCGGAACGATCCTTCCTTCGGCCGAACGGTCAACGTGCACCATGGCAAGGAGATCGTCATGGAGCAGCGGGTTCTGATCACGGCGGAGGCTTTCGGTATCGGACGGGAGATGGCACAGGCCTTCGCCGCCAATGGAGCCAGGTGTTCGTCTGCGACATCGACGGCGCCGGCCTCGCCGAGTTGGCAGAGGAGCTCCCCAGACTGGCCACCGGACTCTGCGACGTCTCCCGGCGCGAGCAGATCGAGCGTATGGTGGCGGAGGCGGCGCAGGCGTTGGGCGGCATCGACGTCCTGATCAACAATGCCGGCATCGCCGGCCCGACGGCACCGACCGCCGAACTCGATCCCGACGCCTGGGAGAAGGTCCTTCAGGTCGACCTGAAGGACCTTGGGATCTCCTGGGACGGCGAGGTGCGACGGAAGCGCCCCAGTCCTTGCATCCGCTGGCGGTAACATCAAATCAGCAAGTGTTGAATATCGTGTTCGTGTTCCCGACCATGCAAGGAAAAGGTATGATGAGATCTCTCCATCCCAACCTGGATGCCGCGATGGCACGAGATCAGGTTTACCCCAAGTGGGCCTTGTCCGTCGTCGGTGCCGCCCTTGTCGCACTGGGTGCCCTGGCCGTCGCCAATCTGTTCCTCGGTGCCGCGCCGCCGGTCCGCTTCATCGGTGCCATGATGGCCTTGGGCGCGCTGGCTCAGCTCCTGCATGCCATGCTGGTGGTCGGCTGGCGTGGTTTTTATCCGTGGCTCCTCAGCGGCGTCCTGTACGGGGTTGCCGGCCTCGTCGTGATTTACGATCCCTCCGTGGCCAGTCCGGCGTCGGCCGTCGGCGTCGTGCTCGCCCTGGGGGCCTCCGCGATCCTGCGGATGTGGACCAGCCTCCGGCTTCGGCCCCAGGCGGGGTGGCGGTGGCTGGCCCTGTCCGGCGGCTTCACCCTCACGGCGGGAGTGGCGGTCGCCATGGGCTGGCCCGTGGATCATGCGGGGCTGCTCGCCACGCTGTTCGCGGCGGATCTGGTCGCCCAAGGCATCGCGGCGGTCGCGTTCGGGTTCTCGCTCAAGCCGGATCGTTGAGAGGCCGGCCGACGGACCCGTGGTCCCGGCTGAACGTTTCGCAACATCGGCCACGTGTCCGCAGGCACCGGCTCAGGAGGTTCCCATGGCCCAGAACCCGCAGTTCACCAAGAACACGCAGTTCAACACCTGGTACTGGCTCGCGGCGATCCTCGGCATCCTGGTCATCCAGTACCTCTTCGGAACGGCCGGGCAGATCGCCACCATCCCCTACAGCGAGTTCCAGGGCCTCCTCCAGGGCGGCAAGGTCGCCGAGATCGGCATCTCCGACAACTTCATCCAAGGAAAGTTGAAGGAGCCGCTGCCAAGCGGCCAGACGCTGTTCTCCACCACCCGCGTCGATCCCGGCTTCGCGCAGGAGCTCCAGCCGTATGGGGTCAAGTACACCGGGCAGGTCGAAAGCACGTTCCTCCGGGACATCCTGTCCTGGGTCCTGCCCGTCCTCGTCTTCTTCGGCCTCTGGGCCTTTCTGATGCGCCGGATGGCTGGGAAAGGCGGCTTGGGCGGTGGGCTGATGCAGATCGGCAAGAGCAAGGCCAAGGTCTATGTCGAATCCGACACCGGCGTGCGCTTCGACGACGTGGCCGGCGTCGACGAGGCCAAGGACGAGCTGCGCGAAGTCGTCGATTTCCTGAAGAACCCGGAGCAGTACGGCCGTCTCGGCGGGCGCATGCCCAAGGGCGTGCTCCTGGTCGGCCCGCCCGGCACCGGCAAGACCCTGCTCGCCAAGGCGGTGGCCGGCGAGGCCAAGGTGCCGTTCTTCTCCATCTCCGGCTCCGAGTTCGTCGAGATGTTCGTCGGCGTCGGCGCCGCCCGCGTGCGCGACCTGTTCCAGCAGGCACGCGAGAAGGCGCCGGCCATCATCTTCATCGACGAGTTGGACGCCCTTGGCCGCGCCCGCGGCCTCGGCGGCCTGGCTGGAGGCCACGACGAGAAGGAACAGACCCTCAACCAGCTTCTGGTCGAGCTCGATGGCTTCGACTCCCGCACGGGTCTGGTCCTGCTTGCCGCCACGAACCGGCCCGAGATCCTCGATCCGGCGCTGCTGCGCGCCGGGCGCTTCGACCGTCAGGTGCTGGTGGACCGGCCCGACAAGAAGGGCCGGATCCAGATCCTGAAGGTGCATGCCAGCAAGATCAAGCTCGCCCCGGACGCCGACGCAGAGAAGGTGGCGGCGCTGACGCCCGGCTTCACCGGCGCCGATCTGGCCAACCTCGTCAACGAGGCGGCGCTGCTCGCCACCCGCCGCGGGGCCGACGCGGTCACGATGGCGGACTTCAACAACGCCATCGAGCGCATCGTGGCCGGCCTGGAGAAGCGCAACCGGCTGCTCAATCCGAAGGAGCGCGAGGTCGTGGCCTACCACGAGATGGGACATGCGCTCGTCGCGCTGGCGCTGCCCGGCATCGATCCGGTGCACAAGGTCTCGATCATCCCCCGCGGCATCGGCGCCCTGGGCTACACGATCCAACGGCCGACCGAGGACCGCTTCCTGATGACCCGCGAGGAGCTGGAGAACAAGATGGCGGTGCTGCTCGGCGGACGCGGCGCGGAGTTGGTCGTGTTCGGCCATCTCTCCACCGGGGCCGCGAACGATCTCGCCCAAGTGACCGACATCGCGCGCTCCATGGTGACCCGCTACGGCATGTCGGAGAAACTCGGGAACGTGGCGCTGGAGAAGGACGAACGCTCCTTCCTGAGCCCGAACCCGCTCGGCAACGGCACGCGCGAACGCTCCTACTCTGACGAGACTGCGACGGCGATCGACGACGAGGTCCGCGACATCGTCCAAAGGGCGATGGATCGGACGATCGGGTTGCTGACCGAGCGTCGCGCCCTGCTCGAGACGACGGCCCGGCGGCTGCTGGAGAAGGAGACTCTGGACGAGGCCGAGCTGCTGCACTTGGTTTCGACGGGCGGACCCCAACCGGCGGACCGGACCGTTGTCCAAGTTGAACAGGAGCCGCAGGACCGTTCAGGCTCCCGCTCCGCAAGGCAGGAGCGCGGTGGGGCCCGCACGTAAGGGATTCCAGTGATCACACGCCCGGCGGCTGCGGTTGGACGTGACTCGCGATTGGTCGAAACGGCAGGAGGTAGTGATGGGTCAATTCGTGGCCGTGATCTTTCCCGATCCGGCACAGGCCTCCGAGGGAGCGCGGGCTTTGAGCGCCCTGCATGCCGAGGGCGGCATCGCGCCGTCTGGCATGGCCGTCGTGGTCAAGGAACCGTCCGGCCAATGGCTGGTCACGGAGAAGACAGCCGACGGGGCCCTCGCCACCGTGGTGACCGCGCTGATCGGCGGGATCGCGGGCGCGGCCGGCGGCCCCGTCGGGGCGGCGATCGGGGCCGCCGGAGGAGCGCTGGTCGGACGCGGAGCCGACCTCATCCACCGTCAGGCCGCCACGGCGTTCGTCGACCGGGTTTCGCGTCAGTTGCCCATCGGGCAGGCGGCGCTCGTGACGGAAATCACCGAGGATGGAATCCTGGCATTCACCGAGCGGATGCAGGCGATGGGCGGCATGGTCGTGCATGTCTAGCCCGCGTGCCCAGGCGAAGATACCAACCAAGCCCGCTTGGAGCAGTGACATGCCGATCAACGCCGAAGCACCAACGGCCATGACACAGGCTGCACGGCGCGGGCGGGGACGGCCCCGCAGGTCAGAGAACCCCAAGCAGGACGAGATCCTGCGGGCGGCACTGAGGGCGTTTGCCCAGGGCGGCTACGAGGGCACGAACCTGCGCCGGATCGCGGCTGATGCCGGCGTTGACGTCGCCCTGATCGCGCATCACTTCGGCTCCAAGCTTGGTCTCTGGAAAGCCGTCGTGGACAGCCTGGCCGCACGGCGGCTAACAGCAGGAGAGGGTGGCACTGCTTCGGCGGAGGTTTCCGATCTCGCTGACCGGGTCCGTCACGCGCTGCGCCGCCTCATCCAAGTCAACAGCGACATGCCTGAGCTTGGCATGCTGGTGAGCCAGGAGATGCATCAGGCCGGCGAGCGCCGCGACTATCTGTACGAGCATCTCATCAGACCCCACCACGACCTGCTGATGCCGCTCATCCGCGAGGCCATCGCGGCCGGCGTCATCCGCCCGCAGGATCCGGAGATGCTGTTCTTCCTCCTTGTGACGTCGATTTCCACGTCGATGGCGATCCGGCCGCTGATCGCACGGTTCTTGGAGGCTGCCGGGAGCGTGGATCACTTTCGGGACGCCCTGGAACAGAGCGTCATGGCAAACGTATTGGCAGTCTAGCCAGCAACCCGCATCGGTCGTCGGAATGGCCATGAGGGAGGCTGGTCGAAGCCGCCGGAGATCTCCAGCCATGCAACATCGACTGACGCGGGTGGCAACGGTGACGATCGCGGTCCTCCTCGCGCTCCTGGTCGCCCAGCCTTACGTGACCCATTACCTGTTCTCCGCGCGCGAGCCGCGGCCGCCCGCGCCGCGCGGCGACCTGGCCGAGTTCGAGCGCTCGACCATCCGTGTTTTCGAGACGGTTGCGCCGTCCGTGGTCCAGGTCGTGGCGCTCCCGCGTGGAAGCGGACGGCTTCAGGACTCAGGACCCGCCGCGTCGGGCACCGGGTTCGTCTGGGATGCAGCAGGCCATGTCGTGACCAATGACCATGTGGTCGGGGAGGGGAGTTCCTTTGCGGTCCGTCTCGCATCCGGGGCGGTTCTTCCGGGCGAGGTCGTCGGGCGGGCCCCGAACTACGATCTCGCCGTGCTGCGCCTCAATGGGCGCGGGCGCCTGCCAGAACCCATCGCCGTAGGAACCTCGGCCGACCTCAAGGTGGGCCAGGCCGCCTATGCGATCGGCAATCCGTTCGGGCTCGACCAGTCGCTCACCACCGGCGTCGTCAGCGCCCTCAAGCGGCGCCTGCCCACCAGCGGCGGGCGCGAGGTCGCCGACGTCATCCAGACCGATGCCGCCATCAACCCCGGCAATTCGGGCGGACCCTTGCTCGATTCCGCCGGCCGCCTCATTGGCGTCAACACCGCCATCTTCTCGCCCTCCGGCGCGAACGCCGGCATCGGGTTCGCCGTTCCGGTGGACGTGGTCAACCGGGTCGTTCCGGAGCTGATCCGTAACGGCCGGGTGCCGACGCCGGGCATCGGCATTCTCGCGGGAGACGAGACGCTGACGGCCCAGCTCGGGGTGGACGGCGTGATCGTGGCAGGGGTGGTGCCGGGTTCGCCTGCCGATCGAGCCGGGCTGCGTGGCGTCGATCCGAGGGTTGGCATCATCGGCGACGTCATCGTCGGCGTGAATGACGCTCCCGTGCGACGGCTGGCGGATCTGACCGATCGGCTGGAGCGGACGGGGGTGGGCGGCTCGGTCGCCCTCATCATCCTGCGGGACGGCCGCTCCCAAACGGTTGACGTTGCCATTGCGGACATCGGAGCCGGAACGTCGGCGGCAACGCGGCCATGAGCAAGCCGCTCCAGTGGCCCAGGACAAATCGGCCACCGACGGGACCGACCATCCCATCGGACCCCGCCACATAGCACATTCAGGACCTGTGGCTATCGACAGTTTCCGTTTCCGGCCTCGGCCAGGGCCAGGAAGGTGATGCTTGCCGGTGCGAGTTCGACAGGACCGGACGGGATGCGACTGCCTTGCAGATCGGGCAGTTGATCATTGCTGCCGAGCCGGAGTTCCTGCCCATTCAGGCGAACGCTCGGACTTTCGAGTTGCTCCGCCGAGAGCGTGTATCGGTCCGCCCCCGCGGGAAGGCTGATCGACGTCGGTCGCGTCCGGCTGTTGTTGATGGCGAGGAGCGCCACGCCGCCGGGCGAGCCGCGCAGGCAGTGCGCGTAGAGATGCAGACCGTCCTGGACGGGGACGCCCGACTCCAGCACCGTGGGACCCATCAGCCGACGCCACAGCAGCGCCGCCCAATAGCTGGGCTTCGGCTCCAGGGTCTTGTCATTCAGCAATCCATAGTCGCTCGCCACCAGCGTATTGTGGGCCACGACCCTGACCTCCTGCCTGGCGAGGCGGCCGAGCTGGTCGAGGTAGCGGAAGGTGTCGAGGAAGGTGTTGGCCCACGGGTTCCCGCCGCAGGCCGCGTCGGCCGTCTCCGTGTTCCAGAACGGCTTGCCCGGTTCGAACTCGTTGCGGACTTGCCGATAGAAGGCGAGCGTCCGGTCGGTGCGTCCGAGCCAATCCTCCGTGAGGGCCGCCTCGGGCGTGGTCTGCGTCCGCGGCCCCGTCGAGATGCAGCGCCGTGAGACGGCTCCATAATGGTGGTACGAGAACCCGTCGACGCGGGCGGGTTGGACGGCGGCCACCAGGTCGCGCGCCTTCAGCAGGACGTCGCTGCCGTAGCCGGCGGCGACGGCCCAGTCGCCCGTCGACTCGCCCACCGAGCCTGGACCGAGGATCAGCATGTCGGGCGCCGCCTGCCTGGCGAAGGCGTGGAAGATCTTGAAGTCGCGCCCGTACGCGGCCGCGTCGTAGCCCTGGGGGGCCCCGCCCATGGCGGCGACGGTTGGCTCGTTCATCCACTCCGCCGCCGCGATGCGGCCGCCCGCCGCGTGGGTGAAGTCGAGCCACCGCTTGGCCAGGTCGGGCGTCCAGACACCGGCGGCGTCGCGGGTGCCCACCCCGGTGGCGAACGACGTGACGATTCCTGCGTCCACCGCCTTGGCGAAGTCGACCACGCCCTTCCATTGCTGCTGGGACAGGACGCCCATGAACCCGGGCGGTGGCTTGGCCGGGGCTTGCTCGGCCTCGGGGAAGTAGGTGGTGTTGGCCTAGGTTCCGCTGACCCGGACATAGGCGGGCCCGAGGGCGGCGGCCAGCTTGCGCAGCCGGGCGTTGGTGAGGTCGAGGGGCGGCCGATACTCGTACAGGGCCGGGTTCATGCCGGACGGCGTGTCGCCGCTCGATGCCGCAGGGGCCGGAGCGGGCTGGCGCAGGGCGGCTTCGAGCTCCGGGCCGTAGGGCCGCCAGAACTTGCCGCCGGTAACCTCGAGCATCTCGACGTTGTACGACTGGTAGCGCTCATCGACGGTGCCGATCTTCGGCAGGTCGGCCGGCATCAGGGAGATGGTCTGGGCCACGGCCGGACCTCCGAATGTCATCGCCGCGGATGCGAAAACAACGCCAGCGGAAAAACAATTCAGCCAATCCCCGCACATCGCCCGTCTCCACGGAAGGTTAGCTAAGACAATGGATCACCCCTACTGCTGTTCCGGCGCAAATGGGATCCGCAACCGGAAGGGATCGCGTCGGGCATGGCTCAGGAACCTGCCGTCAGAGATGCTGCGGCGATCACGGTTCTGCGGGTCCGAGCGGATCGTGACCTTTCGCCAGCGGATGCGTTCTCTGAAGCGTAGCACCAAGCCGGCCCTCTCCTGTGCGATCGGGTTGGTCTTGCCCCGACGTCGCCCAGGCCAGTGACCTCGACCGGATGGAATTGCGATGAAATATCCCCCACCACCTCTGACGATCGAAAGGACCGGGGACGACGCACCCGCGAAGTCGCTTCCAAGCTATATCCGGTTCATGAGCGGCCGGCATCAAATCGGGCTGTGCGGGATTGCGCTCCTGATCGCGGTGCTCAGCACGATCCCGCTTGAGCTCCAGCGGCAGATCGTCAATCGTGGCATCAGCGACGCTGACGTTCGCGTCCTTCTGACGCTGGGCGGCGTCTATCTCATCGTCATCCTTGGCCAGAGCGGACTCAAGTTCGGCCTGAAACTGTATCAGGGGTGGATCAGCGAGAGTGCGATCCGCAACTCACGCGAGCACCTCTCTTGTGTCCAGGAGGGCAGGCATGGCACGGCGGGGTCGGACACCAGCGGTCGGGCAGTATCGATCATCGGCTCGGAAATCGAGCACGTTGGCGGGTTTGTCGGCGAGGGTCTGTCCGAGGCGGTGGTTCAAGTCGCGACGCTCGTGTTCATCATCGGCTACCTGGCCTTCGTGGAGCCGTTGATCATGGCAGTGGGGTTGGCGCTGCTGGTCCCACAGGTCCTGATCGCCGTTCGCGTCCAGCACGCGATCAATCCATTGGTGGCGACGCGGGTCGACCTTCTGCGGCGGCTGGGCAGTCGCGTCGCTTCGGCGGGAGACCTTGCGGGGCACAGGGATCACGAGGAGATCGGCGGCATCTACGACAATCGGATGCGGATTTACCTGCTGAAGTTCGCCGGAAAAACGGCCATGAACCTGCTCAATGCCTTGGCACCCTTGGGTGCCTTGTTGGTCGGTGGCTATCTGGTGACGCAAGGGGCAACAACGATCGGGACCGTTGTTGCCTTCATGTCAGGCTTCGAACGCCTGTCGGATCCCGCGCGTCAGTTGACGGTCTTCTACCGCAGCGCCTCCCAAGCCAGTGTCCACCATCGAAAGATCGCCGAGTGGATTTAGCGTGGTGTGGCAGCCACGGCTGCGGCTTTCTGCGAGCGTTTTGTCCGTTCCGGACTGACTTGCCGCTGCCATGCTTTCGTACCGTGTGCTGTCGCCCACTGGCGTTTGTGGGGGATTCTCCCCGAATGGGGTATTTGCCAGCCGGGATGGCCGGGGCAAGCATGCGCTTGCCCCGGCACCGTCAATGCTTGATCGGTGCTGGTGACAACCACGGAATGGCGATGCGTGATGGCGATGGGGTTGTTCCGAGAGACCCGCAGAGGGTTATCCGCCTCCGCCTTGCTCCTTGGCGGATGCCTGGTCCCGGCGGACCCGCAGGCGGCTAATCTGCCGGCCAAAGGTGCTGCTCCGGCCGACTATGTGAGCGCCTGCTTCACGCATCGCGCCGGCTTCTTCACCATCCCGGGCACCGATACCTGCCTGCGGATCGGCGGCCGGGTCCGAGCTGAATTCCGTTATTTGGACCCAGGCACCCGCGCGGACGACGCGGTCGGCTCCCGCGCCCGCGGCCGCATCGACCTCGACGCCCGCACCCGGACGGACCACGGCCTGCTGAGGGCCAAGATGCGCTATGAGCTCACCCGCAACACGGGCAACTACGGGCCGGATACGACGAGCCTCGAAGAGGCCTACGTCCAGTTCGGCGGGCTGACCGCGGGCCGGTTGCAGTCGTTCTTTGATTTCTACACCAACGACGAGAACTTCGCTGCTGTCACTGTCTCCGACCTCAAGACCAATGTGCTGGCCTACACCGCCATGTTCGGCTCCGACCTGTCGGCGACGCTGTCGCTGGAGGATTCCATCGAGCGGCGACAGTTCGCCGCTCCGAATGGCCTGGGCTTTCCTGGCGAGGGATTCACCAGCGCCGGCGCGCGCGTTCCCGATCTCGTCGGACAACTGCTATGGGAGCCGGACTGGGGCAAGGCCCAGCTCTCGGCGGCGCTGCACCAGATCCGAAGCGACAATCTGGTCCCGGGATCCGGTCCCACTCCGTTCGTCAACACCGAGTATGGGTTTGCCGTGCAAGCTGGCCTTCAGGTTGACTTGCCCATGCTGGCGGAGGAGGACCAGTTCTGGCTCCAGGCCGTCTATGCGGAGGGAGCGCTGAGCTATGTTGGCTTCGGCGACACCTCGATCAAGGAGATCGACCTCGGCCAGACCGACGCTTATGTGGATGCCCTAGGACGGGCGCGCCGCTCCAGGGGTTGGGCCGCAGCGGCTCGGTTCGTGCACTACTGGACACCGCAGATCCGGCAGGTGGTGTTCGGCTCCTATGGCGTGGTCGAGTACCCGGGCGGCAGCATCGTCACCACAGCGGCGGGCGGCACGCTCGGGTTCCCGGACACCACCGACTGGCGGATTGGCAGCAATCTCGGCTGGCTGCCCGTGAGCGGCCTCTACTTGGGCGTCGAGGCGTTCTATCGCCATGTCGACCCGCGCGGCCGGGTGTTCGTGGACAACGATCCCGTGTCCGGCCGCCTCATCGGCTCGGCCGATGTCGTGGAGGCCCGTCTGCGCGTTCAGCGGGACTTTTGAACCCCGCCGCCCGGCCCCTGAGGCTGAGAGCGGCGGGTGATGTCGGCTACTTCGATCCTCCGTACGCCACCCGAAAGATCGTGCCGTTGGCGTCATCGCTGACCAGCAGGGTGCCGTCCGGCGCAACCGCGAGACCCGTCGGCCGCCCCCAGACGGTGTCCTTGTCCAGCACGAACCCGGTCATGAAGTCCTCATAGACCCCGGTCGGCTTGCCGTCCCTTATGCGGGCACGCACCACCTTGTAGCCGGTCCTGTCCTCCCGGTTCCACGACCCGCGCATCGTCGCGAAGGCATCGCCGTGGTACTCGGCCGGGAATGCGTCCGCGTCGTAGAACGCGATCTGCATCGTGGACGAATGCGGCTGGAGCAACACGTCGGGCACGAGGACCTTGTCCTTCAGGTCGGGGCGCTCGCCGGCGTGGGCCGGATCCTCGTTGCCGCCCGTGTAGTACCAGGGCCAGCCGTAGAATCCGCCTTCGCGCACGGTGGTCAGGAAATCCGGCACCAGGTTGGGGCCGAGGTGGTCGCGTTCGTTGCCCGTGCACCACAGGGTGTCGGTGCCGGGCTGAATGGCCATGCCGGAGCAGTTGCGCAACCCAGTCGCAAAATTGCGGACGCTGCCGCCTTCCGGGTCGAACACGCGCACCACGGCGCGGTTCTCCTCCTCGCCCCAGGCGGCGCCGAGACCGTGCGTCTTCTCGAAGGACTTGGTCTCCTCTGGCGATTTGTTCGGCATCCCGGCGGCGACATTGGAGGCCGAGCCGATGGAGACGAAGAGCCGTTGGCCATCCCGGGAGACCGCCAGGTCGCGGGTCCAGTGCCGCTTGGTGGGGATGTCCGCGATGATGACCTCGGCCGGCCCCCTCGCCTTGCGGTCGCCGCTGCGGTACGGGTAGCGGACGACCTGATTGGCCGCCGCCACATAGACATAGCGGGGTTCGGCCTGCGGATAGAAAATGATGCCGAAGGGCCGATCCAGGTTCTCCGCGAAGACCTGGGGGATCGCCGACCCGCCCCTCGCCGCCTCGGCGGCGAAGACCAGGACCCGTCCGCTGCCGCTTTCGGCCACGAAGACGTCGCCGTTGGGGGCGATGCGGATGACGCGGGGCTTGTTCAGGTCCCGGGCGACCACCTGCACGGTGAAGCCCTGCGGCACGTCCGGCATCTTGCCTTGCGGGGCATCGACGACCTTCGGCAGCCGTTCGAAATCTGGCGCCTCGGGGTCATTTTGGTGATGGCTCGGCGGCGGCAGGTCGGCGGGCCTGATGTGTCGGCCCACGCCGGGGGCATCCCTCTGCCAGGTCCCGAAGGCATCGGCCCCGGTCCGCACCTCCTGGGCGTGCAGGGGTGCCAGCAAAACGAATGCCAGTGGAAGACTCGTCAGGATCGCTGCGGCGCGCACCACTGCCTCCCCAAAAAAGCTCCCCTTGCCGGGACTGACCAACGTTTACTCTCCGGTACAACGGGGTGCGTTATGGAATGCACTCAACCCCCGGGGCCTACTTGGCACCGGGGGGCGTCAGCCAGACGCCAGCCGCCGCTAGCATCCCCTCAATGCCCGTGCGCAGCGTGGGGTTGATCACGGGCGCGAACTCGGGGGAGTGGTTCGACGGCAGCTTGTTCAGGCTGCCGGTCCTCTCC
Source organism: Microvirga aerophila (assembly GCF_003332305.1). Taxonomy (GTDB): domain Bacteria; phylum Pseudomonadota; class Alphaproteobacteria; order Rhizobiales; family Beijerinckiaceae; genus Microvirga; species Microvirga aerophila. The sequence goes on along the minus strand of NZ_QOIO01000017.1, from coordinate 90,636 downwards.
GCTTCGGCATATTTTTGCGGCTCGACGCCTCCGACGATCCAGTACACCGAGGGCACGTCCCCCCAGGCGCGGGGGATGACGGTGAAGTCCTCGCTGGCCGAGGCAGGACTGGCCGGCCCCACCCGCTCGGATCCCAGGCGCTGTCGCAAGGCGTCCGCCACCTTCCGCGTCGCATCCTCGTCGTTGACGGTCAGGGGAAACTCACCGGCGAGCGTGGTGATCTCGGGCGGCTTCGGAGCGCCTGACGTCGTCGCCTCGCCGTTGACGATGCGCTTGATCGACGAGAGGACCTGGCCACGCACCTGATCGTTGAACGTCCGGATGTTGAGCTGGAGCACGGACTCGTTCGGGATGATGTTCGCACTCGACCCGGCTTGCACGGACCCGACCGAGACCACGGCGTTGTCCGTCATGCCGATCTCGCGCGAGACCACGGTCTGGAGCCGCATCACCGTCGCCGCCGCCATCACCACCGGATCTGTGGTCGACTCCGGGGACGAGCCGTGGCCGCCGCGGCCGAACAGGGTCACCCGCAGGCTGTCGCTCTGGGACAGCATGAGGCCGGGGCGGATGAATGCCTTGTCCGCCGGGAAGGGGAGCACATGCGAGGCCAGGGCCACGGTCGGTTTCGGGAACCGCTTCGTCAGCCCGTCCTCGACCATCGCGCGAGCCCCCTCGCCAGTCTCCTCCCCGGGCTGGAACACGGCGATCACGGTGCCGCGCCATTTGTCCTTGTTCGCCGCAAGGATCTGCGTCGCGCCCATCAGCCAAGTCACGTGCATGTCGTGCCCGCAGGAATGCGCGATCCCGGTCTTCCGGCCGGACGAGGGGTCGGTGCCGGTCTTGGTGCTCGCGTAGGGGAGACCCGTGTTCTCGCTCATCGGAAGAGCGTCCATGTCGGCCCGCAGCAGGACCGTGGCGCCCTCGCCGTTGCGAAGAAGCCCGACGACGCCGGTGCCGCCCAAGCCCTCCGTGACCTCGTATCCCTGCTCGCGGAGCCAGTTGGCGGCAATGCCGGCGGTGCGTCGCTCCTGCATGGAGAGTTCAGGGTTGGCGTGAATGTCCTTGTAGACGCCCTCGAGCTTTGCAAGCAGGTCACCCGAGGGGCCTGGGAGCGCTGCTTGGCTGCTCGTCGGACTTCGCTGCCCGGTGCCCTGTCCGAACACAGGCCCTGACAGGGGAAGGGCCGCCAAGGTGACCACGGTTGCGAAGGACAGGGATAGTGCGGAGGTGGAACGGCGCTTCCTGATGACCATCATGGTTCTCCTCAGGTGCCTCGGGTGCCATCGGCTTGGAACCCTAAAACGCCCTTCCGGGGACGTGGTTCCTCCGTCAGGCTCAGTTCCTCTTTGAGCCGCCGTTCGGAGGATCGGTGCGGGATCCGCCTGGAGCCGGGCCTGTGAGCCATGTTGCGGTGACGCGCCCCGTGGGCTTCTCGGGCGTGCAAAGTGCCTGGACATGCGGCCTCCCTCGATCTTCCGTTCGTGCTTCGCCGACGCAGCGACAGGAACAAAACCCCCTCCCGGCCGGTTGTCTGACACCCGTGTTGCCCGCCGCTTGAGCGTGCGAAATGTCCCTGCTGTGGTCCTTCCGGACCCAATGCCCGATGAACGTGCGTAGCTGGCGTCTTTCCTTGGTTCTGCGTCAACGGGCGGATCGTTCCCTGCAAGATCCTCCCCGCATTGATTGAGGAGGGTTCATGGACGAGCCAAACGCTTCCCTTGGCGGGCACGACGGGCCGGATCCTGACAGACGCGGGGTTCTGATCGGCCTCACAGCCACATACCTCTTCTCGTATGTTCCGTCGGCCATCGCCCAGCCGGCCGACGCCGGCGCACGCGATGCGTTCATGGCGGTTGCACAAATTCTCACAGGTCGGCCCAGCCTCGACGCTGATCAGGCTTCGCGCCTCTATGAGGCCCTCATAGCCGACGCGCCCGGCTTTGCGGCCGATGTCCAGGCGTTGCGCTCCTTCATGGACCAGCGCAAGATCGACCCGATCCAACTGCAATCCACGCTCGATGCGGAGCAGTCTCCGCTGGCCGCCATGCCGCGCAACATCGTCAAGGCCTGGTACACCGGCATCGTCGGCGAGGCCGAGCGCGCCCGTTGCGTCACCTTCGAGACCAGCCTGATGCACGTGGCCGTCGCCGACCGGCTGAACCCGCCGAGCTACTGCTACGGCAGCTACGGCAGTTGGATGGATCAACCCGCCTAGGGAGGGCCGGATGTCCCACGAGCTTTCGGCCGACATCGTCGTGATCGGCTCCGGGATCTGCGGATCCCTGGTGGCGGAGCGTCTCGCCAGGACAGGGGCGTCGGTCCTGATCCTCGAGGCGGGGCCGCGCGTCACCCGCAACCAGCTCGTCCTCTACTACCGCAACGCCCCGCGCAAGGGCGACTGGATGGCGCCCTATCCACCGTCCCGGTGGGCGCCGCACCCGACCTACGAGGCGGACTGGGGCTCCGCCACGGACCAGGACAAGCCCAATGTCGCCCGGCAGGGATCGAACGAGAAAGGCAACGGCTATCTGGTGCAGGCCGGGCCGACCCCCTATCCGGCCGAGTACATCCGCGTCGTCGGTGGCACGACCTGGCACTGGGCGGCGCACATGTGGCGCCTGCTGCCGAACGACTTCCGGATCAAGACGCTGTACGGGGTCGGCAAGGACTGGCCCGTGACCTACGACGAACTCGACCCGTACTACCAGGAGGGCGAAGAACGGACCGGCGTGTCGGGAGCGCCGAACACCGGCTCGCCGCGCACGAAGCCGTTCCCGATGGAGCCGGTGGCCGAGCCGTGGGCCATGCGTCGGTTCCGCGAGCGGCTGGAGCCGGGCGGCTATCCGGTGGTGGCCAACACGACCGCGCGCAACAGCCGGGCCTATGACGGACGGCCCCCGTGCTGCGGCGCCAACAACTGCCAGCCGATCTGTCCGGTGGACGCGCAGTACCATGGTGGCCTTGCCGCTGCGTCAGCGGAGGCGGCCGGCGCGAGGCTCCTGGCCAACGCCGTGGTCTACCGCATCGAGCACGATCCCGCCGGGCGGATCGCCGCGGTGCATTACTTCGATCCGGACCGGACCTCACACCGCGTGACCGGCAAGAGCTTCGTCCTCGCCGCTAACGGCATCGAAAGCCCGAAGCTGCTGCTGATGTCGGTGAGCGACAAGTACCCCACCGGCATCGCCAACGGCTCGGGTATGGTCGGCCGCAACCTCATGGACCATCCGAGCAGCTCGCTGACCTTCGACGCGGAGGACGAGCTGTGGCTGGGACGCGGCCCACAGAGCCCGGCGTCGATCAACACCTTCCGGGACGGGCCGTTCCGCTCCGAATACGCCGCGTTCCGCCTCGACTTCACCAACATCTCGCAGGTGCGCTCGGCCGCCGAGGACCTGATCACCGCCGGCGTCTACGGGCCCGAGTTCGAGAAGCAGTTGCGCTACCGCGCGGCGCACCAGTGCAACGTCAAGAACGTACCCGAGGTCCTGCCGCACCCCGACAACCGGGTGGTGCTGAGCGACCAGAAGGACGAGCTCGGCCTGCCCAAGCCGCAGGTGCACTTTGCCCTCGGCGACTACCTCCACAGGTGCATGGAGGTCGCGAAGCGGGAATACACCCGCATTGCGGAGCTCATGGGCGGCACCAACCTGCGCTTCACGCCCGAGCGCGAGTACGCCAACAACCAGCACATCATGGGCACGGTGAGCATGGGCGACGACCCGAAGGACTCGGTCGTGGACGGCTTCGGCCGCGCGCACGATCACGAGAACCTGTTCATCGCCGGGACGGGGATCATGCCGACCGGCGCCACGGTCAACCCGACCCTGACGGCCCTGGCGCTGGCGTTCCGCACGGCCGACCAGATCGCGAAGACATAGCCGATGACACGCCAGGCTTGATGGAGAGCCGGGATGACAGCCTGCCGCAAGATCAGTTCCCGCCCCACCGTCCTGGCCACACTCGCCGCCACTCTGACGGTCGTCATCACAGGCTTGAGCGGTTCGGTGGGACGTCTGGCCGGGAGCGGGCCGGCGGCAGCTCAAGCCCCCAATGCTCCAGCCCCCAATCAGGAGTTCATGGCCGCCAATGTCTGCATCGGCTGCCATACCCCTGCCAACGGGCCGTTGCTGTCGGGCGTGCAGTTGGGCCGCTGGCTCGGACCGAACATCACGCCCGACCGGGTGAGCGGCATCGGGGTCTGGTCGCGCGACGACGTCGTCCGCTACCTGCGCCACGGCAATGCGCCGGGCCGGGGGCAGGCGGGCGGACCCATGGCGCCCATCGTCGAGGCGCTTCAGGACAAGCCCGATGCTGATCTCTACGCGCTGGTCGACTGGCTCGCGCGCCAGCCCGCCCACCGCGATCCGGCCGATCAGGTTCCAGCGAGCGAGCGGGGCGGGAAGCTGATGGCAGACCCGGCGCTGCTGCGCCCCGGCGTGCCGGGGGATCCCAGCCAGGCTCGATCAGGGCCAGCCCTGTACAACATCGCCTGCGCCAGTTGCCATGGCGCCGACGGTGCCGGATCGCCCAACGGGCTCTTCCCGTCGATGTTCCACAACTCCGCCGTCGGCCGCCGCACCAACCTGGTGGCGGCGCTGCTGGACGGCGTGGAGCGCCACGTCAAGGGCGGCACGGTCTTCATGCAGAGCTTCGACGGCACGAAGGGGGTGGTCGGCGGCCTGTCGGACGGCGAACTGGCCGAACTCGTGAACTTCGTCGTCAGGCAGTTCGGCGATCCCGCCCTGGCCAAGCTCACGCCCGAGGACATTCAGCGCTCGCGGATGGAATGGTCGGGGCAGGGCGAACCCACGGCGGCGCACGGCCAACTCATCGTGGTCGGCGGCGGGCCGGGCGGGGCCGCGGTCACCTGCTTCGGCTGCCACGGTCTCCAGGGGCAGGGTGATGCCGGTTCCGGCTTCCCGCGGCTGTCGGGCCTCGATCCAACCTACTTCGCCAAGCAGATGGCCGACTACGCCTCGGGAGTGCGGCCGAACGGGGCCATGAGTCCCATCGCGCAGCAGCTCAGCGCGACGGACAACCATTCCCTGGCCCTGTACTATGCCGGGCTGCCGCCCCAGTCGCCTGTCGTCCAGTTGAGCGCAACGGACACGCCACTCATTGAAGCAGGCAAGACGGTGTACGACCGCGGCGTGCCGGAGCGCGGCGTGCAGGCCTGCGCCGACTGTCACGGCCCGACGGGCGGCGGCTTCAATCCGGTCTATCCGTCCGTGGTCCAGCCCAGCGCCTACAACGAGGGCCAGATGCGGGATTGGCAGGCAGGCAGGCGCCGCAACGATCCCCACGACCTCATGGGCCGCGTGGCGCGCCGGATGACCGACGAGGACATCCGCGCGGTGTCCGCCTACCTCGCGGGGCTGACGCCATGAGCCATGTCCTGAACCTCGCAAGAATGGCCATCGCCCTAATGCTCCTGCCCATGGCCGGATGCGATCTTGCACCCAAGCCTCTCAACACCAAGCACGTGGACGAAGGCGATCCTACCCGGGGGCTCGCGCTCGTCGCAGGCGGCTCCTATGGCTGCGCCGCCTGCCACGCCATCCCCGATGTCCGCTTCCCGAAGGGCAATGTCGGTCCGCCGCTCGCCGGTATGGCCGGACGAAGCCTGATTGCCGGGCACCTGCCGAACAAGCCGGGCGTGCTCGTCGCCTTTCTCCAGGACCCGCCGGCGCTCGCGCCCCAGACCGGGATGCCGAACGTCGGGCTCACGACCGAGCAGGCGAGGGACATCGCGGCCTATCTCTACACCCTGGAGGCGCCCGATGGGTCGTGACCCGCGACTGATCCTCATCCTGGTGGCGCTGTCGCTGACCGCGTGCGGCGGACCACAGTCCGCCCTTGACCCCGCAGGCCCCTCCGCGGCGTCGCTGCACCGGCTCGGGATCATCATGTATGTCGGGGCGACGCTCGTGACGCTGCTGGTGACGGCGCTCATGCTCGTGCCGTTCCTGCGCCCGCGCGAGCGGTCGGTGAACCGCAACCTCTTCCTTTGGGGCGGCGGCGTCGCGCTGCCCCTGCTGACCCTGACCGCGCTGGTCCCCTACGTGATGACCGTCGGCCACGAGACCCGCGCGGCCACCACGCCGCAGCAGGTCTCCATCGATGTGATCGGCTATGTCTACTGGTGGGACGTGGCGTACCGCCGACCCGACGGATCCCGAGGGGGGGCCGCGGCGAACGAGCTGCACGTTCCGGTCGGCGAGCCGGTCGAGCTGTTCCTGCACGCCGCCGATGTCATCCACAGCTTCTGGGTCCCGAGCCTTGCCGGCAAGACCGACATGATCCCGGGCCGGGTCAACCGCATGGTGCTCCAGGCCGACCGGCCCGGTGTCTACCGCGGCCAGTGCGCCGAGTATTGCGGGCTCCAGCACGCGCTCATGGCCTTCGATGTCATCGCCGTGCCGCGGCCGGAGTTCGACGCCTGGCTGGCTCGGGCATCGCAGCCCACTGGGCAACCTGAGACTCCTGAGTTGCGTCAGGGCCGGGATCTCTTCGTCAGCCTCGGCTGCGGTGCCTGCCATGCCGTGCGCGGACTGTCCGAGGCTCGGCTCGGGCCGGACCTGACGCAGGTCGGATCCCGCCGGACGCTCGGGGCGGGCACCGTGCCGGGCGGCGTCGGCAACATCGCCGGCTGGATCGCCAGTGCCCAGCACCTCAAGCCCGGCAACGCAATGCCGTCATACGACCAGCTCGAGGGGCCGCAACTGCGGGCGCTCGCCGCCTACTTGGAGTCGCTCAAATGACGCTCACGCTGGATTCTCCCGGACCGCAGCCAACGGGTGAGCTTGCGCCACGCGTCGCGCCCGTGCTCTTCCCGCAGTCGAGCGGACGGGACGGCCTCGAGCGTTTGGAGGCCGTCTGGGCGCTGCCGAAGCGGTTCGCCTTCGTCACGGAGGTCAACAACACCCATCTCGGCGTTCTCTACATCGCGACGGGCTTCCTGTTCTTCCTCGGCGCGGGCGTGCTCTCGCTGCTCATGCGCATCCAACTCGCCTATCCCGGCCTCGCGTTCCTGGACGCCGGCACCTACAACCAGTTCTTCACGATGCACGGCACCGTGATGATGTTCCTGTTCGCTGTGCCCATCGTCGAAGCATTCGGGGTCCTGCTGCTGCCGGCCCTGCTCGGCACCCGCGACATGCCGTTCCCGCGGCTCTCCGCCCTCGGCTACTGGTGCTACGCCCTCGGTGGGACGCTCGTCTTCGCCAGCCTGTTCTTCAACATCGCCCCCGACGGCGGCTGGTTCATGTATCCGCCGCTCACCGGACCGAAATACTCACCCGGGATCAACACGGACGTCTGGGTGCTCGGACTCGGCTTCGTGGAGATCGCCGCCGTGGCCGCGGCCGTCGAGCTCGTCGTGGGCATCCTCAAGACCCGCGCACCCGGCATGACCCTGGGCCGGATGCCGATCCTGGCCTGGTACATGCTGGTCACCGCCGGGATGATCATGATCGGCATGCCGGCGGTGATCGCGGCCGACATCCTGCTCGAACTGGAACGGGCCTTCGGCATGCCGTTCTACGACGCCACGAAAGGCGGCGACCCGCTGCTGTGGCAGCACCTGTTCTGGCTCTTCGGCCACCCCGAGGTCTACATCATCTTCCTGCCGGCGGCCGGCATGGTGTCGATGATGCTGCCGACCTTCGCCCGGGCCAAGCTGGTGGGCTACACCTGGCTCGCGCTGGCCGCGATCTCGATCGGGTTCCTGAGCTTCGGGCTCTGGGTGCATCACATGTACGCCACGGGCCTTCCCGTGCTGTCGCTGGCCTTCTTCTCGGCCGCGAGCTCCGCCATCGCGATCCCGATGGGCATCCAGGTCTTCGCCTGGATCGCGACGCTCTGGGACGGCAAGCCGGTGCTGCGGGTGCCGCTGCTGTTCATCCTCGGCTTCCTGTTCATCTTCACGGTCGGCGGCCTGACCGGCGTGATGGTGGCGGCGGTGCCGTATGACTGGCAGGTGCACGACACCTACTTCGTGGTGGCGCATTTCCACTACGTGCTCATCGGCGGCATGGTATTCCCGGTCTTCGCCGCGCTCTACTACTGGACGCCCCTGGTCACCGGCAGGATGCTGTCCGAGCGGCTTGGGCGATGGGCGTTCTGGCTGATGTTCGTCGGCTTCAACGCCGCCTTCTTCCCGATGCACATCACCGGCCTGCGCGGCATGCCGCGGCGCGTCTACACCTTTCCCGACGACGTCGGGTGGAACTGGCTCAACCTGATCTCGTCGGTGTTCTCCTTCGTCTTTGCCGCGGGCGTGCTGGTGTTTCTCATCGATTTCATCCGGCACCGCCGCTCTGGGCCGGAGGCGGGCTACAACCCGTGGGATGCGCCCTCGCTCGAATGGCTGTCGCACGGGGCGGATTACGGCTTCCGCAGCATCATGCCGATCCGCTCGCGCTATCCCGTCTGGGAGCAGGAGGGGCTGAAGGAGGATGAGATCGGAGGCCGCGGTTTCCTCCCCGATGCCCCGACACGGGAGCGCGAGGCGCTGGTCACCGGGCCGATCACCGGCGAGCCGGAGCAGATCATCCGCCTGCCGGGACCCGGCTGGACCGCCTTCCTGGCCGCGGCCGCGACCGCCATCGCCCTTGCGGCCGGAACGCTCAAGATCACGGCCATCGCCTTGGCAGCGGGCGCCGTCGCCGCCGGGGCCTATCTCTACTGGCTCTGGTCGATGGACAGGTTGGCGCCGCGCGGCCTGGCGGATGCCGGCCGGGGCGTGGCCCTGCCTCTCTACACCAACGGCAGCCGGAGCGTCGGCTGGTGGGGGATGGTGGTGCTCCTGATCTCGGATGCGGCGGTCGTCGCCTCGTTCGCCTTCGCCTATCTCTTCCTCTGGACCGCCCGGCCGGGGTCCTGGCCTCCCGACGGCTCGCAGATCCCAGGATTCCTTGCTCCCGTCCTGCTCTCGGCCGCCGTCATCGCCGCGTTCATCCTGTTCGAGACCGCCGACCGGATGAACCAGCGCGAGCGGCGGCGCGATACGACCCTCTGCCTGGGCGCGAGCGCGGTGCTGGCCATCGGCGCCGCGGTGGCGGGATGGTTCTGGCTGCGGGGACTCGGCATCGACCCGACGCGTCACAGCTACGGCGCGGCGGTGTGGACGCTGGTCGGCACCATGGGCCTGCACCTCGTCATGGGCGCGGGCATGGCGCTCTGGTGCACCGTGCGCCTTCACCTCGGCATGATCAACTCCTGGCGCTGCCTGACGCTGCGGATCTGCCTGCTGTGGTGGCGCTTCACCGCGCCGGTGACGGTGCTCGTCCTCCTGATGATCGCGGGGTTCCCCCATGTCATCTCTTGAGCTTGATGATGGTGAGCTTGATGATGAGGTCGAACCGCATTCCAGGACGGGGACGCTGCGCCGGCTGCTCGACCCGGCCTTCGGGCACTTCGTCTGGGCGGTGCACTTCCTGGCAGTCTACGTCGGAGCGGCGGTCGCCTGCGTGCTGGGGCTCGGGGCGGCGGGAGAGGGCACCCGCACGACCTTCCTGGCCGTGCTCGTGGCGTTGACCGTCGTGGCAACCGCCGTTGTCGTCGGTCATGCCGTCTGGCGCCATCGGCAATACCGCGATCTCCCGGACCAGCGCTTCCGGATGGTGCTCACCATCGGCAACAGCGGGATCGCCACCGTCGGCATCGTGTGGCAACTCTTCCCCATCCTGCTGGTGCCCGTATGCGCGTGACCGTGCTCCTTCTCGCCCTGGTGGCGGGGGCATTGCCCGTCCTGGCGCACGGCCCCGATCCGGTGCCGCCCGATGCCTTCTTGCGCGCGTGGAGCTTCGATCCGTGGGTGCTCGGCCTTCTGCTGGCCGCAGCCTGGGGGTATCGGCGCGGCACGCGGCGGCTCTGGGCGCGGGCCGGCCTTTGGCGTGGCATCGGGCGCGCGCACATGGCCGCGTTCGTGCTCGGCCTGGCCGTTCTCGTCATTGCGCTCGTCTCGCCGCTCGATCGGCTCGGCGGCACCCTGCTGTCCGCGCACATGGCGCAGCACGGACTGCTGGTGACCATCGCACCCGTGCTGCTTCTCCTCGGCAAGCCGGGCGTCGCGTTCGCCTGGGCGCTTCCGCCGGGCTGGAGCAGGGGCAGCATCGCGGCCCTCACGTGGCGGCCCCTCGCCAAGGCAGGACTCTGGCTGTCGCGCCCGTTCCCGGCGGCGACGCTGCACGGGCTGGCGCTGTGGATCTGGCATGCGCCGGCGCTGTTCGAGGCGGCGGTGGAGCGGGAATGGCTGCACACGCTGGAGCACGCCACCTTCTTCGGCACGGCGCTCCTGTTCTGGCGGGTGGTCTTGGAGGCGCGCTCGGGGGAACGCATCGGCCTGGCCCTGGCGGCGGCCTTCGCGACGCTGATGCATGGCGGGCTGCTGGGCGGGCTCATCACGATGGCGCGTCGTCCGCTTTATGGCTGGTATGAGGGACTCACGGCACCTTGGGGGCTGACCGCCCTCGACGATCAGCAACTCGCAGGTCTCCTCATGTGGGTGCCCATGGGCCTCGTCTACTTCGGCGCCTGCCTCGGGCTGGCCGCCCGGCTCATCACGCCCATGGATCACCCCTTCCCGCAAGGCGGTCGGGTCGACGGCGCTGCCAAGCCGCTGCGCGGCCTGAGATGACGGTGGTCCGGATCCGGGAAGGCATGGTCCGGGTGCCGGGCGGCACGTTCCTGATGGGCTCCGACGCCTTCTATCCCGAGGAGCGGCCGGCCCACCGCGTCACGGTCGACGGCTTCTGGATGGACGAGCATCCGGTGACCAATGCCGAGTTCGCCCGCTTCATCGATGCCACCGGCTACGTCCCCCTGGCCGAGCGGGCGCCGGATCCCGGGGACTACCCCGGTGTCGACCCGGCGCTGCTGGTCCCGGGTTCGCTCGTGTTCCGACGCCCGCCGCACCGCGTCGACCTCGACGACCCCCGGTCCTGGTGGGCCTATGTGCCGGGTGCGTGCTGGAGACATCCGGAAGAGCCGGGGAGCACACTCGCCGGCCGTGACCGCCATCCCGTGGTGCACGTTGCCCATGAGGATGCCGAGGCCTATGCCGCCTGGGCAGGGAGGACGCTCCCGACCGAGGCGGAGTGGGAGTTCGCCGCCCGCGGCGGGTTGGAGGGTGCCACTTACGTGTGGGGTGACGAGTTTGCGCCGGACGGGCGCATGCTCGCCAATACCTGGCAGGGCGAGTTCCCGTGGCAGAACCTCGCGACCGACGGCTACGAGGGTGCCTCTCCGGTCGGCGCGTTCCCGGCCAATGGTTATGGGCTGTACGACATGGCGGGCAACGTGTGGGAGTGGACGGCCGACTATTTCACACGACACCCCGAAGCGGCTGCCAAGGCGTGCTGCATCCCGCGCAATCCGCGCGTCCTGTCGCCGGAGTCGGGCCATGTCGTGGGCCAGCCCGCCGCCAACATCCCAAGCAAGGTGCTCAAGGGCGGCTCGCACCTGTGCGCGCCCAATTACTGCCTCCGCTACCGGCCGGCGGCGCGGCAACCCCAAACGGTTGAGACTTCGGCCTGTCACATCGGCTTCCGCTGCCTGGTTCGGAATTGACGGATCAGTCGCGGCAGTGCTGGTTTCGGGGGCTTCGTGATACGGAACCGTCATGAGGCAAACGTTGTTCATACGCCATTGCCGGGCGCGCCGGGTCGCGGCCCCGTAAGAGGCTGGCGCCATGGCCGAGCTGCTCCCGAGCCTCCTGGACGTCGCGGTGCTGGTCTTCAGCGTCACCAGCATGCTCGCCGTCGGCCTCAGCTACACCCTTCGGGAGATCATGGACCCGCTGCGCGACTTGCGTGGCGTCCTCCTGACGCATGCCGCGAACTTCGTCCTGGTTCCGCTGCTGGCCTATGCCGTGGCGCGGCTTCTGCCGCTCGACCAGTCGGTACAGGTCGGCTTGATGCTGGTGGCCACGGCGGCCGGTGCCCCGTTCCTGATCAAGCTGACGCAGCTCGCCAAGGGCGACACCGCGTTCGGGGCAGGGGTGCTGGTGCTGCTGCTGGTGGGCACGATCATCTACATGCCCATCGTGGTCCCGTTCGTGGCCCCGGAGGCCACGGTGAGCGCAGCGTCCATTGCCATGCCGCTCATCCTGACCATGCTCCTGCCGCTCGGAGCCGGCTTGTTCATCGATGCCCGCCTCGAGCGATTGGCCGACCGCCTGCGGCCGATCTCGAACAGGGTGTCGAGCATCGCGCTGGTGGCATTGGTGGCGCTGACCTTCCTCGCCAACTTCCGGGCGATCCTGGGCGTCTTCGGCACGGGTGCCATCGCGGCGGCGGTTCTGGTGATCGGCGGCGCCTTCGCCTTGGGCTACCTGCTGGGCGGGGTCGATCCCCGCGAGCGCGAGGTGATCGCGCTCGCCACGGCCCAGCGCAACGTGGCGGCGGCCACGGTGGTCGCGACGCAGAGCTTCGACGATCCGGACGTCCTCGTCATGGTGGTGGTCACGTCGATTGTATCCCTGGCCGCCCTGTTCCCTGGCGCATGGGCGCTGGGCAGGCGTCAGCAGGGGCAGGCGGAAGGAGAGCGCGGGAGCGCGGCCCTGCGGGAGAAATCGCCGCCCGCGTGAGGCGCAGCGAGGAGCAGCATGATGACGACCCAGGACACGACCCAGACCACCGCCTCCGCGGACAGCCCGAAGCCTGCGCGGCCGAACATCCTGGTCCTGTGCATGGACCAGTGGCAGACCCACATGCAGGTGCCGGACTCGGTGCCGTTGCCGGCGATGCGGCGCCTGGAGGCGCAGGGCGTGAGCTTCGACCGGCAGTACTGCACCGTGCCGATGTGCACGCCCTCGCGCGCCACCATGTGGACCGGAGTTCACGCCATCCACACCGGCCTGTGGGACAACACCAACTTCGCCTGGACCGGCGAGCTCACGCACGCGATCCCCACCATCGGGCACATGCTGCGCGACCAGGGCTACCACACCGCCTTCAAGGGCAAGTGGCACCTGTCCGAGGTGCCCCACCGCGAGGACGGGCTGGAGCGTTACGGCTTCTCCGACTACCAGCAATGGGGGGACACGTTCGGCGCCCCGCTGGAGGGCGAGCAACTGGACGGCACCATTGCGTTCGAGACCGTGGACTGGCTGGAACATAGGGCCTCCCAGGTCGACCGGCCCTGGCTGCTGGTGTGCAGCCTGATCAACCCCCATGACGTGATGTTCCTGCAAACTGACCCCTGCCAGCAGCCGGGTCCCGAAGGGCTGGCGGCGGGGGTCCAGACCACGGTGCAGCAGCTCGGCTGGTTCGAGCAGGAGTGGGATGTCGCCCTGCCGGACAACTTCGAGGACGACTACGCCCTCCAGCCGCCGGGCGTGCGGTACTACAAGGAATACGTCGACCTCAACTACGGCCACATCCCGGACGAGCGCCGGGACCTCTGGCGCAAGCACCGCAACTACCTCGTCAACTGCATGCGCCTGGTGGACGCGCAGTTCAACCAGGTGGTCGCAGCCCTCGATAGGCTGGACCTGTGGCGGAACACCGTGGTGATCTTCACCGGCGACCACGGCGAGATGAACGGCGCGCACCGCCTCACGCAGAAGGCCAACATCCCCTTCGAGGAGGCGGCCATCGTCAACCTGACGGTCTGCGCGCCCGGCGGGCCGCAGGGGCGGCGCACGGCGGCGGTCGGCTCGCACCTCGACCTCGCCCCGACGCTGCTGGCCTTCGCCGGCCTCAGCGACGAGGAGATCCAAAGCCGCTACCCGCACCTCAAGGGCCGCAGCCTCAAGGCCGTGATGCTCGATCCCGGGCAGGACGGTCCGCGCGGCAGCGCCCGGGCACCGGGCGACGGTGCCATGGTCTGCTGGGACGCGCTGAACGCCCTCGACACCCAGTGGTCGGTCTCGGGGGCGCTGAAGATGCTGACCAGCCTGGGAAGCGAGCCCTCGAACGAGCAGGACGGGCAGCACGACAGCGCGGCGCTCATGCGGGAGGCGGGGCGGCTGCATGGGGCCCCGGACTTCACCCGGCGGGCCTATTTCCGCGCCGTGTCCGATGGCCGCCACAAGCTCGTGCGCTGGTTCAGCCCGCAGGAATACGCCAACCCCGCGACGCTCGATGAACTCCATGCCTCCGCCGATGTCGCCCTCTACGACCTGGAGAGCGATCCCGGCGAACTGGAGAACCTCGCCCATCCCGACCATCCGCGCCATGACCCGGAGCTCGTGCAGCGCATGCTCGGCAAATTGCACGCGCTGGTGCGGCACGAGATCGGCGACGACCGCTGCCCGTTCGACCTCGACATGTTCGGCACTCGCGAGGTCGTGCATCGCGAGGCCGCGGAGAAGGCAGGGCCAACATGATGCAGTCCATCGTGAATGAGGCTCAGCTCCTTCTCGGACTGGGTCTCGACATTGGGGACGTCAGCTCCGTGCAGATGGCGCTCCGCGCCATTGCCATCTACGCCGTCATGCTGGTTCTGGTGCGGCTGGCAAGCAAGCGCTTCCTGAGCAAGGCCAGCGCCTTCGACGTCATCGTCGCGATCATGCTCGGCTCCATCATGAGCCGGGCGATCAATGGCTCGGCCCCCTTCCTGCCCACGATCATGGCGAGCGCCGCGCTGCTCGCCCTGCATTGGCTCTTCGCGACCCTGGCGGCCCACACCTCGTTCGGAACCCTCGTCAAGGGAGAGCCCCGTCTGCTGATCAAGGACGGCGAGATCCAGGAGGGCGGGCTGCGGGAGGCCAAGCTGTCGGCCAACGACCTGAAGCAGTCCCTCCGGCTTCAGGTCGGTGATCCCGATCCGTCCAGGATCAAGCGTGCGTACATGGAGCGCAACGGAAAGATCAGCATCGTCCCGTTCAAGACCGAGCCCAAGATCCTGGACGTCTCGGTTGAGGACGGCGTCAAAAGCATCCGCATCAAGCTCGAATAGCCTGCCGCCTTCAGGAGACGGGCGAGCGGCCATCATTCGGTAGTGCCAGGAGAGCCCTAGGGAATGGCGGGAGCATCCGTCGAGACCGATGACCCGCCCGAGCAAGGAGCCGAGGTCAACCAGCCGGGGCTGGGCGAATTGCGGGACGCAGTGGCCAACCACCGCTGGCCGAAGCTGCCGGGCTGGGCATCCCTGCGCCGGGATGGGCTCGCCGGGTTGAGCAGCGCGATCAGCAACGTGCCTGACGGGATGGCGAATGGCGTGCTGGTGGGCGTCAATCCCATCTACGGCCTGTACGCCACCATGGCGGGCGCGGCGGCGGGAGGGCTGTTCTCCAGCACCCAGCTCATGATGATCACCACCACCGCCGCGGCCTCGCTATCAGCGAGCGAGGCCCTCGGCGGGCTGGAGGGCGAGGCGCGTGCCGCCGCGCTTGCCGTCATGGTGATCCTGGTCGGGGTCTTCCAGATCGTGTTCGGGCTCCTGAAGTTCGGGAAGCTGATCCGCTTCGTGTCCTATTCGGTCACCATGGGTTTCCTGAGCGGCGTCTCGGTGCTGCTGATCCTCAACCAGCTTCCTGTGGTCACCGGCTATGAGGCGGCCGGCAGCAACCGGATCACGCAGACGGTCAACCTGCTGCTCCACGTTGCGGAGATCAACCTGGTGTCGCTGGCCCTGGCGGTGCTCACTCTGGTGCTGGCCGTGGTGCTGCCGCGCACGCCCTTGAGCAACCTCGGCAGACTGGTGGCCATTGCGGTCCCGTCCGTGATCGTGGCCCTGTTCGACCTCGGTGACGTCGAGGTCGTGAGGGACATCGGCGAGATCCCGAGCGGCATCCCGATGCCGGTGCTGCCTGCGCTGTCCAGCATCACGTTCGATGTGACCACAGGGGCACTCGCGGTGGCCGTGGTCATCCTCGTCCAGGGGGCGGGGGTGAGCCAGAGCGTACCCAATCCGGATGGAGCGCGCCGCAGCACCTCGCGCGACTTCGTCGCCCAGGGCGTGGCCAATGCCGCGACGGGATTTTTCAACGGCCTGCCGGTCGGTGGCTCGCTCAGCGCGACCGCGCTCAACGTGATCTACGGAGCCCAGTCGCGCTGGGCGGTAGTCCTCGCCGGCGTGTGCATGGCGCTGATCGTCATGCTCGTCCCCGGCTTGGTGTCCGCCATCGCGATGCCCGCGCTCGGCGCGCTGCTGGTCCTCGCCGGCACCAGCAGCCTCAAGCCGAGCGAAATCCGCGCTGTCTGGAGCGCCGGCTGGCCGTCCCGGCTCGCCGGGGGCGCCACCTTCCTGGCTGCCTTGTTTCTGTCCGTGCAGGCCGCGGTCGGGATCGGGGTGCTGCTGTCAGCGCTGCTTTACGTGAGCCGGTCCTCGACCGACGTCTCTCTGGTCCGGCTGGTGAAGCGGTCCGACGGCGAGATCGAGGAGCACGATGCTCCCACGCGGCTGCCATCCCATGAAGTGACGGTGATCGATGTCTACGGACACCTGTTCTACGCCGGCGCCAGGACGCTGGAACGGCTGCTGCCACGCCCGCAGGACGCGCAAAGCCCGGTGGTGGTGTTGCGATTGCGCAGCCTCAGCACCGCCGGCGCGACCCTGATGGAGGTGCTGGCCAATTATGCCGACAAGCTGATGGAGGTGAACGGGCGGCTGTACCTCAGCGGCATCAACGAGGATGTGCATGACCAGCTCGTCCGCGCGGGCAAGCTCCACCTCAGCGGGCCCGTGCAGGTTTACGAGGCCACATCCGTTCGGCTGGAGGCAACGCGGAAGGCCGTCGCCGACGCGCGGGCCTGGCTGGTGGACCGCGATCCGGGAGCAGGACCCGACGGTGACGACGATCAGGGCGCGCAGGGGTGATCGCGCCCTTTGCAACCGTTGTCCTTCTTGAGGCCTCAGGGGCGGAACCTCAGGCGTCCCGCGGCAGGGCGGTGTAGACCCGCACGATGAACTGGTGGAACTCCGTCATGTAGTTCGTGAGGAACTCGGCCGTGGATTCATTCGTCACCTCGCCGTCATCGGTGATCAGCCCGGGCGTGAACTGGATGTAGGCTTCCGGTGCGTTCATCTGCGGCGAGTTGCAAAAGCCGAGCACGCTGCGCAGGTGCTGCTGCCCGACTGCCGTGCCGATGGCGCCCGGCGAGGTGCCGATCACCGCCGAAGGCTTGCGCGTGAACGAGTTCTGGCCGTAGGGGCGGCTGGCCCAGTCGATGGCGTTCTTCAGCGCACCCGGGATCGAACGATTGTATTCGGGCGTCACGAACAGCACCGCATCCACCGATGCGATGGCGTCCTTGAATGCTTTCGCCATCGGCGGGTAATCGGCATCGTAGTCGTAGCTGTAGAGCGGCAGGTCCCTGATCGGGATCTCGGTGAACGTGAGGTGCTCCGGGGCCACACGGACCAGCGCCGCGGCCAGCTTGCGGTTGATCGAGTCCTTGGCAAGGCTGCCAATGAGATAGCCGACCTTGAACGTGGTCATGGGACGCTCCTTGGTTCGACGGATCCGGAACGGAACCGACTTGGTTGAGCCCCCATAGCAACCCTTTTCGATGAGGAGGTTGCCCCTTTGTGGGTTGGACCCACTTGGCAGGCGTCCGCCGTTCAGCCGGCCACGAGCGTGACGGACGTGCCCCACGGGTCGCGCAGCGGCAGCCTGGTCTGGCCGAGCTCGGTGGACTGCTCCGGCGACAGGCGGGAACGCACGGTGTCGAGCGTGCCCGCATCGGTGACGATCTCGACATCCGCCAGTCCGGTTGTCGGCCCCGTGCGCACCGGTGCGCCGCTGCTGTTCCAGATGTTGGTCCCGATGTGGTGGTGATAGCCGCCCGACCCGAGGAAGGTCGCGCCGGGGTAGCGGCACACCACCTCAAGCCCGAGCAGGCCGGCGTAGAAGCCCTCGGCCGGCTCCAGCGCCCCGACCTGGAGATGGACATGGCCGATGCAGGAGCCGGAAGGCAGTCCCGACCAGTCGCGGGTCCTGGCGGTCGCCGCGAGGCCATCGAGGTCGAGCGCCAGGGTGGCCATTTCGACCATGCCGTCGCGCCAGGTCCATGTCTCGCTCGGCCGATCCCAATAGACCTCGATGCCGTTGCCCTCCGGGTCGGCAAGATAGATCGCCTCACTGACGAGGTGGTCCGACGCACCCTGGAGGGGAACACCCAGTTCGGCCGCGTGGAGCAGCCACTGCGCCAGGCCCGTCCGGCTCGGCACGAGAAAGGCCGTGTGGAAGAGGCGTGCGGCCCGGGGGCTGGCGACCGGAGCGGCCGGGTCATGGCGCAGCTCCAGCAGCACCGTTTCGCCCACGCCCAAGCGGGCAAGGCCGGGACGACTCTCCACTGGGGTGAGGCCGATCACCTGCTGGTAGAAGCGGCTGACCGCGTCGAGATCGCGCACCGTCAGGGCCACCGTGCCGATCCGCATGGGAGCCCCGGCCGACGTGACGCCGGGGGTAGGGCCACGGGCTTGGGTGGATTGGTTGACGGGACCGCCGGCCGGGGAGGCTCCGGATCCAGTCATGAGCGTTCTCCTCGTGAACATTGTCGTGTCAGGGTCAACGCGCCAGCGCACGTCGGGTGGCATCCGGGGTGCTTGGAACATGTCAGGATCACATGGGTTCAGCCTGCGATGCCTGGAATTCCCTTCGCCTTCAGAACCAGATCGCAAGGTGTCGATCCAACAGCGGAGATCGCGCATGGCCAAGGCTCCCTCCTCACGCAAATCCACCAAGGCAAAGTCCACGAGGACAAAGGACGCCGCTAGGACAAAAGGCGCGGCCAACATCGTGGCGGAGCGCAAGAGCCGCCCCTTGCCCCAGCTCGAAACCCCGACCTTTCTGTCGCCGCAAGCCACCGAGGAAATCGCGGCGGCGCTGACCACGCTTCTCGCCGACAGCCTTGCGCTTTACCTCAAGACGAAGAACTTCCACTGGCACGTCAGCGGGCCGCACTTCCGTGACTATCACCGGATGTTTGACGAACAGGCCGCCGAGGTCTTCGCCATGACCGACCCACTTGCGGAGCGGGCCCGCAAGGTCGGTGGAACCACCCTGCGCTCGATCGGCCACATCGGACGCCTGCAACGGCTTGCCGACAATGACGCCAGTTATGTCGAGCCGACCGACATGCTCGCCGAGCTGCTGGACGACAACAGGCAACTGGCCGCCTTCATGCGGCAGACGCACGACCTGTGCGACGATCATGACGACGTCGCGACCGAGAGCCTGCTCGAGGAGTTCATCGACCAGGCCGAGGAACGCATCTGGTTCCTGTTCGAGGCCAGTCGTGGAGCACGGATCTCTGGACGCTGAGCGTGAGCCCGGCCGGCTGAAGGTTCCTCATCTGCCGGCGCGACTGCTCCGGGAAGAACAGGCCTTCATCGCCCCTTGGCTCCGTGTCCCATGAACCGCATCCTGAATTTCCTCATCCTCCTGCGGCAGAAGCTTTGGGTCGTCCCGATGGTCATGGGCGTCCTGGCGCTGCTCCTCGCCTATGGCCTCGTCGCCGCCGCACCGCTTCTCGCTTCGACGTTTGCCGACCGCGAGTTCCGCTGGCTCTTCGGCGGCGACGCCGCCACCGCCCGGGGCCTTCTCTCGAGCCTGCTGACCGGGCACATGACGATGACGTCGCTCGTCGTGTCGATGACCTTCATCATCCTGCCGCTCGCCGCCAACCAACTTGGGCCGCGGCTGGTCACGACCTTGCTGGCCGACCGGCTGCTTCAGGTGGCGCTCGGGCTGTTCATCGGCACGATCCTCTACCTTCTCGTGGTGCTCGGCAGCCTGGACGAGGCTCGCGGCAGCACGGGGGTGCCGCGGCTTGCGGTGACGGTCGGCGGGGTCCTCACCGTCCTCTGCCTGTTCGCCCTGATGTTCTACGTCGACAAGGTCGCCCGCTGGATCATCGCCGACAACATCGTCGAGCAGGTCTCCGGGGGTCTGCGCAAGAACATCCACGAGATGCTGCCCGAGGGCGCAGGGGATTTGGAGTCCGACCGACGCATGATCGCCGTCGGGAAGAGCGGCTATGTCCAGACGATCGACTACGAAGAGCTCGTCTCCGTCGCCTGCCGGAACCGTGCGGTGTTCCAGGTGAATGTGAGGGCCGGGCACTTCGTCATGAGGAACGGCGAGCATGTCGTCGTCCAGGCGGGCCCGCCCCTCGATGAGGCCGAGGTCGATGCGGTTCGCGCCGCCTTCGTCATCGGGACGGAGCGCAGCCCGGCGCAGGATCTCGAATACCATATCCGCCAGCTCGTCGAGATCGGGCTGCGCGCGCTCTCGACGGGGATCAACGACCCCTTCACCGCCATTGCGGTCATCGGTCATCTGGGCGGGGCCCTGGAGGAGGTCTTCCGGCGCTCGGGTCAGCCGGCGGAACTCCGTGACGGGACCGGCGTGGTGCGGGTCGTCGCCAATCGGTCCGACATCAATGGACTGACGGACGCAGCCTTCGATGCGATCCGGCAGGCCGGACGCGGTATTCCTGCCGTGCTGATCGGCATCGCCGATGTCCTGGGACAACTCGCGCCGGTCGTCTGGACCGCACCGCACCGCGAGGCGGTGTTGCGGCAACTCGGGAAGGTGGAGGAGACCGCCCGCGGGGCAGGCTTCGCGCCGAGCGATGAGGCGGCCATCCTGGAGCGGATCGAGCGGGCGCGGGCCGCGGTCAACCATCGCCCTTGAGGCCGGCCTCGACGATGATGCCGATGCAGCAGGCAGGCGTGCGGAAGGCCTGCGACATTGCAGGCGATGGCGTGCGACCCCTTGTCCCGGCAGCGTACGCATCCTCGCCCTGCAAGGCATCCGATGCAGCCGAAAGTTACGAAGACTTCACATCCCCGTAAGGCCGCCTCCACGCATCACACCCCATCTCTTCCGCATGGCAGATGCCCGATGGGCTGATGGAGAATACAGCAATGACTCACCACGATCCCACCTCGCATGAGGCGCCGCGCGGCGGCCGCCTCCGCACGACCCGAGCCGCCCTCCTGGGTGCGCTGGCGCTGGCGACCGTCGCCGGGACGGTCGGAGCCACCGTTCCGCCGGCCTTGGCGCAGGCGCCGCAAACGGCCGTTGCCGCAGCCTCGACCGTCCCTTCCTTCGCCGACGTCGTCGAGCGGGTGAAGCCCGCCGTCGTGTCCGTGCGTGCCAAGGGCAGCGAGGCCAAGGAGGCGCAGGCCAGCAGCGATCGGCAGGCCGGTCCCAACTTCAACCTCCCCGATTTCAATCTGCCGGGCTTCGATCTCCCCGACGATCATCGCCTCCAGGAGTTCTTCAAGCGCTTCCGCGGCGAGGGAGGCCAGAATGGTGAAGAGCGTCGCTTCGGACGGCCGAGCCCGCAGCAGGGCACCTCACAGGGATCCGGCTTCTTCATCTCGGCCGATGGCTACCTCGTGACCAACAACCACGTGATCGACAAGAGCTCCGAGGTCGATGTGCTCATGGATGACGGCCGCACCTTCCCGGCCAAGATCGTCGGCACCGATCCGAAGACCGATCTCGCCCTGCTCAAGGTCGAGCAAGGTGGACCGTTCAAGTACGTCGAGTTCGCGCCGGAAGCCCCGCGCGTCGGCGACTGGGTCCTTGCCGTTGGCAACCCGTTCGGCCTCGGCGGCACCGTGACGGCGGGCATCGTCTCGGCCAGCGCGCGCGACATCGGCGCCGGCCCTTATGACGACTTCCTCCAGATCGACGCGCCGGTGAACCGCGGCAACTCCGGCGGGCCCACCTTCAACCAGAAGGGCCAGGTCGTGGGCGTGAACATCGCGATCGCCTCGCCGTCCGGCGGCAACGTCGGCATCGCCTTCGCGATCCCCTCCGAGACCGTGCGCAACGTGGTGGACCAGCTCCGGGAGAAGGGCACCGTGGAGCGAGGCTTCGTAGGTGTCCAGATCCAGCCCGTGACCAAGGACATCGCCGCCAGCGTCGGACTCGACAGGAGCGAGGGCGCCATCGTGGCCCGGGTCGAGGAGGGCGGCCCCGCAGCCAAGGCCGGCATCAGGACGGGCGACGTCATCATCTCGGTGAACGGCAAGCCGATGAAGGATGCGCGCGACCTGTCACGGATGGTCGCCTCGCTGGGCGCCGGGTCGACCGCCAACCTGCAAGTCTGGCGTGACGGCAAGAGGCAGGAAGTCCCGGTGACGATCGCCAGGATGTCGGGCACCGCCGCGGCTGCGACGGACCCGAAGCAAGGCACCGAGACGGGTACGCTCGGGCTGAACCTCGCCCCGGCAGGTGGTGGCAAGGCGGGTGTTGCCGTCGTCGGCGTGGAGCCGGACAGCCCGGCAGCCCAGAAGGGCGTCAGCATCGGTGACGTGATCAAGGAGGTCGCGGGCCAATCGGTCCGGACGCCTGCCGATGTAAAGGCTGCGCTTGAGTCCAGCCACAAGGACGGCAGGAAGAGCGTGCTGTTCCTCGTCGAGAGCAAGGGGAACACCCGCTTCGTCGCGGTTCAGGTTCCTGCCGCCTAACGGTCGCTCCCCAACGCGGTTGCAGGCTGCATGTGCAGCCTGCAACCCATTCCGAACCGAAGCCCTGCTCCCTCAAGCAGGACTCCTTGTTTCACGGTGAAGGAGAGATCGTTGATCCACCGACGATCAGGTAGAGGTACCAGCCGATGATCAAATCCAAGAAGGGCAACTTGGTGGCAATGTGGTAGCCCATTGCCTGCCGCCTTGGACCGTCCAGCTTTATGATTTCTTTTTCGTATAGCTGAAGGGTGGCGCCCCCTTGAGTGTCTCTTTCGTCGTGTTGATGAACGCCTTCATCGAGCCGTCCTTCTGGCTGAGCACGATGCTCGACGGTTCGATCAGGACGTAGTGCTCGCCCAACCCCAGAAAACCGCCAGCGCTGACAACGACACCGGTGATCGTCTTTCCGTTTTCGATGACGAGATCCTCTATCTCACCGACGGTTTCGTTCTGGTTGTTGTAGACGTCTGTTCCGACCAGCCTTGAGGACAGGGTATGGGCCGGCTTTATGGTCACGAAACGAACGATCACGGGAGGCGCGGCCTCGCCCATCTGAATGCCCGAGTCCGCGCCCGGCTGCGTCGCCGTCGATGGCTGAGCGGAGGAGCTTGGGGCAGGGGCCGTCTGGGCGGGAGAAGTCGTTGCGGGTGCGCCTTGCGCATATGCAAAGCTGCTGACTGCACAAAGAACAACGGCGCTGACTATCGTGTGCGGTTTCATGGTCATGCTCCGGGGCCGTGCCGGGAGAGCGGCGGGATCGCCGCATTAGAGCCCGTGAGTTGGTCTCCCACGCACACTCGTCAACAAAGCCGGAACAGGCTCTGTTCCAGAACGGATCTGACCGACCGCCAAACATCGGTTCTTACCAACTGAGATGAGCTCATGGCGCGGTCGGCTGTTTCTGCGCTCGCGGCCTTTAAGTGATCCCATTGGCCGCGCCAAGCCTTCGCCCAGCCCCGGCGGTCTGCCGCCATCCTCACAGCCCTTTCCGGCCGTCCTTGCCGGCCCAGCGCTCGCGCAGGAAATGCGCGGCCATCTTCGGCCGGCGGTCGCGGGTGAACACGCCCTTGTGGTTCATCGCGCCCGCCCGCATCGTGCCCTGACCGGTCTTGAAGTCGGCGAAGTTCCAGATGTGCATGCCGACCATGAAGGGCCGCCGGGCCGCAACGTCGAGATAGCGGCGGATGAACTCGACCTGATACTCCTCGGTCCACATCTCGGGCGGCTGGTTGTGGGTGCCGGGCAGGGTGTCGGTACCGAATTCCGTGACGATGACGGGCTTGCCCCAGGTCCTGTGGACCTCATCGAGATCCCGCGCCAAGGCCTGCTGCGCCAGATCGAGCTGGCCTGGCTCGGTGTACCAGCCATAGTAGGCGTTCACGCAAGCAACATCGAAGATCCCGAGCCACTCCATCGTTCCGCCCTGCACCCTGACGAGCGTCACGGGCCGCGTTCCGTCGAGCCGGCGGGCCTCATCATACATCTGGCGGAAGAACCGCGTCCCGGACGCGACGGCTGCCGGCACGGGCGGAGCCGCGCCAAGCGGGGGGCCGCTCATGGGTTCATTGGACACGCACCACATGATCGTGCTCGGATGGTTCTTGTCCCGCGCAATCAGCTCGCGCAACTGTTTCTGGCACTGTGCGAGGTGCTGCGCCGTCAGCTCCTCCGGATTCTCGAAGTTGAGGCCAACGGCGGGGATCTCGTTGATCACCAGAAAGCCCATCCGGTCGGCGAGCTGCATCGCCTCCTCGGCGTAAGGGTAGTGCGACGCCCGATACGAGTTGGCGCCAACCCACTTCAGCAGCTCGTAGTCCCGGATCCACATCGGCAGGTTGAGGGCGCGCCCGCTGAGCGGAAAGTCCTCATGCTTGCCGAACCCCGTGAGCTTGATCGGCTGCCCGTTGAGCAGGAGCTGGTCGCCGCGCACCGCCACCGTGCGGATGCCGATGTCGAGGCTGTAGGCATCGGTGACGCGCTGGCCCTCGGTCAGGGTGACCGTCAGCGGGTAGAGGTGCGGGTCCTGCGGGCTCCAGAGCCGGGCGGAAGGCACGCGCAGGGTGGCCTCGGCAACGCCGGAGCGGAATTGCAGGTCGGCCTCGATGGCATCGAGCCGCACCTTGCCGGTACCCGCGTACCCGCCGGCCGCAGCCACCTTGACGGTGACGACACCATCGCTGCCGTCGATGGCCGGGACGGTGGTGATGTCGTCGATGTGCGCCGCCGCCGGAACCGAGTAGAGCCACACCTGCCGGTGCAGGCCCGCATAGGGGAAGAAGTCGTAGGTGGTGGCCGGGTACCAGCCTGCGACGCCGGCCACACCACCCCCGCCGGGTCCGGGTCCCGGCGGCACGCGCTCCACCAATTGCTTGTTCTCGACCGCGATGGCGATCACCGTCTCCCGGTCCCAGGCCAACTGTCTCGTGACCTCGGCCGCGAACGGCAGGTGGCCGCCTTGATGCTCAGTCACGAGGGTGCCGTTGACCCAGACCCTGGCGGCGTAGTTGGCCGAGCCGACGCGGAGGAACACGCGCTGGCCCTGCCAGCCTGAGGGCACCCACACCCGGTGCAGGTACCAGGCAAGATCCAGGTAGTTCTTGGCATCGTCGAACAGGTCGTTCCAACTGCATGGCACCGGGATCTGGCGCGGAGCCGGCAGGGCGCTGAACCAGCCCTGCGCCTGGCCCTCCTCACGGGGATCGAGCTGGAACTCCCACAAGCCGGAGAGGTCCATTACGTTCCGGAGCCGGTTCTGCTGCGGGTAGAGCAGGCCACTGGGTTCGCCCTGCGGCGTCGGTTGGGGAGGGGGCGTGCCGGGTTGCGTTTGGGCAGCAGCGTGACCACCGACGAGCGATGCAGCTCCCGCGATGGTGGAGGCGAGCAGGAGATCGCGCCGGTTCACTGCCGCCGCCTGTGCCGCCGTTTGTCCTGGATCGCCGATCTGCGTGGACGGATGCTTCATGTCACACTCCTCAAGCGGGGTTGCTCGACAGGCAATGTAGGTTTGTACTCAGGGAAACATGACGGGTGGCGCGGAAGCCTGCGCTCGACAACCATTCCCTCGGGGATTCGACCCTGTCTATACCCCGTAATTTATTTTACTTTGCCGCCTCCCGGCCGGCGGGCCGGAAGGTCACGACCCGGTAGAGATACCAGCCGACGATCAGCACCACGACGACGGTCGACACCGGGTTGAGGTAGTCGGCCACGCGCTCGTACTGGCTCTGGAGCAGATACCCGGCACCGGCGAGCAGCGCAGTCCAGAGGCTGGTGCCGAGGACGGACCATGCCAGAAACTGTGGGAGCGGCATGCCGGCGATGCCGGCCGGCACCGAGATCAGTGTCCGCACGGTCGGGATGACGCGGCCGAAGAAAACGGCCTTGGCCCCGTGCCGACGAAACCAGTCGTCGGCACGGTCGACATCATCGGGCGCAAGGGTCAGCCAGCGGCCATGCCGCGCTGCCAGATGCTTCAGGCGCTCCGAGCCGAGCCGTCGCCCGACGTAGTACCAGAAGGCGGCTCCGAGGAGGGATCCGACCGTGCCGGCGAGGATCACGAGGACGAGGCTGAGCTGGCCGCGCGCGGCCGTGAAGCCCGCCAGCGGCATGATGATCTCTGATGGGATCGGCGGGACGATGTTCTCGGCCAGCATGAGCAGGCAGACGCCGACATAGCCGCTCCGCACCACGAAGCCCGTGATCCAGTCGAACATTGGATTGGCTCCTGACCGCAAC
Organism: Microvirga aerophila; assembly: GCF_003332305.1. GTDB lineage: Bacteria > Pseudomonadota > Alphaproteobacteria > Rhizobiales > Beijerinckiaceae > Microvirga > Microvirga aerophila. Next base: position 64,515 of record NZ_QOIO01000017.1, on the reverse strand, counting down.
AATGCCATCGGGATGGAGCGATCCGTGACAATCCCGGATGCCCCGTGAGGTTCCGCCCGGCAGGCCGATGATCGCAGCGGCATCAGCGGTTTAGTGCGAAGGCAATTTCGATCAGTGCGCGGTTTGGCGCGGAACCTGTCCCATGCGCGGGTTGTTCATGGCTTGAGCTGGAGGGCGTCCGTTCAGGACAGGTTGCCCATTCTGGCCCGGAGGGCAACGTGGCCAGGCGCATCCTCCTCATCGCCGTGATCGGCTTGGCCCTCGCCGCGGGTTTGTACTTCTTCGTGCTCCGCACCGAGGAGCCGACCGCGCCCCAGACCGCATCTGAGCCTGCACGCCCTCCGCCCGAGGTTGGCATCATCGTGGCCCGGCCGGCCGAGGTGCCGTACCCGGAGGAATTCGCCGGCCGCATCGCCGGCTTCCGCGATGTCGAGGTGCGCCCTCGGGTCGGCGGCCTTCTGCTCAAGCGGGAATACGAGGAAGGGTCACGCGTCACGCAGGGGCAGGTCCTGTTCCGCATCGACCCGGCCACCTACCAGGTCGCCCTGGACCGGGCGCAGGCGCAGTTGCAACAGGCGCAGGCGACGCTGCGCCAGGCCGAGGAGAACTTCAACCGCACCGAGGAGCTTTTTCGCCGTGGTGTCTCGACCGACGTGCTGCTCGACGAAGCCCGCGCCCAGCGCGACCAGGCCCGTGCTGGCGTCAGCCTCGCTCAAGCGGAGCTTGAGGGAGCCAGGCTTAATCTGGACTACACCACGGTGGCGGCGCCCGCCAGCGGCGTCACGGCGCTGCAATCACCCCCGATCGGCTCGCTCATCCTGGCGCAGCAGACGCTCCTCACCATCATCAGCCAGCTCGATCCGGCCTATGTGGACTTCTCCTTCACCATCGGGCAGGTCCAAGGCTTCCGGGCACTCAACACGCAACGCGAGAAGCCGATCACTGCGAACGATCTGAGCGTCGAGCTGCTCCATGCACAGGAAACGGTTTATCCCCAGCGCGGCAGGATTGACACCGCCGCCCAGCGGGTTGATCCACAGACCGGCACGGTCCAGGCGCGGGCCATCTTCCCGAACCCGGAGGGCATCCTCCTGCCGGGCCAGTTCGTCCGGGTGCGCATCCTCGGCAACACGCTCCCGAACGCCATCGTCATCCCGCGCCAGGCGGTGAGCCAGGGCCCCCAAGGCCCCTCGGTCTACGTCCTCGGCGGGAACGATGTCGCCCAGGTCCGTCCGATCCGCCTCGGCCCCGAGGTCGCGGCGGGATGGGTGGTGCCGGAGGGATTGAGCGGCGGCGAACGCATCATCGTCGACGGCGTGATCCGCGTCCGCCCGGGACAGCCCGTGAGGCCGGCGCCGGTCTCCGTCGGACCACAGCCTGCCCAGGCCTCGAAACCACCCGGCTGAGCGCCGGCAGGAGAGGAGCGCGGCCATGTTCTCACGGTTCTTCATCGACCGCCCGATCTTCGCCTCGGTCCTCTCCATCGTCATTCTGCTGGCCGGGCTCCTCGCGATGCGGATCCTGCCGGTCGCGCAGTATCCCGAGATCGTCCCGCCCCAAGTCGTGGTCTCGGCCACCTATCCAGGGGCAAGCGCCCAGACCATCGCCGAGACCGTGGCCGCTCCCCTGGAGCAACAGATCAACGGCGTCGAGGGCATGATCTACATGCAGTCCACCTCGACCGGCACAGGCACCATGAACCTGTCCGTGTATTTCCAGACCGGCACCGACGCCGACCAGGCGACGATCAACGTCAACAACCGGGTCCAGCGCGCGTTGGCCGTGCTGCCCGAGGAGGTGCGGCGGCAGGGCGTCACGGCCACCAAGCGGTCGTCCTCGATCCTTCAGATCGTGGCCCTGTCGTCGCCCGACCGCCGCTACGACACGATCTACATCTCCAACTATGCCCTGGTGAACGTCATCGACGAGTTGCGGCGCGTCCCCGGGGTCGGCGACGCCTCGCTCTTCGGCGCCTCGGACTACTCGATGCGCATCTGGCTCAGGCCCGACAAGGTCGCTCAGTATGGTCTCACCCCGGGCGACATAGCCGCCGCCATCCGCGAGCAGAACGCCCAGTTCGCGGCCGGGCGCTTCGCCGAGGAGCCGATGCCAGGCGAGCAAGCCTTCACCTACTCGGCGACCACCAGGGGCCGCCTCGCCGATCCGCGCGAGTTCGAGCAGATCATCCTGCGCTCGGACGAGAACGGCGCATCCTTGCGCCTCAAGGACGTCGCCCGTGTGGAACTGGGTTCCCTGAACTACTCGACCGTCGCCACCCTCAACGGCGCCCCGACAGTTCCCATCGGCATCTATCTCCAGCCGGACGCCAACGCACTGGATGTCTCTGCGGCCGTCGACGCCACCATGGAGCGGCTCGCCCGGCGCTTCCCCGACGGGATCCGCCACGACGTGCCGTTCAACACGACGCTCTTCATCAATGCCTCGATCGAGGCGGTGATCGCGACCTTCATCGAGGCCATCGTCCTTGTGGTGGTGGTCGTCTTCGTGTTCCTGCAAAACTGGCGCGCGACCTTCATTCCCGTCCTGGCCGTGCCGGTCTCCATCATCGGGGCGTTTGCGGGCATGTACCTGCTCGGCTTCTCGATCAACCTGCTCACCCTGTTCGGCCTGATCCTCGCCATCGGCATCGTGGTCGACGACGCGATCATCGTGCTGGAGAACGTCGAGCGCATCATGACGACGGAAGGCAAACCGCCCCGCGAGGCGGCGATCCAGGCCATGCAGGAGGTGAGCGGGCCTCTGGTGGCCATCGTGCTGGTGCTGTGCGCCGTGTTCGTCCCGGTGTCGTTCCTCGGCGGCCTGGCGGGCGAGCTGTACCGGCAGTTCGCGATCACGATTGCCGTCTCGGTGGTGGTGTCCGGCATCGTGGCGCTCACCCTGACGCCGGCCCTGTGCGCGCTGATGCTCAAGCAGGGGCATGGCGAACCCTGGCTGCCGTTCCGCGTGTTCAACCGGGGCTTCGATTGGCTCACGCGGCGCTTCATCGGCGGCACCGCCTTCTTCCTGCGTCATGCGGTGGTTGCGCTCGCCGTCGTCGCGCTGATGCTCGGCGCGACCTGGTGGCTGTTCCAGCGCGTGCCCAGCGCGCTCGTGCCGGCCGAGGATCAAGGCTCCGTCTTCCTGGTGACGATGCTGCCTCCGGCCGCTTCCCTGGACCGGACGACAAAGATTACGGAGCAGGTCACGGACGGCGCGATGCAGCACCCGGCCGTCGAGAGCGTGGTCACGATCGCCGGATTCGACCTCCTTTCCGGTGCGCTGAAGACCAATGCCGGGGTGTCCTTCGTCTCCCTTACGGATTGGTCGGAGCGCACCGATCCGCGGCTTGACGCGCGCAACCTCGCCCCCGCCTTCGCGGCCCTCAACGCCAATTTCCGCGATGGGGTCGTGATCGGCTTCAATCCGCCGCCGATCATGGGCCTGAGCACCACGGGCGGCTTCGAGTTCTACCTCCAGGACCGCTCCGGCGGCAGCCTGGAGAACCTGGCGCAGGCGGCCCAGCAGGTGATCCAGGCCGCAGGCCAGCGGCCTGAGCTGGCCGGCGTGTCCACCACCTTCAACACGGGCACGCCGCAGTACAGCCTCGATGTCGACCGGGAGAAGGCGAAGGCGCTCGGCGTGCCGATCACGAGCATCTTCGACACCATGCAGAGCACGTTCGGCAGCCTTTACGTCAACGACTTCACCCTGTTCGGGCGCACCTATCGGGTGAGCCTGTCGTCGGAGGCCGAGTTCCGGACATCGCCCAACGACCTGCAACACGTGTTCGTGCGCTCCGCCAACAACGCCATGGTTCCGCTCAGCGTCCTGGTCTCCGTCACCCGCACCGTCGGCCCCGACGTGGTCGACCGCTTCAACGTCTTCCCGGCCGCGAAGATCCAGGGCAACCCGGCCCCGGGCTTCTCCTCGGGGCAGGCCATCGCGGCCATGGAGCAGGTGGTGGCGCAGACCCTGTCGTCGGACTACTCCATCGGCTGGACGGGCTCGGCCTTCCAGGAGCTGCAATCGGCCGGGACGGGCGCGCAGGGCTTCCTGTTCGGCCTCGTGATGGTGTTCCTGATCCTGGCGGCGCAGTACGAGCGCTGGTCGCTGCCGCTCGCGGTGATCACGGCAGTGCCGTTCGCGGTGTTCGGGGCTATCCTGGCGATCTGGCTGCGCGGGATCGAGAACGACATCTACTTCCAGGTCGGTATCGTCACCCTGATCGGGCTTTCGGCCAAGAACGCGATCCTGATCGTCGAGGTGGCGGCCGAGCGCCACAGGGCAGGGGAAAGCGTCTACGACGCCGCCCTGGAGGCTGCGCGGTTGCGCTTCCGCCCCATCGTCATGACCTCGCTGGCCTTCATTCTCGGCGTGGTGCCGCTGGCCCTTGCAAGCGGCGCCAGCTCGGCCAGCCGCCACTCGATTGGCACCGGCGTGATCGGCGGCATGCTGGCGGCGACGTTCGTGGCGGTCCTGTTCGTGCCGCTGTTCTTCCGGCTGGTGACGCGCACAAGGAAGCGGGCGGAAACGGCCGCTCCGGCTCCCGCCCCCACGCCCGCCGGGGAGTAGCACCGTGTCCGCTGCCTGATGGGAGAAGAAGGACAGGATGACCTGGACCGTGGCCCTCGGCTGGTTCTTCGCAGCCTATGCGCTGCTCACCGGCGTCTACATCCTTCTGGAGAACCGCCGTCCCCAAGCGACGCTCGCTTGGATGCTGCTGTTCCTGCTCCTGCCCGTCATCGGCCTTGCCATCTATGTCCTGTTCGGACGCGACCGCAAGGCCTTCAGCCGGCAGAGAAAGCTCGCGCGCCAGAACCTGGAGGGGACGGCCGCCCCTCTGATCGAGCAACTCCTAGCACGCCAGGATGCCGAGATCGGCAGCCTTGAGGAGCAAAGCCCGGTTCGCAGGCGGCTGATGTCGCTGGTGCGGCGCAACTCCCATTCCGCCCTGACCACGCGCAACCGGGTCGCGATCCAGCAAAACGCATCCACGTTCTACCCCAGCCTGATGGAGGATCTGAGGCAGGCGCAGCGCACGATCTACCTCCAGTTCTACACCTGGGCCGACGACGCCTTCACCCGCGAGCTCAAGGCGATCCTGACCGAGCGGGCCGCCCATGGCGTCGAGGTGCGCTTGCTTTATGACCCGTTCGGATCGTTGTTCCGCCTCACCCGCCGCTACAAACGCGAACTCGGCCAGGGCGGCGTGAAATCAGCCCCGGTGTCGGCACTTTACTGGCTGCACACGGTCTCCTACCGCAACCACCGCAAGATCGCAGTGATCGACGGGCGGGTTGGCTACACGGGCGGGATGAACATCGCCCAGGAGCACATCGATGGCGGACCTACCTTCGACCACTGGCGGGACACGCAGGTGCGCCTCGAAGGGGAGGCGGCGGCGGTGTTGCAGGTGGTGTTCCTCGTCGACTGGTACAACGCGACGGGCGAGGACCTCTTCGCGGCGGAACGGTTTCCGTCGCTCGGGAATGAAGCGCCTGCTGTCGAGGCCGGGGATGCGGGTGCCGTTGATGGCCACGTGCCGGTGCAGATCCTGACCTCGGGCCCGGACTCGGAGTGGCGCGCGATCCGTCAGCTTTACTTCGCCATGATCACGTCGGCCCAGCATCACGTGCGCCTTCAGACGCCCTTCTTCATCCTCGATGCCACCATCGCGGAGGCGCTTGGGGCGGCGGCCTTGGCCGGCGTCGCGGTCGACGTGATGGTGAGCGACCGTGGCGAGGGGCTGAACCAGACGCCGTACTGGGCCGCCAACACCTACCTGGCCGAAGTCGCAGCGGCCGGAGCGCAGGTCCACATGTACGGAAAAGGCTACCTGCATGCCAAGACGCTCAGCATCGACGGCGAGGTCTGCTCGATCGGCTCGGCCAACCTCGACATCCGCAGCTTCAGCATCAACTACGAGCTCAATGGCGTGATCTACGACGCGCGGCTCGCGCAGGAGCTGGAGGCGGCGTTCGAGCGCGATCTCACCAACTGCTACCCGTTCGATGCTGCCGGGTATCGGCGCAGCCCGCTCCTCAAGCGGTTGCGCGACTCCACGGCGCGGCTGCTCTCGCCCCTGCTGTAGGGCTGAAGGCCGGCGCCAAAGGCTTGGGGCAACTGTGGCTGCGGTGTCCCGCCTGCGTCAGGCGTGCGATGCACCGACATGATCCGCCATGTTGGCGCCGCGAGCGCCCAGCGGCTTCGGCGTCCCTTCAGTGCTGTCCCGGGCCGTCTGGTGCTCCGTCTCGGCATTGAGCTCGGCCCCGAGCAGAACGATCACCACCGACAGCCAGATCCACACCATGAAGCCGACCCCGGCCCCGAGCGATCCATAGGTCCTGTTGTAGCTGTCGAAGTTGGCGACATACCAGGAGAACAGCATCGAGGCCGCAAGCCAGAGCACGGCCGCGATGACGCTGCCCCAGGTCACCCAGCGCCACTTCGGATCGCGGCGGCTCGGGCCGTAGCGGTAGATGACGGCCAGCCACACGGCCACGACCGCGAGAAGGATCGGCCAGCGCAGGACGGCAAGGAGCCGTTCGGCCGGGGTGGCGAAGCCCATGAACGTGAGCACAACGGGTGCGACCACCACTGCACTGATGGCCAGTATGACGAAACCGATCATGCCCAGCGTGATCAGGAACGTCGTGGCGTAGAAGCGCAGCAGGCTGCGCTTCTCCTTCTCGCCATAAACGACGTTGAGGGCATCGAAGAGGGCGGCCACCCCCGAGTTCGCGCTCCACAGCGCCACCAGAAAGCCGATGATGAAGGCCACGCCAAGCGTGTCGTTGCTCTGGGTGACGATCAGCGAGATCTGCCCGCCGATCAACTCCAGCACGCCGCTGGGAAGAATGCCGGCCAGAAGGGACAGGTGTCCCCGAATTATACCGGCATCGGCAAAGAGGCCATAGAGCGACACGATCGTGGCAATCGCCGGAAAGACGGCCAGCAGGGCGAAGAATGCGACCCCGCCCGAGGTGGACAGGATGCGGTCATCCGGGATCTGCCAGAGCACGCGCCAGAGGATGTCCTTCCAGCCGCGGGCCGAGATTTCCCCGGGGGTGTTCGCCTCGCGTCCACGTCCAGGCTCGCGGGCATGGGCGAGGTCGTCCGGGAGCACGCCGGGATCGGCCTCCTCTTCGAGTTTGGAGCGCCAGTCTTCGCCATGCTCAATCATGCGGCATCCTTGCGGTCCAGCGGACTATGAGTTCGGCAGGCCCTTGCCTGGCCAACGCGACGCTCGTGGCCTTTCCGCGTTAACCCTGATACCGGGCTCCTGGCTCCTTTTGCATGCGAGAAAAGGCGTGGCGGGTTGGATTGGCGAAGAACTGCTGTGGACTGCCGCGACCGTCCTGGCGTGGGCCTCGCTCGTCGCGCTCGGGATCGCCTGGGACGCGCACCGGAAGTTCAGGATCCTCCTGGATAGTGCGCGCCCTGACGAGTGGAACATGCCACCGGTTTGGGAGCGGCGCAGCCATCGCTGGCGCGGCATCGCACTGGTGACGTTTGGCGTCTCGATCCTTTTTGTCGTCGCGCGGGTCGTCAGTCGGACAGTTTCCTGAGGAACGGCGGTGCTTGTCAGCGGGTGAAGCCGCGGTCCTTCTCCATTTCCATGCCGCTCGCGTCGAGCTCGGCCCCGATCAGCACGACCGTGACGGACAACCAGATCCACAGCATGAACCCGATCATGGCGCCGACCGCTCCATAAAGCTCATCCAGGGTGCCAAGCCACGACATGGCCCACGAGAACAGCAGCGAGGCACAGACCCAGAGGATGGACGCGGCGGCGCTTCCGAACGCGATCCAGCGCCAGTCCATGGTGTCCCGGTCCGGCCCGAAGCGATAGACGACTGCCAGCGCTGCCGCGACCACCACGAGGATGGCAGGCCAGCGGAGCAGATCGACGACATGCACCGTCGTCGCCTCAAGTCCCACCATCCGCAGAAGGCCAGGAAACAGCACCACCGCCGCAACGGCGAAGAACAGGAAGGCGATGCCTCCGATGGTGAAGGCGAACGACGTGGCGAGGAATTTCAGGAGGCCGCGCGTGTCCTTGCGGCCGTAAACAAAATTCAAGCCGCGGAACAGCGCCGCAGTGCCCCGGTTGATGCCCAACAGGAGCGTGGCCGCCCCGAAAACCGAAGCGACGCCGAGCTGCTCGGCGTCCGCGGCGCCAGTGGTCACCATGTAACTGATCTGGCGGGAGATGACCTGCACCGCGTAATCCGGAAGCACGCTCGGCAGGGCCCCCTGAAGGACATCCCCCAGCCTTGGTCCGGCAAACAGGCTATAGAGCCCGACGATGGCGGCGATCCCCGGGAAGACCGCGAGAACAACGAAGAACGCCACGCCCGAGGCGATCGTCGTGACGTCGTCATCGTAGGCGCGATAGCCGGTGCGCTTGAGTATGCGGAACAGGGCGCGAATGAGTGCCTCATCTGGTTGTCGGCTGTGGGCCAACGCGCTCGGTCCGCGAATCGACCATGCTGGTTAGAGGATGCCGTTGGAACAGTGGAAGAGCCACGCGCTTGACTGGGCGCCAGCGGTTTCGTGACGGAGAAACACCGATGACCCTCCTGCACATCAAGGCCGGACCCTTCGATTTCGAAGCGAGACTTGAGCAGGAGGCCGCACCGAAGACCTGCGAACGGTTCCTGAGCCTGCTTCCCTACGAGCAGCGGATCATTCACGTGCGCTGGAGCGGGGAGGGCTGCTGGATCCCTCTCGGCAGCACCGACTTCGGCCTCGGCTTCGAGAACGCGACAAGCTATCCGGCACCCGGCCAGTTCCTCCTGTATCCCGGCGGCTTCAGCGAGACCGAACTGCTTCTGGCTTACGGCGGGGTCCGGTTCGCGAGCAGGATGGGCCAGCTTGCAGGCAATCATTTCCTGACGATCAGCAAGGGGCAGGAGAATCTCCTTGCGCTCGGCACCAAGGTCCTCTGGGAGGGCGCCCAGGACATCCTGTTCGAGCGTCTCGAATGAACCCTGCCGAATATGCTTGAGCAGGCAGCAAGGCCCTGTGCAGCCCGGCCGGAGCGAACCCGTTGCCGCTTTACCGTCGGCCCGCCGTCTCGGCGTGCTTCTTGAGCCAGTCCTTCATCTCGGCGCTCTCGCGGCCCCGATCCCGGATCACTCGCTCCGCGAACGTCCTGGCCTCCGGGTCATCCCCGGACTTCAGCACGACCTGGGCCATGTCGAGGGCGGCCTGATGGTGCGGGATCATCCCGCAGATGAACGCCACGTCGGGATCCTTCACCATGGTGCCCACCATCATCGGCTTCCGGCCGTCGGCCTGCGCCCCGGCCAGGCACTCTCCCGGGAGGTCGGCTGACGGAACGGGCATCTGGCCACCGCCCGTGGGCTCTCGCATCCGCTCCTGCCGGGCCCAAGGGATCCAGGCCGCCGTCGCGGCGAGCACGATCACAACGGGGAGAACCCGATCCATCATCATCGTATCCTCCCGCCGGCATGGGCCGTGGGACCGACCGAGGCCCTGCGGCAATTTCCGGCGGGCGGTTGTACAGTCCTGCACGTGACAACCGCTCTCGGACAAGGCAGGTTCCTGGCCGCTCCGCACATGACGACAGGCATGGTCACTGGCATCTGGGGCGCGGCCTTGGAGTGCCTGGAACGATGCCTGCGGAAGCGCCTGCACAACCCCGGCGGTCAAGGATCGATCTCTTCCCGCGTGCGCCCGGGCCGCGACCGATAGCGTGGCAGGGACCAGTCCCACCGCAGCGCCGCCGCCCTGATGGCAAGCCCAACCAGGAAACCGCCGGCCAGCGCGCACTCGCGCGGAACGCCCGCCATGGCCAGGGCAACGAAGATCGCCGCCCCGCCCAGCGCCGCCGACACATAGATCTCGCGGCTGAGGATGACCGGGCTTTCGCCGCCGAGGATATCCCTGACGATGCCGCCGAAGGTGGCGGTGACCACGCCCATCGCGACGGCCACGATGGGCCCCGCATCGGCCAGCAGCGCCTTCTCTGCCCCGGTCACCGCGAACAGGGCCATGCCGACGGCATCGCACCACAAGAGGACCTTGAGGCGCGACTGCGGAATATGGGCGAGGAAGAACGTCGCGCAGGAGACCAGCACGCATGTGACCAGGTAGGCCGGCTCCCGCACCCAGAAGACCGGCAGCGCGTTGATGAGGGTGTCGCGGATCGTCCCGCCGCCGATCCCGGTCGCGGTGCCGAGCAGCACGAAGCCGACCAGGTCCATCTGCTTGCGTGAGGCGACGAGCGCCCCGGTGGTGGCGAAGACCACGATCCCGAACCAGTCGAGCAGGGCGGCAAAAGTGTCGAACATCTCTCACGTTCCCGTCAGGAAGGGCAGGTCATCGTCATTGGAAGTAGGTGGACCTGGGAGGGGAATAAGCCTCCCGGGACGGGACGTCGGCCGGCATCGCGTCAGCGATCGCGGGAGGCTCCGCGATCGGCGGCTCGGTGCCCGGCTTGAACGCCTCCAGGATCGCGCCAGACCCGGGACCGCTGCGCCCGCCCGTGTAGGGGTTGACCGGGATCAGCTTGATGCCGGCCGGAACGCGGAAGGCAGTACGTGGCTTGCCTGCCAGCGCGCGCTCCAGGAAGGCGCGGACGATGGGCGCGGCGTGCCCGGAGCCGTAGGCCGACGTGCCGAGCGAGCGGGGACGGTCGTAGCCGAGGAACACGCCGACGGCGAGTTCCGGCGTCGAGCCGACGAACCATAGGTCCTTGGCGTCGTTCGTTGTTCCGGTCTTGCCGGCGAGCGGCCGATCGAAGCCGGAGAACACCCGCGGCAGCGTGCGCTCGACGACGCCCTCCAGAAGGGAGGTCACCTGGTAGGCGGTCAGCGGATCGATGACCTGCTCCACCTTATCAGCAAGCCTGGGAACGTTTTGGTTGCGCCAGGAGGAGGCGGAGCAGCCGGAGCATGACCGCCGATCATGCCGGAAGATGGTCTCCCCATGCCGATCCTGGATGTGCTCGATCAGGGTGGGACGGATGTAGCGGCCGCCGTTGACGAACATCGCGTAGGCGGTCGTCATCCGCAGCACCGTCGTCTCGCCGGACCCCAGCGCCATCGCGAGCAGGGGCGGCAGGTCGTCCTGGACGCCGAGGCGGCGGGCATAGTCGGCGACGAGCGGCATGCCGACGTCGCGAGCCAACCGGACCGTCATCACGTTCTTGGAGCGCTCCAGCCCCATGCGGAGCGTGGATGGACCGTCATAACGGCCGTTGTAGTTGCCCGGGGACCAGGGTGCCTGCCCCACGCCCTGGTTGATGGACAGGGGCGCATCGAGAACGAGGCTGGACGGAGTGTAGCCGCTGTCCAGGGCCGCCGCGTAGACGATGGCCTTGAACGTGGAGCCGGGCTGGCGCCAGGCTTGGGTGACGCGGTTGAACTCGTTCTGGCTGAACGAGAAGCCGCCCACCATGGCGCGAATGCGCCCGGTGTCCGGCTCGAGCGCGACCAACGCTCCGGAGACCTCGGGAAGCTGCCGCAGCCGATACTCGTTCGCCCCCTTCCCGGTCGGCTCGACATGGATGACGTCACCGACCCGCAGGACATCGCCCACGCGGCCCTTGCCCGTCCAGCGGATGCCATTGCCCGTGATCCGTCCCGTGCGGCGGGCGGCCTCGACGGCCCCTGCAACGTCTCTTTCCGGCCGCAGGCCGATCCGCGCGCTCTTGGCGTCGACCGAGAGAACGACGGCCTGCTGCCACGGGCGGATGTCCTCAAGCGCCGGCAGTTCGGCGAGTTGAAAGCCCCAATCGCCCTCGACAGAGACAAGCCGCGTCTCGGTTCCGCGCCAGCCCCGGGCTTCGTCGAAGCGGACCAGGCCGTCGACGAGGCTCTTGCGGGCCGAGGCCTGCATCTTCGCGTCGAGCGTCGTGCGCACGGAAAGGCCGCCCTCGTAGAGCGCCGCCTCGCCGTAGCGGTTGGCGAGCTCGCGCCGGACCTCCTCGGCGAAGTAGCCGGCCTGGGTCTCGTGCGGGGACACCGAGCGCGGATTGATGACGAGCGCCTCCTCCATCGCCACGTCGGCCTCGTGCTGCGCGATGTAGCCGTTGGCGGCCATGCGCTCCAGCACCCAGTTGCGGCGGGCCATCGCCGCCTCAGGCTGGCGCAAGGGGTGGTAGTTGTTCGGCCCCTTCGGCAAGGCCGCGAGATAGGCGGCTTCGGCGAGGCTCAGCTCGTGCACGGACTTGTCGAAGTAGCCCAGCGCGGCCGCGGCGACGCCGTAGTGGCCCATGCCGAAGTAGATCTCGTTGAGGTACAGCTCGAGGATGCGGTTCTTGCTGAAGGTCTCCTCGATCCGGAAGGCGAGGAGGATCTCCTTGATCTTGCGGCTGTAGGTCTGCTCGCGCGACAGCAGCAGGTTCTTGGCGACCTGCTGCGTGATGGTCGAGGCGCCCTGCGGTCGGCCCGCGTCGCTGGCGAGGTTGGCCAGCAAGGCACGGCCGATGCCCCTGGGGTCGATGCCGTTGTGCCCGTAGAAGTGTCGGTCCTCCGCCGACAGGAAGGCGGCGACGATCCGCTGTGGCACGGCCGCCAGGGGAAGGTACAGACGGTTCTGGCGCGCGTATTCGGCGATGATCCTGCCGTCGGCGGCATGCAGGCGCGTCGTCACCGCAGGCTCGTAGCGCGCGAGTTCGGCGTGGTCGGGCAGGTCGGCGGAGAGATGCCAGAGCAGGATTCCGACCGCCAGCGAGCCGCTGACGAGGACGAGCGAGGCCAGGGCCATGGCAAAGCCGGAGAAACGGAGAACGAAGCGCATCGCGGGCACACGTGGTTTGGGCGAGTCCTTGCGTTCGCGCAAAGGCACCCGCTCGATGACGAAGGAAGACCTATGGTGAACCCCCGTCAGCACCACCGCCTGCGACCGCCCGTGGGGACGGGTAGCCGTGATCGTTCACGCATCACGGGATGCGCCAGGGCGTGCGTCAGCGACGCGAGTCCTGTCGCGGAAACGGTCGAGTGATGTTCGGGGATGGGTCGCGGCGCGTCAGCGACCCGGGCGCGGCCGGATCCGGAGCGACGGATTCCTCGTCGGCCGGCGTGGCGAACGGGACGCATCATGGCTTGCGGGCATCTGGGGGAAGGGCATTCGTCAGGCTCCGTCATGGTCCGCGGGCGATGCCGCGGAAGGAGCCCCCTCTGTCATTGGCCTGAGAGTTTCGTCGGGATGCGCAGGGCAGCCGCGACTTTCACCATGGGCGGGAGCGGGATGCTCCACTTTTCAGAGTGTTGGGCAACGAAGCGGTTCTGGGTGCCTGAGAGTTTCCGGGGCAGTTGCTCCTTCGGCGGCCAGCACGCTGGCTCTCTCCCGCTCATTGCTGAGGTCAATCTACCGTAATTTGTGGCAGAATTGTGTTGTTCAGGTGTGCGTTCATACCCCTACAGGGGATCCGTCCGGCACGGTCCGGTCCTCTGCATCGGCCTCCAGCACCGTGACGCTGGTGCCCACGGGCACCCGGCGGTGCAGGTCGACGATGTCCTGGTTGAACAGGCGGATGCACCCGCTGGAGACCGAGTGGCCGATGGTGTCGGGTTCGTGCGTGCCGTGGATGCGGTAGAGGGTGTCACGGCCGTCGCGGTAGAGGTACAGCGCCCGCGCGCCGAGCGGACTTTTGAGGCCGCCCTCCACGCCGCCAGCGTATGGGCCGTAGCGCTCCGGCTCGAGCTTGATCATGTTGGGCGTGGGGGTCCAGCGCGGCCAGTGCGCCTTGCGCCCGATGACCGCGCTCCCCTGGTAGTCGAAGCCGGCCTTGCCGACGCCGCAGCCGTAGCGCAGCGCCGTCCCGTCCTCCTGGACGAGGTAGAGGAACCGCCGCGAGGGATCCACGACGAGGCTCCCGGGATGCTCGGGACCCTGGAAGGCGACGACCCGCCGGACGTATTGCGGAGGAACCCGGCTGACGTCGACGGCCGGCACCAGGTGCGGCTCATCGGTCAGGGAGGCGTACATGGCGGCGATGGTAGGATCGACGGCGGGTTTGGAAGGATTGGCGGTGCGCCCGGCCGAGACGCAGGCGGTGAGCGAGAGAGGCAGTCCGGCGAGCAGCGCCCGCCGGGTGAGGGATAACGACAATCTTGTTCTCCTTTCGGGTCGATGGGACCGTGCCCCACTCGCGGCACCTTTATGGCCAGGGTGTGACACGACCGGATAGGGGAGGCGAGGGTCGTTCGGTGTTGCCCGTTCGCATCAACGTCGGGATGCCGCCCCTGGGACGAACCGGAGGGACAGCCGCCGGGGGCGGAGACCGAGTCCTTGCGTTGCGGGTCAGCGGAAGTTCTCTCAGGCCGGCCCCATGGTCATCAGGTTCCGCGCAGTCCCTCGCGCAGCAGTGCGTCCTTGTCCAGCTTGAACGGCTTGTCATCCCGCAAGGCACGCTTCAGGCGCCGGAGTTGCTTGGCGGCCTTCCCGAGCGCCCCGTCGAAGGCTCGGTGGCAGTCCGGCCCGACCGCCTCGCCCGTCACGATCCTGAGGGATCCCATCTGCATGTTGACGGTGCAGCGGTACGAGGCCCCTTCGCGGCTGAAGTAAACCGCCGCTCCGCTCAGGTCGCCGAAATACTTGCCCGCCACCTGCTGGACGCGGGTCCGGGCGTACTCGGGGAGCGCGGTGCCCAATTCCACGGTTGAACTCTGCACGGCTATGGGAGGCTTCCTGGTGAGTGTCATTGGCTTCTCCTTGGTCAAACGTGTCCTGGATCAGAGGGAGGACAGGGGCGGTCAGAGGCTCAAGGCTCCACGAGGCCCGCGGCGCTCACCGGATCGTCGATCACGGGTGAGAAGTGAAGGCGGAAGGGGCCATGCTCCTCATGGCAATGATCGCCTGGGGCTCGGCTCGCCTTGTCCTGCTCGGCTCCCTTGGTACGTTTCCCGGCAAACCCATGCGGCGAAGCCGATAACAGCGACGCCGTAGATCGAGAGAATCCTCCCTGACTCGATCATCATCGCTCCGAGAGTCCCGAGCATCAGGCACACGCCACCGAACAGGATGGCCGCCATCAAGGTTGCGCGAAAGCGCGTCATCGGATCGTCCTCCGGATCAGGAAACGGAGCGAGGTCGCAGGATCATCCGGTCCTGGATCGAGCGGATCCCGGGCGTGTTCTCGGCCGCGACGAGGATCGCCTCCCGCTCAGCCGCCGATTCTACGAGTCCGGCAATGTCAGCGTTGCCCCGATGCACCGAGACGTTGATGAGCCGGGGCGATGGGGACAGCGCCTCCACGCGTGCCGACAGGTCCCGCAGGATGGTGTCGTCCGTGGCAGGGTTCGCGAACGAGGGGACGCGATGGCGTGCCACGGCCCTGACGAGGTCGCTGCGGCTGACGATGCCGACAAGACGATTGCCGCGAACGACGGGAAGCCGCTTGAGACGTCGCCTCTCCATCAAGTCAGCGACTTCCGCGAGCGTCATGTCCTCAGTGACCGTGACGACCTCCAATGTCATGACGTGCCGCGCCTTCCTGCCGTGAGCCCGGACGTAGTCGGACGCCTCCGCACTTGCATCGGCAAATACCCTGCGCCACAAGGACCGCCTGCGCTGGGTTCCGATCTCGGCCCGGCGGATCAGGTCGGACTCGCTGACGATGCCGAGGAGACTTCCATCCACCCCGACCACCGGCACGGCGCTGATCCTCTTGCCGGACAGCGCGCCGGCGATCTCGCTCACCGGAGTGGCCGTCGAGACGGAGACCACGTCGCGCGTCATCACATCCGCGACGGTGAGCAGCGGCGGTGCCTCGCCTGCGGGCGGATGCTGAGACCTGCGGCCCTGTCCGTGGGACTTGCCGGGTGTCGAGCGGCCAAGGGCCTCCCGCCTCAGGCGCCACGGCAACGGCGTGATGCGTCCGTCGCCATCCGGAACGGGAGATTGACCAAGGGCCAACGATGGCAGCAGGTGCGGCGACAGCGGCTCGGTCGAGCGGCGATAGCTTGCGGTCATGACTTCTCCTCCGCGCGGCGCAGCATGCAGAATCTGAAGGACGGTCCTGACAGGGCGCATGCCGCGCCGGCCCCTGAAGGGGCACCGTGTGTCCGATGATTGTTCAGGAAACGTCATGGCCCCGAATGGCGGGCTGCCGCGATGGGGCAGGCCGGCCTTCGGGGTTCAGTGGCCTGGTTGGAGGCGACCCGCGCGGGAGTTTTGGAAGTGAAGCAGCATAATCATGACACCCTTGAGGTAAGCACTGGATCCTTGAAATCAAGCTTCGGCGAATGCTTCGCGATGTTTATGGGACGACATCCGCGCATCTGCGACGCACGGACGGCGCGCCTGCGACGAAGGCATGTCCGGCAAGGTCACGGGATGGTACGCCACGCGGACAACCGTCGGGGCGATCATCGAGGACGAACCGTTCGCCCCTCCTTCAACAGGGCATGCGCGGCCCTGATCCAATGCCGGAGCCTGCCCGCATCCTGCCGATTGAACGCGGTGCGCCGTCTGAGATCATCGAAGGTGTCGTCGCGGGAGGCCCGCTCGAACGGTTCGCGCGCCAGCGCCTCGACTTCCACGTCCGTGAAACCATGGTTGTCCAGTCCCGACAAACGTTGCGAATGACTGGACATATTGCTTTCCTTCACTTGGTAGCCGACCTCGATGGGACTTAGTCGCCCAATTGCCGAGCGTGCTCCCGCGCGATTCGGCCCGCGGTGCAGGAACTCAAGCCCAGGCGAGTTGCGATGGTGCTCTAATCCGGGCCCTGCGCCTTCAGCGTCATGATGCGCTGACGTCGGGGTGCCGGCCCGGGACGCGTCCGACGGACAGTTGCCATGGGTCGGCAATCGCGCCTCCTGGACGGGGCGGAGTCCATGCTCGGGACGCTCGCATGCCATACACGGTATGCGAACCCTTAAGGATAGCCTCCGGTGCGGGCCTGAACTTACCTCGCTGGCGGGCGTTGCCATCATGTCATGAACACACGCCTTCTTATGCAGCGCATGCTGTTCCGGAAAGGACTTCTTCAAACGGGCTCATGAGCCCCCGGTGGCGCGGCAGCGCCGCCGCGGGTCGACTGTCGATGCCCCGTTCTCCGGAAGCATAAGGCGGCCCGCACAGCCGGGGCCGGCATTGATGATGGCACCCACCATGATGGCATCCCTGGTCACGCCTGAGCATGTGATTTCGCGCTTGAGCGCACGCGACGTCTGGCGCGTCGTCAACGAACTCACCCGCATCGCGGCGGACAGCGCAGCGCTGGACCATGAGCTTGTCCGCGATGCGGTTCTGGAACGCGGCAAGACGTCCTGCTTTGGCCTCGGCCGCGGCGTCGCCATTCCCCACGCCGCAATCCTTGGCCTTGAGCAAGCCGCCGGCGTCTTCGCGCGCCTCAGGCCCGCGCAGGACTTCGGCGCGGCGGACAACATCCCTGCCGATCTCGTGTTCCTACTACTGAGTCCTGGTGGCGATGATCCGACACATCTGCGGGCCATGGCTTGCGTGGCGCGGTGCTTGCGCGACCACGAAGTCGCAGCGCGTCTCAGGTCTGCGAAGGATGCGGAGGCCATCCACATCATGCTGACGAGCGACACGTGGCGTGAGCTCGGTGAGAAACCTGAAACCGGACATTCCGCCACACCGCACTCGTGCGGTTTGACAATCGGGTCGATGTGAGCCAGCTTAAGGACATTATGTTGAGCTTCGCACAATTCCATCGCGGCCTGCACCGGGCAGGCAACCTCATCGCGGGCAAGTAGCCCCGAGCTCGACGTGCGTCCGCACCCCGAGTTCGGGGAGCGCAAGATCCTTAAACCTTCGGACATCTTGTGAGGCCGGGTGCTGGCGCATCCGGTGCCGCGGTATGCTTCAATACTTTTTCAAGCGCATGTTCCGCATGACGGAGCGAAAACCCGTTCAAGCCGGAGGCCAAGAGCGCAGCCTGCGGACGGACGAAGCACGTCCGGATTCTGGACGTCCCACGGCCAACCTCCTGGTGCAGATGCTTAGGTCAGCGATTGCCCAGAGGCACGCTGAAAGCAGAGGAGGCCGTGCCATGCATCAGTCCCTGTTCGATCCGTCATCGGAACCCGCGTCGCAGGATGCGGAGACGTCGGATGGAAAGGTGGTCCGGCTGAGGCCGCGGCGACGCCCTGCGACGGAGCAGGTCCCAAATCCGCCAACGAATGACGACGACAATGATCCCGGTCCGTCGGCAGCCTGAACCTGCCGTCGTCCCCAATAGAACAGGAGACATCCCATGACCAAGAAAGCCGTCGGCGGCGCCAAGCCCCGCATCATCCTGACCGCCGCCGACCACGAGAAGCTCTCGCTTCTCGCCAACGCGGCCGCGCACACCATGCCCGAGGTCGCAGCCGGGCTTTCGGAGGAACTCGACCGCGCGCATGTGCTCACCACGGACCGTCATACCATCGGCACCGTCCGCATGGGCTGCGAGGTCGACTTCCGCGACGACATGACGGGGCGTGTACAGACGGTTACCCTCGTGTACCCGAACGAGGCCGATATCTCGAAGGGACTTATCTCGGTGCTCACGCCGATCGGGACCGCCCTGATCGGGCTTCCCGTCGGCAAATCGATTGATTGGACCACGCGCACCGGGGAGACGAAGCGCCTGACGGTGCTGAAAGTGTTGGAACCGGCCGTCCCAGAGCCCCAGTCCGCGTAGGCGCGCACGCGCTGGGACGATCAGCCGGAAGGTGACGGCATTGCGTCCGGCGGCTTCGGCCAAGTGGTCGCTGCGGAAACGCCCGGCATCGAAAGAGTTGTCGATGCCGTTCTGCGCGTTGCCTCCGAGGGGGTCCAAGGCTCGCAGGAAGCTGATCTCAATGATACGCTCCGGCATCGATCCCCTCCTGGGGCCGCCCGGCCACCGATGTCGATGCGGTTCCGCACAGGCCCTCGAACGCTCACTCCCGAACGTTGTGATCGCCAGGGTGCTGTGGGAATCCCGAACCCATGGCTGCTTGGTAGACAAGGAAGCAGGCCAGGATGAGCACGATGGAAGAAGGCACCTGGCTCATCGTTTCCGATGCTCCGGGAGCCACCTCATTACAGTTCCTGCCACGGCTCGACGGAGCGTCCGTGCTGCTGATGGAGCACTCGCAGCAGCGTGACGCTGCGCCATCCTTTGGGCGTCCGCCACATGATCGACTGGCCCTCGCTCAGGCCGATCAACGCCGCGCCTTCGGGCGACAGCACGGAGACGCGATCGGCCTCACCATCATCGCCGTCGGGGAAAACAAGCGTCGCGCACCGGACACTCCATGTGACGTCGTCGCGGAACTCCAGTCGCGAGTGCATCGTGGCCACGAATGGGGGCATGGCGCATGGCGTCACGACCGTCGCCCGGAGCAACTCGTTGGCGAGCATCGCCGCCGCAGGCCGGTCCTGCTGGAAGTTCAGGCCGAACGATGCGAGAAAGGCGAGCCGGTCGTAGTCGCCCGTCGAGATCATCACGGGCGGAAGGGCCTCTTGCTTGATCATCGTGTCCTCCACTCGCCTCAAACCCACCAAATGCTGCCTGGAGTGCGCGTGATTGCCGTGCCGTCGTCCAGGAAGCGAAGGCCGATGCCTTCCACGACCACCTCATGGAGCGTGCCATCCTCCACGAACGGCATGCGGTCGCCGACGCGCAGGCCCAGGAGCGCCGTTCCCAGCGGCGTGGTGACGGAGATCTCCGAGCCGGGTGATATCAAGTCGTCGGGATGGACGAGGAGGTGTGCTCGCGACTTCGGCTCGTCGTCGATGCGAAAGATCACGCGGCAGTTCGTCGACACGACATCCTCCGGCAGCGCAGACGGATGGCAGACCGTGGCGCGACGCAGCTCCTCGAGCAGGAAGTCGGAGGCCCGAGGGTTGTGCTCCTGCTGGATCGTCGCCGTGACCAGCAGGCGGTTGTAGTCGCAGGTCGCGATGGTGATCGGCGGAGGTTGGCACGGCGCGTTCATGAACATCTCCTGTGGTCGGTCCTCCTGCGGGAGCGCGCCTGCGCATCCGAAGATAGGCCGGACATGTCGGCCCGACATGCGCGAGGTGGCGCATGCAACCGCTCGGCGATGGATGGAGTAAGACTTCATGTCCCCCAAGCGCCGGCGACCAAAGCGATCCAGCCGGGTCTCGGGGGTCACCTGCCTGCTTTGAGGCAACCCGCGTGCGCAAAGAGACGAAGGTTTTTCACGACCGTGTTCATGACGTCCATAAGATAGCCATGCCTCCGGCGAATGCAAGCCTGCGCGCGACGCAGGCGTTCACGCCAAGGGAGGAGGCGTTCAGCAGGATCAGCGAATGGACGCAGCCTTCGTCGGCATATTGCGCTGCGGCAGGGAAGCCGCCATTAAGGCTTCCGAACGACAACCTGCCTCAACTGCATCACCGACACAGGAGTGAGATCAATTGCATGCAGCCTCCATGCTGGACCAGGCCCTGACGCGCCTTGACGAAGCAGCCCGGCACCTCGCCCTCGACGCGGACGTTCTCGAAAAGTTGAAGTACCCGCGAGAGACCACGAAGGTCCGTCTGATGATCCGCATGGACGACGGCTCGCGCAAATCCTTCATGGCTTGGCGATGCCGCTATGACGACACCCGCGGCCCGACCAAGGGCGGCATCCGCTTCCACCCAGCCTCGACCATGGAGGAGGTGGAAACGCTCGCCTTCTGGATGACCTTCAAGTGCGCGGTGATGAACCTGCCGTATGGCGGCGGCAAGGGCGCCGTGCAGGTCGATCCACACACCCTGTCGAAGGCCGAACTGGAGCGCCTCTCGCGCGCCTACGTGCAGGCCTTCTCCAAGATCATCGGTCCCGACCGAGACATCCCGGCGCCCGACGTCTACACCAGCTCCATGATCATGGGCTGGATGGCCGACGAGTATGCCTCCATCGTCGGCGAGGCGACGCCGGCCGTGATCACGGGCAAGCCCATCGCGCTCGGCGGCTCGCTCGGGCGCGACGATGCGACCGCCCGTGGCGGCTACTACCTCGTCCAGCGTCTGGCCCAACAGCTCGGGCTGGAGTCCGGTGCCCGGGTGGCCATCCAGGGCTTCGGCAATGCCGGCCAGAACATCGCGCGGCTGTTCGCCGCCGACGGCTACAGGATCGTGACGGTCTCGGACTCGAAGGGAGCGGTCCACAACCCGTCGGGCCTCGATGTCGAAAAGCTGATGGCTGCCAAGCGGCGGGAATCCGTGACTGGCCTTGCCGGTTCTGACGGCGTCTCCATCCTCCCGGCCGACGATCTGGTCTCGGTCGATTGCGAGCTGCTCGTTCCGGCCGCCCTGGAGGACATGATCCACGAGGGCAATGCCGCCAGCGTGAAGGCCCGTGTCATCCTCGAACTCGCCAATGGCCCGCTCACGCCCGAGGCCGATGAGATCCTAGCCACCAAGAACATCGTCGTTCTTCCGGACATCCTTGCGAACGCGGGCGGCGTCACCGTCTCGTACTTCGAGTGGGTGCAGAACCGAGGGGGATACTACTGGCCGGTCGAGGACGTGCATGCGCGGCTGAAGACGATGATGGAGCGGGAAGGGGACGCCATCTGGGTTCTCGCCCGGGACAAGGGAATCACCCTGCGCAGCGCCGCCTACGTGCATGCGCTCTCGCGGCTCGCGTGCGCCATCGAGGCGCACGGCACGCAGCAGTTCTTCGCGAGCTGACGTCCGGGACGAACCATCATGAAACCACCGCCCCGATTGCGGGGTGCGGGTGGGCCGCGGCGTCAAAACGGCGCCGTGGTCAGCCTGCCGCGCGCCCTGTCGAAGCTCGGGTTCTGCTCCCGCACGCAAGCCGAGGCCCTGATTGCCGAGGGGCGCGTGCGCGTCGACGGCCGGGCGATCCGCACCGTGGCGGCCCGCGTCGATCCTGGACGCGCCCGCATCACCGTCGATGGCGAGCCGATCATGTCCGAGCGCAAGGTGTACCTGATGCTCAACAAGCCGCGCGGCCTGGTCACGACCCGGGACGATCCAGAGGAGCGGGCGACGGTCTATGACTGTCTGGAAGGACTCGACCTTCCGTTCGTCGCGCCCGTGGGCCGCCTCGACAAGGCGAGCGAGGGCCTGCTGCTCCTGACCAACGACACGCGCTGGGCGCAGCGCGTGCTGGATCCCGCGTCGAACGTCGAGAAGGTCTACCACGTCCAGGTCGACCGCTTGCCGGACGAGGGCATGCTGGAGCGGCTCGAGGCGGGCATGGTGCTCGACGGAGAGCGCCTGATTGCCAAATCAGCGAGCCTGCTCCGTGTTGGTACCCGCAATGCATGGCTTGAGGTGGTCCTGAGCGAAGGCAGGAACCGCCAGATCCGACGCCTGCTCGGTGCGGTCGGAGCGAACGTGCTCCGCCTCGTGCGCATCGAAGTGGGCGGGGTGCGGTTGGGGGATCTGCCAAGGGGCGCGGCCCGGCATCTCGCGCCGAGCGAGAAGGCGATGCTGGATGTGCCGGCTCGCGCCGTGCCGGGCCTGCTTAGGTCTCTGGGGGAGGCGTAAGCCCCAGATCGTCGATCTTGGCCCGGACCTCGCTGATCGGGCGCTTCAACTTGAGGCTGATCAGCGAGGCGGGCACGCCCTCCTTGACCAGGGCAATCAGGGCTTGGACGGCTTCATAGTTCCAGTGGGATTCAGTCGGGTTCATGAGCACCCTCAGCTATGTGCCAGGATTCCCTAGAATTAGGATGGGGGCCGGGGGAATCCAACAGGGGCGGCCGCCCATTCGGCGCGGTCCTCGTCAAGGACGGTGCCATCATCGCCACGGGCGTCAACGAAATCCGTATGACGCAGGACCCGACCACCCATGCCGAGCTCCACGCGATCCGCGCCGCGAGCCGGGCACTCGGCAGCCCGCGCCTCGACGGCTGTGTGATCTACGCCAGCGGTCATCCCTGCCCGATGTGCCTTTCGGCTGTGTATCTTGCGGGCATCCGCGAAGTGACCCACGCCTATTCCAACCAGGATGGCGAGCCGTATGGCCTGTCGACGGCGGCCATTTATGCCGAACTGGCAAAGCCGCTAACGGAGCAGTCGGTCAGGATCGCCTATGTGCCCGTCCGTCCTGAGGAGGACGATCTTTACGACTTGTGGCGGGACGCCACCCCGGCGCCTCTCGGTGGGTCCGGCTCCGGCAGGCCCGCGTAGACAATCCCAGCAGTCGTCAAACGGGCTACGGGTGTCATCGACGCCGGCTCGATCTTGCCTGGCCCGAGGATGTGGAACACGGCGCGGCCGGAGGCGAGCAGGTAGTCGGCGATAATCCGGCGGTGGCAGCGCCACCACACCGCTTCGGCGCACATGATCGCCGTGACGCTCCAGCCGCCGAGGTCGGTCAGGCGATCGATCCCCTCCCGGAAGCGGCCCGTAAGGGCGTAGTCGGCATAGTTCCGGAAGCTCGTGTTCTCCCAGAAGCCGTTGGGAGAGGGCTCGGCTGAGCGCTGCCTGCCGCGCAGCCCGCCGAGCTCGGCAATGTGTTCGTACCCGATCTGATAGCTGGCAAGGCTCTCCGGTAGGGCATCGCGGTTGAACTGCGGGTTCGTCCGGGAGCGCGGAATGGTCCGGACATCCACCACGAGGCGGACGTTCGCCTCGCGCAGAAGCTCGACGAACTCCGGAATGGAGCGTGTCGAGTGCCCGATGGTGTAGAACGGGTTTGCCATGCTGGTCAGTGGGGGCTCGGGGGTACGGTTGCTTCCGCCAGCTTTTGCTTGAGGCCTCTGATCTCCTCAAAGCGGCTGGTCACGTCGCGCATGACTGCGGCGAGGCCGTGCATCTGTCCTTGCTCGTCCTTGAGCGGCACGATGGTGAACTCCAAAGAGATGCGCTGCCCGTCCTTGCGGAGGCCCGGCACCGACAGGAGGTCGCCCGCGCCGAAGAGGCTCTCGCCGGAGGCCATCACGCGGCGGAACCCCTCCCAATGCCGCGCACGCAGGCGCTCGGGGATGATGAGATCGAGCGACTGCCCGAGCGCCTCGGCGGCGCGATGGCCGAAGATCCGCTCGGCACCGGGGTTCCACACCCGGATAATCCCGTCGGGGTCCGTCGCCACCACGGCATCGGCGGCAGCGGAGAGAATGGCGTCAGCCACGAGCCGGGACATGTCCATTCAGGCCTCCCTTGCTGTCCAATCCCGTTGTCGCGACCGCTGCCGTTTGCATGGCCAAGCTCCTGTTGCGGCCCATAGGTTCTTTCAGTGCGACTGGCGCCCAGGTGGCTGGAGCGTCCGAAGCACCTGCGTCTGGGCCGCCGCCTCCGGTCCCGGGCAGAGGGACGCCAAGCGTGAGCGGTTCTCCAGGTCCACGTGGAGATGGCGGTGGACCCGTGGGAACACCAGCCCCACGGCAAGGCCCCAGAGCAGTTCGGCCAGCAGCAGTCCGGCAGCGGGGTAGCCGCGCAGGATCGGCTGGTCCGGCAGCCATTGCAGCAGCGGGACCGGCCCCAGCATCCAGAGGACGAAGCCATAGGCCATCCCGAAGAGCCAACCGCCCCGCACATCGTTGGCGGCGCGCTGGAACAGCCAGCCGTACAGGCTTCCGCCGACGAGCATCAGGCCGGCGTAGGCGAGGGCCGCCGCGAATGCCGTTGCGCCGATTGCCCGGGCAGGCGCATCGAGGGACTGGAACCCGGCGAGGACCGCGAGGGCCGGAGCCGTGGCGATCCCACCAGCGATGGCACCCGCCAGAAGCGGCCGTTGGGTTGGGCCGGCATCGAGCCCATGGGCTTGGAGCATCCTAAGCATGGAGCCTCCTCGCTGTCCGGTCCATGATCTTCGAGGCTTCTTCCAGCACCGCCTCGACGGATGGAGCCCCCTCGAGATCCGCGCCGAAGAGGCGCACGAGGTGCTGATAGGCCAAGCCGACCATCCGCGGATCCCGGTTGAGGTCGAACAGGCCGACCGGATTGACGTTGCCGAGCGGCTCCCGCTGCGCGATGTCCCAGTCGACCTGATCGGTGAGCGAGTACCAGGTGAAGCCTACCACTGGCACGTCTGTCTGGCGGATGAGTTGCACGTTGTGCCACTGCCGCCAGAGCCAGCGCGGCCCGTCGCGCGCATCCATGCGATTGGTCTCGGTGTGCATCATCGGCCGCCGATAGCGCTGGTAGTATTGGCCGGCAACGGCGTACCATCCGAACAGCTCGCCCAGGGCTTGCGCATGACCGTCGCTGTCGATGAGCTTCTCGTTCCATTCGTAGTAGTCGACCCCGAGGATCGACCGCCGGCACATGTCCTGCTGCATGAACCAGGCGTATTCCTCATCGGGCATGCCATGGTGGCGGAGGTAGGCGCGCGTGTCCTCGTGCACGGGACGGGCATAGAGGAGATCCAGCGGCAGGAAGCGCCGCTCGTTCTCGAACGCGGCGATGTGACGGATCGCGGGATCGGGGCAGCAGGGCTGATAGAACTCGCCGCTCTCGCTGTTGACGAACACGGCATCCGGGCGCTCTTGCGCAATCGCTTGCATCATCAGCACGCTGGCCTTGGCGAGGTGGCGCACAGCCGTGACGAAGGCGCGCTCGTCCCGGCACTGTTCGTTCCACAGCCCCTCGAGAGCGCTGAGCTTGGCGCAGACATACATCTCGTTCACGGGGGTGTAGAAGCGCACCCATGGATAGCGCCGGGCAAAAGCTCTGGCGTAGTCAGCGAGCGCCTGCGGCACCTCCGGGTTCTGGAAGTTCTGGAGCCAGTCGGGCAGGCCGAAGTGGCACAGGTCCATGATTGGCACGATGCCGAGCCGCTGCATCTCGGCGGAGACCTCATCCAGGAATGTCCAGTCATACTGGCCGGGGCCGCGATGGATCAGGTGCAGGGGAGGGCCGTAGCGCAGATAGCGCAGGCCCACATCCCGCACGAGCTGGAGGTCGGTGCGCCAGTGGCGATAGTGACCGCAGGCCGCCATCTGATCCATGCGCCAGCGCCCGCCGTCCAGGGTGGGGTAACTGCACTCGATGCCGGTCGCGAACATGAACCTGTGCTCGACCGGAGCAGGGGACGAACTGACAGGGAGGTGTGACCTGCCAAGCCGGGCATTCAGGGCTGGTCGCCGGTTCACCGGGTAGCCGACAGGCCGGGTATAGAGCAGGCCGAGCACGGCGCCCCAGGTCAGGTGGCCAGCGGCGATGGAGAGCGGCTCGTGCATTCCGCCGCCCAACCCAAACAGCCCTGATGAGGGCAACTCGCCGCTTTGCACGAGCGGGTGCATCAGATCGAACTGCGGATGCATGATGAGGATCGCAAGCGGCATCGGGACGAAGGCGAACACGAGCCCTTGGAGGACCGGGCGCAGCGGCAGGACGGACCAGAAGAAGTAGGCATAGAAAACGGCCCAGATCGCGCCGACCATCAGGTGGACCGACATGCCGGCCAGCCAGGATGCCCATGGGCTCGCGTTGGGAAGAACCAGGGTCCCGAGCGTCATGACAAGGTCAAAGTAGGGCACGCCGGCCCGGATCAGCAGCCGGGCGACGACCTCCCAGGCGATGGCGCCCGCCATGCCGGCGAGAACCGCCTTTGAGTAGGCAACCGAGCGGATCATAGCGCCCTCATCTAGGCCTGCGGGCCTCGGTGGCTGATCATTGGACGGGCGGGAGCCCGGAATGTTCCCGCCGCTGTCGGAGGCGGCATCTATGCGGGCCTGACGACGCCTTGGCGCATGATCTCGTCGACGGACGGGAAAGCGCGGAGAGCAATCTCAGGAATGGGCTCCCCGCCGGTCGCTTGTACCGACAGGTCGGCAGCGGGGAATCTGCCAGGTTGGCCGACGATGATCCGCCCGACCATGCCGGCATGCTCGTGCGGGACGCAGTAGAAGTCGTAGACGCCCTCCACGGCAAGGGTGATCGAGAAGGTCTCGTTCGGCAGCAGGTAGTCCGAGTCCCAGGGCTCGGCCCCTCCAGGGATGCGCAAGGGACGCTCGAAGTTCTTCGGGTGGTAGGCCGTCGCCGTATGGGAGTTCCCAGGATCCAGGTTGATCCAGCGGATCGTTTGACCCGTTTCGACGCGCAGGCCGACCGGATCGAACCAGACATGCGAGCCATCCGCGTTGCCCTGCATCCGGATCTCGACCGCCTCTGCGGCGAGCGGGAGCCGGGGCAGGAGGAGACCGGCGAGGAGTCCCCCGCCGATCCGCAGGATGTACCTGCGCGAGACCATCACTTCGCCGCCACCCGGGTCTCATCGGCCCTGGGCACGTGCCAGAGCACGACGTGGGCGTGAGGCTTCTCCACGCCCGGATGACCGGCGTTGAAGTAGACGTCCACATGGTTGACCTTGCCGCCGGGCGCGGCGAGATCGTCGAAACGCTTGTCCTTGTTGGTGAGGTCTTCGACGGGCAGCATGTAGACGGTGCTGACGAGCCGTCCGTCGCGGTTATAGGCCAGGAACGGGCCTGCCGGCAGGGTCTTGGGATCCACATAGAGCTGGCCAAGTCCCGGCAGGAAGTCGGGCAGCTTCACGAGGTCGCTAACCTTCTTGTAGGCGCCTGTCGGCGGCGCCTTCTCGACCTGGTCGGCGGCCAGCGCCGGCATGGCGAATGCGGCAGCAATAGCGAGGGTGGCAACAACAATCCTCATGGCATCCTCCGTTGACGCGCGGGATACATTTCCCGTCCATGCGTGCCGATTGGATGGGAGCAGCCCCAAAAGGTTCCCGGCAGAGGCAACCGCGCCGCCGGGCTCGTCATTCCGCTACACCACCAATCGGCTCCAGGATCCGTACTGCTGCCGGATCGGGCCACGGCGGATGCTGAGTGCCACAAGGGCGGCCCCGCACGCGACGCTGGCGACGGTTGCCGTCATGCTTGCCCCGTAGATGAACGGGGTGGCAAACAGCGCGAGCCCAAGCGGGATGTTGAGAAACCGCAACGGCCTTGCGACTTCAGCCGCGGCAAGGGAGATCACCGTCAGGACGAGCGAGCCGATCAGATGATCGGAGTTCGCCATGCCGCCTTCTGCCCCGAGCGTGACCCGCGTGAACAGCAGGGACAAGCCGACCAGCCCCGAGAGGGCAAGGTTCCACGGCAGGCTGACCCCGCCGCCCACCATGTCCTTGATCACGGCGCCGGGTGGCCTGTCGAATTCGTCGGCCTTCGGATCGGAAACACGCGTCTCGTCCATGTCGTCGGTGTCGCCCAGGAGGAACACGCGCAGCGCGTTCCGGCCCCTCTTCATCCGGCGGCGCATGAACTGGAACGTCGCGATCATTTCGTCGAGCGAATAGGGGATCTGGACTAGGATCGCGGCGGCGCCGATCAGGGCGATGATGCTCCAGGTCCCGATGACGATCGGCTGGATGATGATGAACACAATCGAGATGACACCCAGGGGCGCGATCATCAGGCCGAAGAGGATCACCAGCCAGGGCATGGTGCGCCAGCGGCATCGCGAGCCGACCAGACCGGTGAGGATCTCCAGCAGGTAGGTGTAGCCGCCCAGCGCGGCATCGGACACCGGCCATGCCGTCGAGAGCGGGGAGGTGATGATCTCCTCCGTTCCGTTCTGGGGATCGGAAGGCGAACCGGAGAAGAAGGGATCCCAGACATCGGGGACGTGACCGAGCTGGTAGGCCGCCAGGTAGCGCGAGACATAGAGGCCGACGAGCGCCAGGATGATGATCGGCAGGCGCTGCACCCAACTGGATGGGTTGTAGCTCCAGCCCGGCGGCACGACAGGCCCGGTGAGCGCGGCGACGGCTGAGGAGCCGGGTTCGGGCTTCGTGCAAACGGCAAAGCCGAAGATCAGGAAGCCGACAAGCGTGTCGGAGAGATAGGCGGCGGCACTTTGTGTCGAGAACAGGAAGGGCATCGCCATCACGGCTGCGCCAATGCCCGCACAAATCCAACGGGCCCACTGCGCCCGCCAGGACAGGGCCGCCGCCGCGAACACGACGAGGGCACAGCCGAGAAGGAATTCGCTCCAGCGCAGGAGCGGCTCCGGGACGTCGATCAGCACCGGCTGGGTGATGAGCCAGGTGCCGAGTCCCATGTTGGCGAAATGGGCCCAGCGGTTGGCGCGATGCTCGGACTCGATCTTGGCGGTGTGCCGGGTGCTCAGCTCCTCCGGGTTCCTGCCGAGATCGGCTGCCTCGCTCAGCCAGGCCGGGGGTGTGACCCCGTTCGCCTTGTACCATCCGGCCGGGTCCGCCTTGAGGGCCGCGGCAAGCCCTGGCAATTCGTCCTTCAGCCGGTGCCGGGGTTCCCATCCGAGGAGCTCGCGGGCCCGTCCGATGTCGAGGGCATAGTGATCATCGGCCATGGCGATCATGAAGGGCTTGATGAACGGCTCCTCGCCTCCGTCGATCAGGTCAGGGATGACCGGCTCCAGCTCGTCCTGCGCCCAGGCTCCGGCGGCGGCGACGACCTTTGGCAGGCGCAGCGTCGGCCAGTTGTCCTCCCCGTGAAGCAGGCGGCCGAGCTCGTCCTGGAGCGCCTCGTACCCCATGGCATCAGGTTCGCCGATCAGGATCTCGGCGCTGGGCGGCAATGCGGCGCGACGGTCCACCGTACGACGGAAGGCATCGAGCATGTCCGCCCGGTGGAGCATGGACTGGCCCACGAGCGTGCTGCCGGAGTAGAAGTGGCTCTGGAAGTTCCGTTCGTAGACCCGCGCCATCTGCTGGGCCATCGTGGGCACCGTCGTGTGCCCGTCATAGACGCCGGCCAGCCTCAGGATGACATAGGGGATCGGCCCGTGCTCCCTCCGGATCACGTCTTCGGCCGCGGCCTTTGACCTGGGGTAGGCCCAGCGCGGATCAATCGGCTGCCGTTCGTCGATCCGCTCGCCGGGACGGCACGGCGCGTGCACCAGCATCGTGCTCGCATAGATGAACTGCTCGACTTCGAATCCTTGCAGGGCGCGCAGCAGGCGGCGGGTGCCCTCGACCGTGACGGACTGGTAGAGGGGGTGATCCTCGCCGGTGAAGTCAAAATAGGCGACGAGGTGGATGACGCTGGCGATGCGCACCCCGAAGGCGTCGCGGAACTTGCGGAACGCCAACTCCATTGATGCGTCGGACGTGAAGTCGACCGGGATGACCGGGAAGTCAGACCCCTCGGCGACACGGTCGAGACCCACGGTCCGATAGTCGCGGCCGAACACCCTGCCCAGCGAGCGGCCCAGATTGCCGGTTGCGCCTGTGATGAGGACGATGGGCCTCTGATCCGCGGACGAGGTCAATAAATGGCTGCCATGCAACGCTGAAGATCCTTCATCATCGCCGATTCATCACTCTGGCTTGCGTGACCTCGTGGTTTCACTCCGGCAGCCACTCGGCTGCTCAAAAGACGTAGGCGGTCGCAGGCACGATCGAGAGGTGATCCTCCACCGCCTTCACGCCGGCCTGGTTTTCTGCCGCGAGGCGGATTGCGTGTCGCTCCTCCTCCGATTGCACAATGCCGAACAGGTGAACGACGCCATTCTCGACGACGATGTTCATCGACGGGAGGCATGCCCAGGGCTGGTCCTCAAGTTCGTCGTTCAGCCGCTCGCGGATGATGCGGTCGGCAACGTTCATCGGCTTCGACACGTCGGTGGTTGCCAGCACCTGGAGCAGGTTGCTTCTGGTCACGATGCCGACGAACTTCCCGTCCCGCAACACCGGGACACGCTTGATCCGGTGTTGCTCCAGGGCGCGGGCCGTGTCGGCAACCGACGTGGTCTCCACCACCGTGACCACATTTTCCGTCATGACGTCGCTGGCCGCCCGACCATGTGATTTTGCGTAGTGCTGAGCCAGCGCCATGGGACCGCTGAGGAAAGTCTGCCACCAGGATCGGCGCTGTTCCCCGGCCAATCGGGCATGCCCGATCAGATCGCCTTCGCTGACGATGCCGAGAAGTTGTTCTTCGTCTCCGATCACCGGAACGCCGCTGATATGGTGGTCGCAGAGCAACTTGGCGATCTCATGGATTGCCGTCTCGGGCGTGACCGTGATGACTCCAGTTGTCATGACATCCGCGGCGGTGAGCATCCCGGACTCCTCTGGGTGCGCGCTGACGAGAGGCCTGTGCAGGTATGCCGATCGTCGGCGCCATCGGTCGACAGGAAAGACGGTATGGGCAGACAGGGTGCGTGACAAACGAATAGATTTGCAGGTTCAAATCACTTTCTTTGCACTTTGACTGCCTACCGATCTTCGGACAAGGAAGCGATCATGAGGCTGGCGTGGGCAAAGGCTCCGCCGGCCCGCATCTCGGCGGCCACCCAGACCGCCTCCATCAGCTCCTGCGCCGTGGCCCCGGCCCGCTGAGCGGCCTTTGTGTGCCCGTGTATGCAGTAACGGCACTGGGTGACATGGGCAACGGCAACGGCAATCAACTGCTTCGTCTTGGTGTCCAGGGCACCGGGGGGGTGAACACTTGGCGGCCGAACACGTCGAATGCTGCCTGCATGTCGGGCGCAAGCTCCTGGCGCCTGTGTGCCAGCTCGGCCGATGGTTCCGGATAAAGCTGACCAACCATATTGGCCTCCTGCTAGAGTAAGGTGCCTTGCCGAAGACTAGCGGCAGATGAGCCGTGGCACCGCAGGGCTCCCGCAGTCGATCACCGCTCTGCCTCGATTCAGCCGGCAACCATCCGGAGCGGCTGGATCTCCCTTGGCCGTTCCTTGTGGTTCCGATCGACCCAGGCCTTGAGATCCGAAGCGTTGATCAGTTGGAAGAGGTAGAAACCGTTGTAGTTGACGCTCACCTCAGCCGACTGATGATCGAATCCCGACGAGACGTCGGCATGGTCCCCCACACGCCCGACGAAGCTCCATGGCGGCCCCGTGATGAAGGCAGGCACGGGCCGCACCTCCGGAACGGCGCAGATGAGTTCAGTGCGGTCGGCATGGCGGAACAGATTGTAGTGGCACATGTTCAAAGCCCTCCGGTTTTGGTGATCCCGCCCCGTGCCTAAAGTGCAATGACGCACCAGGCGAGCAGGGCCAGCAAGCCAGCGAGGAGGCTGACGGTCAGCCATCGTTCGTGCGTGTTGTCGGCGGAGACGGCCGCAGACGGTGGTGTTCTGGCGGGCTTCATCATCATCCTCCATCGTCTCGTGCGGCTGTACCGGTCCCCGGGTGGTACTCATCCCGGTAAGGGGCGATCCAGCAGGGTGGTGCAACGATCCTCTTCCTTGCCTGGGAGGCAGGCAAACGAAATTGTTTGCTCTGTATGATTAAGATCTTTGGAGTTCATGTTCCTGCGATGCGGGCCGTAGGCCTTCGTCCGTCTGGCGCAACATCATGCAAAACCTTTGCTGATATCCAGCAGGAAAATGCGTTTGCCAGAACTTGGTCATTGCCTGATCGTTTGGTCGGTTGGAGGCCGAAGGCATGGATGACAGGGTTGGCCAGAGCATGCTGCACGCTGGCGGACATGGCGATCAACCGACGTTCTGGCGTCGGTGGTTCTACTCGACGAACCACAAGGACATCGGAAGCCTCTACCTGATCTTCGGCTTCGTGGCCGGCATCATCGGCGGCCTGCTGTCCATCGGCATGCGCCTGGAACTCCAGGAACCCGGCCTCCAGTTCTTCTCCAACCCGCAGGCCTACAACGTCTTCGTGACGGGCCACGGCCTCATCATGGTGTTCTTCGTCATCATGCCGGTCCTGATCGGTGGGTTCGGCAACTGGTTCGTGCCGCTGATGATCGGCGCGCCCGACATGGCCTTCCCGCGGATGAACAACATCTCGTTCTGGCTGCTCGTGGCGGCCTTCGGCCTGATGATTCTGTCCTTGTTCTCCGAGGGCGCCCCGGGCTCACTCGGCTTCGGCGGCGGCTGGACCGCCTACCCGCCGCTTTCGACGGTCGGCCACCCTGGCCCGGCGTTTGATTTCGGCATCCTTGCCCTGCATCTTGCCGGTGCCGGCTCGATTTTGGGTGCGATCAACTTCATCACCACGATCCTCAACATGCGCGCTCCGGGCATGACGCTGCACAAGATGCCGCTGTTCGCCTGGGCCATGCTGGTGACCGCGTTCCTGCTCCTGATCACCCTTCCCGTGCTCGCGGGTGCGATCACGATGCTGCTCACGGACCGCAACTTCGGCACGACCTTCTTCGACCCCTCGGGCGGCGGCGATCCGATTCTGTACCAGCACCTGTTCTGGTTCTTCGGCCACCCCGAAGTGTACATCATGATCCTGCCGGCCTTCGGCATCGTCAGCCACATCATCTCCACCTTCTCCAAGAAGCCGATCTTCGGTTATCTCGGCATGGCCTACGCCATGGCGGCCATTGGCGTGGTCGGCAGCGTGGTGTGGGCGCACCACATGTACACGGTCGGCCTCTCGCTTCAGACCCAGGCCTATTTCGTGTTCGCCACCATGGTGATCGCGGTGCCGACCGGCGTGAAGATCTTCTCGTGGATCGCCACCATGTGGGGCGGCTCCATCCGCTTCACGGCGGCCATGCAGTGGGCGGTAGGCTTCATCTTCGTGTTCACGGTGGGCGGCGTCACTGGCGTCGTGCTCGCGAACGCTCCCATCGACCGCTACATGCACGACACCTACTACGTGGTGGCGCACTTCCACTACGTGCTGTCGCTCGGTGCCGTGTTCGGGATCTTTGCCGGCATCTACTACTGGTTTCCGAAGATCACCGGCTATATCTATTCGGAGCGCATCGGCAAGCTGCACTTCTGGATCGCCTTCATCGGCTCCAACGTGCTGTTCTTCCCGCAGCACTTCCTCGGCCTCTCCGGCATGCCGCGCCGCTACGCGGACTACCCGGACGCGTTCGCAGGCTGGAACATGGTGTCCTCCATCGGCGCCTACATCTTCTTCGCCGGCCTGTTCGTCTCCATGTATGGCGTGATCGATGCATTCAGGCGCAAGGAGCAGACCGGCGACAACCCTTGGGGCGTTGGTGCGACGACGCTGGAATGGACCCTGTCCTCACCGCCGCCATTCCATCAGTTCAACACGCTGCCTCGGGTGATCGACACCCATCACTGACAGGCGTGGGCACCACCCTTACGGTCAATGAGATGCGGCGGCTCCGCATTCATTCCGCGGGGACGGATGCCCCAAGACCGACGCCAGACCTTCCCGCTCTCGGTTCCGCCTGTACCCGATGGTTTGGGCTCGGCGCCTCGTCCGCGCGGGCGGCCTCACGCAGCCCCTCAAGCGCGGTCTCCAGATCCTCGCTCTCGGCGTTCTCCGAGTGGACCGCGTAAGCGCAAAGCGTGAATTCCGGCGTATGCGGAACCACATGCAATCGGCCGTCGGCCAGATAGGGCTGGGCCACGCGTTTCCGGAAGTAGCCGGTTCCACCGACATGCACGATGTAGTCCAGCCCGAGCGGCCCCAGGCCGATGGACAGGCCGGGGTTGGAGAACTGCGGGTAATTCAGGCCATGATGGGCCGCGAAGTCCGCGCCCCAATCGACATACACGTAATCCGGATCGGACACGCCGGCTGTTGATGGATCGGTCGTGACCAGGACGAGCCTCTCCTCCATGAGCATCTCAGCCTTCAGCCCCGGCCATTGGCGGGGCGAGTACACCACCGCCAGGTCGAGCACCCCGTTGGCAACCTGGCGCAACATGTCATCCGACAGGCCGACCTGGGTCTGGAGGGCAATGTCGGGGGCGCTCCGCCTCATCCACACCATCCAGTTCAGGAGAAGCGGGTTCCAGAGCGCCAGCTCACCGCCCGCGGCGAGGACCGCCCGACGCCCGACCGGAAGCGCGACCTGATGGCGGGCCCGCTCCCAAACCTGCACCAGGGTCGGCGCGAACCGCAGAAACTGCTCTCCGGCCGCGGTCAGGGTCACCCCTGCCTTGTTGCGCAGGAAGACCGGGCGCCGGAGCTGGTCCTCAAGCGAACGGACGCGGGCGCTGACGGTGGTTTGCGTCACGTTCAGCCGCTCCGCGGCGCGGACGAAGCTTCCGGCCTCGACGATGGCCAGAAATGTGCGGGCGAGTTCGATGTCCATGGTGGCATCCTTCACGGGCCTGGAGATGCACGGGATTGATGTGGGGCAGCCGCCGCAGCATCGGCCGTCGGGACGGCCGGGAAGTCCGGAGAAACTCCGGTTGCTTGTAGAGGCCCCGAGCTCGGCTGCGGCTGCGGCCGAATGAGCCCGGGGCTAAGTGCCCGCGATCAGGTTACCTGCGCGATGCAAGCCGCGTCTGAATGTCGGCAAGCTCAACATGATCCGGCAAGGATATGGCCTTCGGCAGGGAAGTCCACGGCTCTACCGAGGTAGGGGCCTTTGCAACAGGGACACCATGCCCGTGTACCCGCGGGCCTGCGCGAGCTGAAGGGGCGTCGCCCCGTTTCTGTCGGAAATCCGGGGATCGGCGCCCGCTTCGAGGAGGACGCGCACGGTTTGCGTGTGGCGGTGGCCGCCATCCCCGAGGACCACCGCCTCGATCAGGGCAGTCCAGCCCAGGTTGTTGACGTGGTCGAGCGGCGCGCCGGCGCGGATGAGCTCGCGGACAATGCCGTCGTGGCCGAGATGGGCCGCGGCGATCAGCGCCGTGCCGTCGTAGACGCTGGTGACCAGCTTCGCGCTGGCGCCGGCGGCGAGCAGCGCCTTCAGCGTCGGCACGTCGTCCCTGACCGCCGCGATGGTCACGGCGTCATAGCGCTGGTTGTCGAGCAGGGCGGGGTCCGCCCCGAGGGATATCAGAACCCGGGCTGCCGCCCCGTGCCCCTGGAACGCCGCCACATGCAGCGGCGTGCGCCCGTTGCCGTCGCGGGTGTTGAGGTCGGCGCCCGCCTGGGCCAGGCGCCGGATGTCCTCGTCCGAGCCTCGGGCTGCGGCCGCGTGCAGGCCACGGTAGGCCGAGAGCTCGGCCGGAGCAGGCGGCGTCTGCGCGATGGCTGCGGCCCCGGACAGGGCTCCCACGAAGCCGACGAGCGTGAAAAGACTGGCCATGACCCGCACCATTTTCCCCTTCCGCGTGTTGGGACCGCCCCGGCGGACGCCGGACTTCAGGCGAGTCCCGCTATAGGTAATGGACATAGAGCGCCAGTGCGAAACCGGCGACGACGATCGCCAGGCCGGCATGCCATCGCACGGCCTTCCTGACGTCCTCAGCGGTGGTCGGAGGCCGTCGCCGCAACGCCCGTGGCAGCGGGCGATAGAGGATCCTGTACATCGATCTCATGGCGGACCTACCCATTCGCCTGGGGCACGATGGTGATGCCGCCGCTGACCTCGACGATGGCGTACTTGATCTGATCCAGCCGCTCGATGCCGTGCATGCGGCGCGCGGCCTCCATCACGTCGTCCCGGCTCACGCGCGCCGTGCGCATGCGCTCCTGCATGAGGCGGCCATGCTCGACGATGATCGTCGGCACGCCGTCCATGAGCTTCTCCATGGTCTTCCAGCGGCTCTTGATCAGCGACATGGCGATGTTGATGAACAGCAGCGTGATGATCACGAGGGCGGCGTGCACGACCGACGGGTCCTCGCCGAGCAGCACCGGCTCGGTCGCCTCGCCGATGATCAGCAGCAGGACGAAGTCGAACGTCGTCATCTCGGACAGCGTGCGGCGGCCTGCGATGCGGAACACGATCAGCAGGAAGAAATAGATAAAGGCGGCTCTGAATACCGAGTCCATGATCGTGGCTCCACGGGCTAAGGGTAGACGAACTGGGTGAAGCGGGCCGGCTCGCGCCCGGTCAGGCCGATCTCGGCCGTGTGGGAGCCGACCTCCCGCATCTTCAGCGCGAAACGGATCGTGGCTCCTTGCCTCGGCTGCGCTACCGGGATGACGTACTCGACGTCGGCGCCGAGGCTCTTGGCCCCCCGTGGCTCGGGAACGATCCCCTTTACTTCGACCGCATCGAGGAAGCTGCCGCTCACGCGAAGTGGGACGGCATCGCCAGTTGTCGCTTCGGGCTCAATGTCCACCCGCAGGGTGAATTCGGAGCCTTGGCGCTGGAAGCGTTCGTAGTCGATGCGCACGAGGCCAGCCGGATCACTCGCCTGCTGCCAGCTCAGCGCGCCATAGCCGAAGACGCCGGTCAGCGCGGCCAGGACGAGGACGCCCAGGGCGAACCAACCGATCCTTTGGATGGCCCACGTCCGCCGCTGCCAGGCCATGTCCTCGTCGACCTCGATGCGACGAGGGGCTTCACCTGGTTGATGGCGCCCGTTCCCGGGCTTGGGATTTCGGCTTGGAGCGCTTGCCCGCGCGTCGTCGCTGGCCGTGGCGGCCAGTTCATCCTGTGGAATGTCCATCTGACCTCACATGGCCTCCCGCGCGGCGCTGAGCGGCGGGACCCACCAGGGATGACAGGGGCCGCCGGACTGCGGGCAGGCACCGGATTGATCATGGTGTTGGAGAGAGCATGTCCGCCCGGCTGGGAGGGCCTATGAGGCACACCTCCCCAGCCGGGTTATGAGCCCGTTTGGAGGCTCCCGGCGCGGGTCAGGTATCGTTTCTGCGACAAAGGTTCGAACATGATCCCATCAACATGGAGCCCAGCTCCTGGAGTTCAACTCGGACGGGGAAGGATCGGCGTTTGGCCGCAGTCCGCCACCCAGGTTCCAGGCTATGGGGATTGCGGGCTCCCAAGGCATCTGGAGTGCAGGAAGCAAGGTTACCATTTGGCCGATGGGCACCTGGATTCTCACACGCGCGGGTTTGCCGATTGTCTCAAGGAAATGATCTCGAAAGGCGGTTGACCACATCGGAATGGGATCGCATCGCTGAACTCCGGTCATTTGACACCGGGGCCAAAGTTGAGCATGAACCATCCATCATGCTGAGCTTCGTACCATTCTGTCGCGGCCTGCACCGAGCAGGGAATCTGATCGCGGGCAATTAGCCCCGAGCTCAACACGCATCCGAGCTCGGGGACCAAGGGCGCCTGCCCGTCCCATCCAGCAGCATCGATCGCTCCGGCGTCCGGTTCGCAGCGGCACCTGACCGTGCTCAGGCCAACCGACACCTCCACCTGACCTGTCCGGCAACCAAGCTTGCGGCGCGGTCGGGTCCAGCGGGCATGTTGCCGATCAGGGGTTCGAGGTTGCATCGGGATTGGGCAACGGCGGGTCGACCAACCAGCCTCAATCCGGCCGTCAGGCGCGCGTGAATGGGTCACCTCCAGACAACTCCATCCGTCGATGCCCACTGTCGTGGCCATCCCCACTGAAACCTTTCCGCCACCTCTCGCGTGGCCAAGTGAACCCCCATGGACACAACCGAAACCAGGAATGACCACTCGCCCATCCATGGCCGCATCACCGGCCCGATCGTGATGATCGGCTTCGGCTCGATCGGCAAGGGCATGCTGCCCCTGATCGAACGGCACTTCGAGTTCGACAGGAACCGCTTCACGGTCATCGATCCCGTCGACACGGACCGCGGCATGCTCGACGTGCGCGGCGTGACCCTCATCAACAAGGCGCTGACGCCGGACAATTACCGCGAGATCCTCACGCCGCTCCTGACGGAAGGCTGCGGGCAGGGCTTCTGCGTGAACGTCTCGGTGGACACCTCCTCGCGCGACATCATGGAACTCTGCCGCGAGCTCGGTGCGCTCTACGTCGACACCGTGGCGGAGCCCTGGGCCGGCTTCTACTTCGACAGGAGCGCAGGGCCGGAGGCACGCACCAATTACGCCCTGCGTGAGATCATCCTCGAGGCCTGCCGCAGGTCGCCGGGCGGCCCCACGGCGGTGAACTGCTGCGGCGCCAATCCCGGCATGGTGTCCTGGTTCGTGAAGCAGGCGCTCCTCAATGTCGCCAAGGAGATCGGCCTCGAACACGAGGAGCCGAAGTCGCGCGAGGACTGGGCGCGCCTCATGCAGCGCGTGGGCGTGAAGGGCATCCACATCGCCGAGCGCGACACCCAGCGCGCCGAACACCCGAAGCCCATGGGCACCTTCGTCAACACCTGGTCCGTGGAGGGCTTCGTCTCGGAGGGCTTGCAGCCGGCCTAACTCGGCTGGGGCACGCACGAGACCTGGATGCCGGAGAACGGCCGCACACATGACCTGGGCTGCGGCGCCGCGATCTACCTGCTCCAGCCCGGCGCAAACACGCGGGTGCGCACCTGGTGCCCCACGCCTGGCCCGCAATACGGCTTCCTCGTCACCCACAACGAGTCGATCTCGATCGCGGACTACTTCACCGTGCGCGAGGGCGAAAAGGTCACCTACCGCCCGACGTGCCACTACGCCTATCACCCGGCGAACGACGCCGTGCTCTCGATGCACGAGATGTTCGGCAATGCCGGACAGTTCCAAGGGAAGCACCACATCC
The DNA here is from genome assembly GCF_003332305.1 of Microvirga aerophila. GTDB lineage: Bacteria > Pseudomonadota > Alphaproteobacteria > Rhizobiales > Beijerinckiaceae > Microvirga > Microvirga aerophila. Next base: position 25,363 of record NZ_QOIO01000017.1, on the reverse strand, counting down.
TGACGGAGGACGAGATCATCGACGGCATCGACGAACTCGGCGTGCTGCTCTACGGCCACGGCAAGAACGCCTATTGGTACGGCTCGCAGCTCTCCATCGAGGAGACGCGCAAGCTCGCGCCTTACCAGAATGCCACCGGCCTCCAGGTGACGTCCGCGGTGCTCGCCGGCATGGTGTGGGCGCTGGAGAACCCCAATGCCGGGATCGTGGAAGCGGACGACATCGACTTCCGCCGCTGCCTCGAGGTGCAGATGCCCTACCTGGGGTCGGTCGTCGGCGTCTACACGGACTGGACGCCGCTCGCCAACCGCCCCGGCTTCTTCCCCGAGGACATCGACGCCTCCGACCCGTGGCAGTTCCGGAACGTCCTCGTCGGCTAGCGGTCGTTCCACGTCTGCATGCCAAGGCGTGATCCGGCAGGTGGCTGTGCCGGATCATGTCGACATGAAAGCCGGCGACGGAAGCCCATTCAGGATGCGTTGCCCTCGGAGCCAGGGCGCGCGGAGAGCACATCCAGGAACTCGACCATGGCGTTGTTCGCGGCTTCGCGGATCACGTCCGCCACCGCATCGAGGGCGGGGCCGCGCTGGAAGCTCTTGCGGCTAACGAGGCGAACGGTGCGGCCGACCCCGCCGACGAGCGGCCGGACGACCACGTCGCGCACCGCGGACACGCGGGCCGCGAGCATCGGGATCACCATCGTGCCGTACTCGGCCGCCACCATGTTGACGAGCGTCTCCAGGCTTGCGGCCCGCAGGGCGCGGGCACGCGCGTCATGGCCTCCGCAGGCAGCAAGCGTCTGATCGCGCAGGCAGTGCGGGTCGGCCAGGACCAGCATGTCAGGAGCGAGATCGCGTCCTTCGAGCCGTCCCGCATGCGCGAGAGGGTGCGTGGCCGGAAGCACCGCCAGGAAGGGTTCCTCGAAGAGGGGAACCGAGGCGAGGTCGGCCCCCGGCACCTCCGTCCCCACGAGGATGCCGTCGAGGGTGCCGTCGCGCAGGCGCTCGATGAGATCGTCGGTGACATCCTCCCACAGCTCGACCGAAAGCATCGGGTGCCGGGCGCGCAGGGGCCTCAACACGAGCGGCATGAGATAGGGACCGACCGTCGGAATGACCCCGAGGCGCAACGGACCCGCGAAGGGGTCGCGCGCCGCGCGCGCCTCGCCCTCGATGGCATCGGCATGGGCGAGGGCCTGCCGGGCATGATCGAGGATGCGTCGGCCGACCTCCGTTGGCACGACGCTGCGCGTCCGCCGCTCGAAGATCGCAACGCCAAGGTAATCCTCGAGGCGGCGCACCTGACCGCTGAGCGTCGGCTGGCTGACGTGGCAGGCCTTGGCCGCCCGACCGAAATGGCCGTGCTCGGCGATGGCCAGGATGTAGCGGAGATCGCGAAGGTTCATCGACATACCCGCTGTCCACCAGATCGGCATAGCCTATCGGGACCATTGAAACAATCGATTTGTCCTATGGAGGCCCGATGCCCATCTCCAGGGGAGTAGCAACGACGCGGCGCGGTTCACACCCGATGCCGACATCGAATACCATCGTGAACAGACTTCGATGGGCTACAACGTGGGTTTTGTGCAGTATTGAGTTTCTACGTTGCTCACGTTTTGTGTGGATGTGCCTTGGTCGACCATCGCCAAGTGCGCATTGCATTATCACAACCTGCCTAAACAGGTGTGATTCACCAGAGAAAGGAGAAATGCAGAGATGAAACGTATTGCCATGCTTGCGGGCGCCGGTCTCATGGCCCTTGGATCGATCAGTCCGGTCATAGCGCAGCCCAACCCGATTCAGGGCACACCAGGCTCCCTGTTCCCCTATGCGGCTCCCCACGAGATCATGTTCGTGGACGGCGTGCCTTGCCGGACGGTGTACGACAGCACGACCAATTCCCGCGTGCCGGTCGCTTGTGCCGACACGGGCAGCATTGTCGGAGCCGTCAAGTAACGGCTGGGAAGCATGAGCGGGATGCGCGCGCCGACGACTTGCGCGCATTTCCCTCCCATATGAGGCAATTGGGGCGCGGGTTCTCGGATCCGCGCCCCATGGCTTCCGGCCACCTGATGAGAGGATGGCGATCGGAGCTTTCGTCCAGGCAAAGGCGAAATCAACAGGGAGGAACCAATCCCGAATGCTCCCTCGGCATCACCGGGCTTGAATCTCATCTTCTGATGCTTACTTTGATATTGTCATGATTAGTTCGCATCACATCCTCTTCCTCCGCGGAGGCCGCCTCCTCGCAGGCCGCTGAACCCCGAACCGGGGCAGGCGCCTCGCGCCGCCGTCGTTCGGGGTCATGACACATCCCGCACAGTCGAATTCAGCAAGCCCGATTACGGGTGAGGGCGGCAGTTTGCCCAAGGCGGCGCTTCCGCTGACCCGGGTCGGGGCCGCAAAGGAGGATTCCATGAACACAGCCATTGACTTGCCGCGCGTCACCATCGCGACGCACGACTACAACCGCCTCATGTCCGTCGCGGCCATGGAGCACAATCGGCGCAGGCCCAATCGCGAGTTCCTGATGTCGGAGCTGCGGCGGGCTTCGCTCTGCCATCCCGACGCGCTGCCGGACGACGTGGTCTCGACCAATGCGAAGGTCACCTACAGGATCGACGGCGGACGGCCGAACGCCCACGTCCTAGTCCATCCGCAGGACCTGCTCTGGCCGGGTGCCGAACTGTCGGTGCTGACGCCCTTGGGGATCGCACTGCTCGGCCTTCGCGTGGGCGACCGCATGCCGTTCCGGACGGGACAAGACGGGCCATTGCACGAGGTCGTGGTGGAGGATGTCCAGTTCAGGCTTCTGCCGGATGACGCGGAACCTGCCCGGAATGGCCCCGATCCGTCCGGCGCTGGGCATGGCAATTCGAGGGAGGATCTTGAGCGTCGACTTGATGATGCCCTGATGGAGACCTTTCCGGCCAGCGATCCGGTCTCGGTGATCGTCTGCGGACGGTCCTGATCAGAGGAGCCAAAATGCCTGGCCGCGACGGCGGCCAGGCGCAGAGTCATATCGGACAAGGCAATGGAACAGGTGGACCTGCCCCCTATCACCATATCTGCCATGGATTACGACCGGCTGATGTGGATCGCGACCGCAGGCGTGAACAGCCAAGTCGACACGGCCGCCGAGATGCGGCGGAAGAACTCGAGCGTGCGGAGATCGTGACACCCGGTGCGATCCGCCCGGATGTCGTGACGATGCATTCGAAGATAGAATACCTGGACAATGTGATGGGCGAGATTCGTCGCATCACGCTGGTGTATCCGGGCGAGGAGCACCCCTGACACCGGACGGGTCTCGGTTTTGAGACAGGTTGGTGCGGCCCTCATCGGCCTGTCGGTGGAATGGCAGGGGCCAACGGGCGGAGGGTGCGACGGGTGCATTTCCAGCCCGAGCGAATGGCCGGCCTCAACGCCTGAGTCCACAACGAAAACACGCCGCAGGGACTCGCCCCGAAGCGCCAAAGGAGAAGAAGAATGAAAGACGGAAACAAGATCCCGGTCGCCAGCAAGATCCCGGCCACCAAGAGGTTGGACATCCATCGGCCGCCCGAGGCAAAGGCAGCCGTGATTCCGGCATGGGCGCCGCAACCCAGCCCGCTGACGCGGGAGGAGATCCGGAAGCAAGTGATTGACCAGATCGGGTAGGGGAGACCGATCCGGAAAGCGGGATGCGGGAACCCGGTTGAGGTTGCGTGAAAGCTCCGGACATTCGAACCCACAGGAGACGAACCCATGCACATCCTCGCAGCGACGGACTTCTCGACCCGCTCACAACGGGCCCTGCGGCGAGCGGGCCTGCTGGCGCGGGACAGCGGCGCCGATCTCACCCTCGTGCACGTCGTGGACGATGACCAGCCGTCGGACCTGGTGGCGCTCGAAAGCCGCGAGGCCGGACGGATCCTCGGCGAGCAGACCGGTGCGATTCCCGAACTGTGTGGGCTCCGGTCGCGCGCGCTCGTCGTTGAGGGCGACCCGTTCGACGGCATCGTGCGCGCGGCCGCATCGACGGGCGCGGACCTCGTCGTCATGGGAGCCCACCGCAAGCAACTCCTGCGCGACATCCTTATCGGGACGACCATCGAGCGCGTGATCCGCACGGGTCCGTTCCCGGTCCTGATGGTGAACAGGGAGGTGGATCGGCCCTACCGGACGGCGATGGCCGCCATTGCCCTGTCCGAGCCGTCCGTGAACGCCATCAGGACCAGCAGGGTCCTGGGGCTGCTCGGTGGCGCCCGGCTTGCGCTCGTTCATGCCTTCCAGCCGCTGGCGAAAGGGCAGATGTTCTATGCCGGGCTGAGCCAGGACACCATCGACGGGCACGTGGCCGATGAGCGCCTGCGGGCCACCAAGGAACTGACCGCGTTCCTGGAGGTGAACGGACTCGATGATCGAGGACAGTCTATGCACATCGAGGAGGGCGCGCCGTTCGAGGTGATCTCCAAGGCTGTCGAGCAACTGAACCCTGACATCCTGATCATCGGAACACACGGCCGATCGGGAATCGCCAAGGCGCTGCTCGGGAGCGTGACCGAGGAGGTCTTGCGGTCCCTCGACGTCGACATCCTCGCCGTCCCGCCGCTTCGATGACAAGGACAATGGCCTCGGCGTTCCACCAGATTCCGCAGGAGAGCCAATCATGCCTGAGGACAAACGTGAACTGCTGAAGTTCTATCGCGGTGAGATCAAGTTCCAGAGCGATCTCTTGTCGAGCCGCCTCAACTCGTTGCTCACGTCGCAGTCGTTCCTGCTCATCGCCTATGCATCCGCCATGAGCGGGCTTGTCGGCTCATGGAAGGATCCTTTCGCCCTGTTGTTCCCGCCTGTTCTGGCGGTCTCGGCCTAGTCCTGTGCTTCCAGGCCTGGCCATCAACGATGCGCACGGGCACGAGGCGGGCGACGACGTCCTCAAGCATTTCGCGCGGTTCTGCCGGGGGAGGGTGCGGGCCCAGGATCATCTGGGCCGCATGGGTGGGGAGGAGTTCCTGCTGCTGCTGCCCGAGGTCAGTCTCGACGATGCCCCGCGCATCATCGATCGCATCCGGGAGGGCTTCCCTCCGGCGGTTCTGGGGCACGGTGAGCTTGAGCTGCCCTGCACGTTCAGCGCAGGTGTCACCGAGGCGCTGCCGGACGACGATCGCAGCTCAATCCTGCGCCGGGCGGACCGGGGGCTGTACGCGGCCAAGGAGGAGGGGCGGAACCGCACCAAGGTCGGTTTCGACGGAGAGCGCTGAGGACGCCGATTGCCAAGTGGCCACGGACGCAATGCCGGCCATGACATCCGCTTCTCACATGGCGCAAGCACCTCCAGCAAGCCTGGAATCCATGCTAACCAACGCCCTACCTCCTTTTGGGCGGGATCGCTCCTGGGCAGTATGGCGTAGATCGTCCATGCCGACGGCCGTGGTCCGTCACCTGGGCCTGACGGGACTCTGGCCCGCGATCCTGTCGGATACGGGGGCGACAGTGCTGGTCACGGCGAACTCCATGCGCCTGCTCGGGGCCGGGAAGTGGGTGTGATGCTGTCGCTCCAGCACTGTGGATGGCGGGGACGGAGCCCGATTGCCTCAATCCTGCCAGACTTGAGCGCAAGCTCGGCCACGTCGGCCGGGCCTGTGACAGGCAGGCCCGGCCTACGGCAATGGAAATCGTAACGAATGTCGGGGAACAGTCCGGCTGGGATGAGCTCTCGCCTCAGGCAGATCGAACTGCGCTGACGGAAGAGGCCGTCCCGTGCTTGTGACGGCGACCGCGAGACTATCCAGCAGAGGGCGCGCGAATGTCACTTGGGCTTCTTGGGAAGGCGTAGGCCCTCGCCGTATTCCCCGGTCTCCTGAAGAAACTGGACGCCTCTCCTCTCGTACACGGCTTGGATCGCCTCAGCAGCATCGATGGTCGTCCTTTTTCCGCCTGCCTCGACGCGAGCGACGGTCTTGCCACTCAAGCCAGCGGCTTTTCCAACTTGATCAAGGGTAAGGCCAAGCAGGTTACGGGCTGCTTTGAGGAGCTTGGGCGTGGCGAGCATCCTGTCACATCGGCAGCGCCAACGCGAGCTTGTCAACAATTGTCCTTTTCTAGCCATTTCGTGTCCTATCTGACCAGCTTCGTGTCCATTGAACGGACATTTCGATAGACAGGACGCCGTCGCGGACGTATACAGACCCAAGGATTCGATTCTATCGAGCCTTGGAGGCGTCGCATGTTCGAACTTGAAGGCGATGGATTCACTGACATGGACAGAATGCTCCTGACGGCCGATCGTCTCGAGCGCCTCGCCGCGAACCTGAGGGCGATCCATGCAGGCGCCGGTCCGACCGAGGACGACCTCGCCAGCGCCCCGGTCATAGAAAACTGGGCCACGGAATTCGTACCCGCAAAAGTCCTGTTCGGGCGTGTGGCGGGCAATCTGCCGGAGAAGTATCTCGGCTTCTGTTCGACGGATCTCTGGGTCCTTGCCGAGCCGCGAGGCTGGGTACTGACGCTGGAGCGCTGGTACCGTCTCGGGCAGCCGGAGAAGCTCCGAAAGTGACACACAGGGTGTGACGGGTGCGCCCGCTCCGCTGGGAGCCACTCATCTCAGCGCACGAAACCCTGATTTATCGTCCCGACGAGTGAGCCCACTGCATGGCTGTACCCCAGCCGTCCCGCACATCTTTTCCGGCAGACGCCGCTTCAGACCATAGGAGGGACTTGATGTTCGTAATCCTCAAGGATCGGATCTTGGGCCGGGACGCCGTTGCCCGGCTGATCGATGGGCTCGAACACCTTAGTGCGGTTCTCCGAGCAATTCAGGATGGGCGTGGACCCACTGCCCAGGAGCTGGCTGAGGCTCCTATCCTCAACAATTGGAGCATCGAGATCAAATCCACGCCATCCCTGAGGATCATGGCCGACTCGACTGACGATCTGTTCCTTCCAAAAGGCGAAACCCTCAGGGAAATGCCGGATCTTTGGATCTTCGCTGAACAGCAAGGTTGGGTAAGGGGCCTCGCGGGCTGGTACCGCCTCGGAAGTCCGCTGGCCCCTATCAGTCCGTCCTGAAAAGCAGCATTCGCCATGTCAGCACACATGCCATCCCGGGATCCTAGTCACCGTCCAGATCGTGACCAGAGGCATTTCGAGCGGAGGCGGAAAGCCGCTCTGGCAGGCCTTCACCTGCCGACGGAGCAAGAACTTCTCGAGGGGATGCCGTTCCTTGGCGACGACATCCAGCAGGACATGCAGGCCTTTGCCGAGCGGCTGATGCCTCGATTGCGTCGTAGGGCAGACCACCCCCACTTCGCCGCAGTCATCAACGGTCTGGAGCAACTCACCGTATGTGCCGGAGCGGACGAAGTCAGGGCGCTGACGGACGTCCTTGAGGACGCCAAAGCCAGTCTGCCACACGGCGTCCGCTCCTGGCGACTGCGGTGTCGGATCTATCTCGCGCACCTTGGTGACCATCGCGCCGTGTTCGCACTCGCCCGCGATACAGTCCTAATGGCCACTACGCTGGAGTCGTACCCTGACGAGCGGGCAACCGCCCTCAAAATGGTCAAGGCCGCACTGGGTTGGCTCTTCTACGCAACATCCGATCCTGAGTACGCTTATCTTGGACGTGAGATCCGGGTGCCATGCCGGGGCGAGCCAGCGACATTGGTCAACCGCTATGGGCAATTGCTCACCGAGTTCGTGGAGCACCAAGCACTCCAGACACTGCTCGCCATGACGGATGGGGGGAGACCGCAAGCGGAAAGCTCCCGGCGAACGAACCTGCGAAGGCCCCGGGAGCCTCACCCCCGACGGGCCGCTCGGAAGTCGCCATGTCAACATCAGCCGTCATTTTCAGCCACGTCGGCAACGCGAACACAGGGGAAGGGAAGAAGGTCGCGAAGGAGCTCGAGGGACTCACCGGAAAGGCCTTGCCCCTGGTTCCGATGCCTGATCTCCAAGCGGCTCGCGCAACGTTGAGGGCGGAGTTCCCGTATGCAGCAGACGTGATCGACGACGTCCTTCGGGACGTCGCGCTCCGATCCCATGTCCAGATCCGCCCGACTATCCTTGTCGGCTCTCCTGGATGCGGCAAGTCCCGCTTCACGACCCGCCTCATGAGGGTTCTCAATCTGCCCCACGACCTGATTCCATGCGGCGGGGTTTCGGATGGCTCCTTCGCTGGCACTCCCCGTCGATGGTCGACCGGCGAACCGTCTCTCCCGGTTGCCCTCATCACACGCTACAAGGCCGCAGGACCGGGTGCGATCCTGGACGAGATCGAGAAGGTCGGGACCTCCCGCCACAACGGTCAGGTCCATGATGCACTTCTCGCGTTCCTGGAACGGGAGACGGCGTCCCGCTTTCACGATCCCTATGTACAGGCGCCATGTGACCTTTCCCACGTCACATGGCTGATGACAGCCAACTCTCTTGAGGGACTCTCGGCCCCGCTCCGGGACCGCTGCCGAGTGATTCCGTTTCCAGAGCCTGGACCCGAGCACCTGCCGATCCTCTGCCGCCAGATCATCACCGACATCCTGGCCGAGCAAGGATTGGATCGCCGCTGGGGCAGCTCGCTGGACGGGATCGAAATCGAAGCCGTGATGAAGGCATGGCCGGGCGGTTCATTGCGCAAGCTGCGAAGGCTGATCGAGGTTGTTCTGGCGAGCAGGGACGTGAGGCACTGACCTCGGTCACGGCGCGCACGGGGACAAATGCATGGCCCGGTTATGACATCCGGAGCAAAGCGCGGTTCCCGACAGCCTGCCTGGTTGGCGCGGCCTCGGAGCATTTGCTGATCCCCGGGATTGAACGCGTGAGCCGCACGTCCAGCATCTGGATCATGTCCGAGGCCTATCCATGCGCTCGGACACTGTCGTGCTCGCAACGTCCCGGTGGACCTCAGGGGGCGGTTTACGGGGATCAGGCCTTGGGTGTCGTAAGGGAGGCTCCATGAACGGCAGAATCATTAGGGACATCCGGGCGGGGCGAAGGCTCCCAAAAGCCTTGGAACTCGAAGCCGGATTGCCCTTCTACTGGGACAGCATCCGCGCCGATATGTGCATCTGGGTGGAGCGCATGTTGCGGCGAAAGGCGGAGGAGCCGGACCCAAGCTGGAACCGTCCAGGATACCTCATGGCGCTCCGTTCGTTGCGGGATGGCGCGAGGGATCCCCGCACGGCTGACGAGCACTTGGTCGGGCTTGTTCTCCAAGTGGTGGATGCCCTGCCGCCTTGGGCGCTCACCGAGAAGCGCCGCTGCCGGGTGTATCTGAGCAGGCTCGGGGCACATCCGCTCCCGACGGATGAGGAAAGCCGATGGACGCCCGGCGGGTCGGCTGATCTGGATGCCGACACGGGTACCGATCGCCAAGCGGCACCCGTGGAGGCTGATAGCCTCGTACGACACCCGGCTTCCATTCCGCCGCAAGCGAACGATCCTCCGGAACGCATGAGGGACATTCTCGTGGGAAGGGCATGGCCCGAGGCCGTCGAACTCCTGCGCGGGATGCCCTTCTTCAAAGGTAGCCTCCACGAGGACATGCGCCATTACGCCGGGCGCTTGCTGGGTGGCATCGAACGTGACGGATACAAACCCGACGACTGGAATGACTGCGAAGCGTCGATCATCCATCACGCCCGGCACTTGCGACAGGTGGCAAGCATTCGAACCTCAACCCAGTGGGATTTGCGTCCAATCGTTGATCGGCTGATGCTCGCGTTTCCCACGGCCTATCACGAGGGGTGGCTTCGGTGCAGCTATTACCGGGCGGCGCTCGGGGTGAGGGAGGCCAAAGTCGACATTGCGAGCACGGCAGTCTCACTTGCTTTGGTTCCAGCCGAGGCCGAATCGCCGCCCAAGGCCGACTATCAACTGATCGCCACGGCGCTGGGCTGGCTGGCCGAGGTGGCGGCAGGTGACCCAGCGCTGGCGGGCCAACCGAGACCTATCCGTTTCGACGCGCCGGAAGATACCGCGAGACACTATGGGCAGATGCTCGTCGAGTTCATGCGTATGCCTCCAACGAGGAGTGGCCCATGACAGATCGAATGGGTGAAATCCGTGCCTGCGACACCCGCCAGGGCGACATCCTGGCCGGACGGGCGATCCCGTCTGCCGACGAACTGCTGCGCCTCATGCCCTTCTTTGAGAACAACATCCGTGAGGACGTCCTTGAGTGGGTCAAGAGCGAGATCGGCCGTCTTGAGCGGCTCGACACACCTGAGCGCCGGGCGGTCCTTCCATTTCAGGAGCTGCTCAACGACTTGGAAGGCTCCAGTGTTTTCGGTGCAAAGCTAGCCCAGAGCATCGACATGCTCATGCTCGCGCTGCCCGAGGACGACCATGAGGGGAAGCTGCGGTGCAGCGTCTACGCGGCAGCCCTCGGGCAGCGCGCGAGCATGATCACACTCGCCTGCAATGCGGCAACAGCCCTCGCGGCATCCGCCGAGATGTCACCGGAGCCGACACTGATTGATCTCACGCTCGCTTGGGCGGCGCTGGGCTGGCTCGCCGCGCTAGCAACCGATGACGCATTCGTGCCGCTGTCGGACCATACTCGGCCGGAGCGTCTTGAGTCGTCCGTCGAGACTGCCCTGTGGCATGGTCGGGCGATAGTAAGGTTCCTAAGCGGAGAGGAGCCACCGAAGATGTTGCTGCGGCAGAGCTACCGCGATAATTCAACTAAGCATTGTGATGCCGCCGAGCGCAAGCAGTGGCTGATCCGACAGGCCGGCGGCGTGTTGGAAGAGGATTTGGTGGCCGACTGGCTCGGCGTGAGCCTTCCAGAGTTGCGGCGGTACACGGAGGCGGGCGACCTGATTGCTGTCGACATGGACGGCCGCACGGTTTACCCGGCGTTTCAGTTGAAAAACCCGACGACAATCCTGGACATGCGCAAGATCCTCTCCGCCATGCCGATCAGGGCTTCCTGGATGCGACTGGAATGGTTCCTGACACCGGACAGCGTAATGGACGGAGACACCCCATGGGAAGCCCTTCGGGCAGGGCGGCGGGACGCCGTTCTTGATTGTGCAAGGAGCCACGGAGCGGAGTGATAAGGTCTGTTAGGCCACCTTATTCGGCGGTGCTTCTCATCGCGCTCGCGATCATTGCCGCTCCCTATTTTCCTGGGATGGATCATCAAAGGAAGACGCCGGGGGAGCCATGATTTCGTTTTCCCATCCCGTTTCCAGCGTAGCTCCTCAGGAACACTATGGGTGCATCGGATCAGTAAGTGCCGTCAAAGGGATCTGATACCAAGTATCCGTTCGTTAAGCGGTTCTCATTAGTTGCTGTCATCTGATCTGATCAACGACCTTCGCCTGTCTATGAAGGTGCGCTTCATTTACCATTGAGTGCGGCATTCCGCCGCGTCTCGTTGCGTCGAGCGCAACGTTATTTACTGCTAAAAACTACTATCGAGGTGCTTGGTCACCGAATATGCGGAAAAGAACTCCCGAAGCACTTAAGGGATTCCTGTAGGCTGTCATTCCTAAAACAAGGATTGCACGCGTGACAGGCCCGAAGGACTCCGCAAGACCGAATCTAGCCATGGCCAAGCCTACGAACATATTGCCAAGGTCACATACTGGTTCCGGAATTTAATCCAGAATTAGCCAACGCGAACTTTAAGTTTAAGCTCCTCCTTATCGAAGAGCGAGGATCATGTCCTTCTATTCACGCATATAGTTCAAAGCAGGGTTGCACAGATAGACCGCCTATAAGCCACTGACTACGCGCCGTACACTGGACGCTGCGGACAGATGAGTGGCTATAACCTACAAAAGCGCTTTCTCGATACCGAGGAATAGCCTACCCATAGAGTGACGCAAGAGTTGTGGTCAGGCGCCCAGTCGGACCACGGGGCCCTTATTTGAGCAACACTGTGCAATTGCTTTGGAAACTTGAGTACGGAGACCTAAGCGACAGGCAGCACGAAAACCGTGTGAAATTCCGGCCCACTTAGGCGATTGTATTGGAGCCCTTTTATGTCTCATATCGATCGGATGACTTCAGGCGGTTTCTTAGCAACGGCTAGACAGAAACGATGCGATAATCCCGGTGATGGAAACACGCGCTGCCCCGAGGCCGCTTCATCGGCCCGCAGGTCGCGACTTGGCAGAAACTATAGGAACTGGGATGTGGACAACGGCCCAGATGTGAAGATCGCGAGCAGAGGAGTCCAAGTGCTTCAGGACGAAATCGCTACAGAAGCGTCCGATCTCCTGCTACGCATTGGGAAGCGTGTGTTTCGACCATGCGTGGAAGCGCGAATAGATCCGATCTCTAGGACAATAGGAGCCGTCCGAGTTTCACTCATCGACAGTGCGGGCTATATGACGATGAACTCGAGAAGCTGCACCATGGCGTCGCCCCACAACGCATCATCTGCTTGGCTTACCGCGGATACGTGGCTCGGCCCAAAGACGCAATCAGAATACGACACACAGTCGCTCGTCCGCGATCTTGCTAAGTCCAACGCGGGGCACCGCGCACGATCGCTGATCAACCCCGTGCTCTCACGACCGACGCAACGCTAGCCGACCCCGACCTGGATGGAGGCCGCGCTCGTTCTTCGCGGATACTCTGCCTGTACAGCGACGTGAGCGAGGGATGTCATGTCTCAGTACCGTCCCACGAGTTGGAACTCGATGCTTCGGCAACTCGCCATGATCTACGTCTCCGATGACGGCGGCCCAATCCGGACGATCATCGGATTGCGCAACACGGTTTGGACCGGGGAGTATCCATCTGTTAAGTCGGGCTGGAGCCTGCCATGGGAAAGCCGGCTGGAGCGAGACTACATGTGGGTGTGCGAAACCGATACGGCCGTCGTGTGGTTTCTTGCCCAGCCGCTCAGGATCGAGATCGCCGTCGATGACGAAACGTATGAGTACATCCCGGATGTCTACGAGGATCGAGCCGATGGAAGTGTTCAGATTACCGAAATCAAGAAGCACAGGGAGGAAATAGCGAGAGATCCACGCTACGAGCTCAAACTGGACCTCGCGCGCTATGTCTGCGAGGGGCTCGGCTGGACGTTCAAGATCCTTGAGGAAAGTGACATTCACCTGCCGAAAGTCGTCTTTCGGAACATACGGGATATGCACGACGACGGGAAGCTCGCCGTACCCTTGGCTGATATGCTTGCCGTGCGATCGCACATAGAAGCCGTTGGCGGAGCAACGACACTCGGTGCGGCCGCCAAGACGCTGGGCGGGTGGCAACGCGGGTTCGCCTTGTTAAAGGCAATGATGGTGCGACGCATCGTCGAGATCGACTTACGCCTGCCCTTCTGCTTCGACAACATCGTCACCCTCGTTCCCCGGACACTCGCGTCATCACGGCCGGGCCATAGGCCGCTTCACAGGAAGATCGAACGACCTGAGAACCCTCCGGCGAGGTAAGCCATGACGCGTTTTCACATTCTCGAAGCAGGTGACCGAATTGAGTTCACAAGTGAGGACGGGCGCGCTTCCGAAACCCTGATAGTCGAGGAGTTGCGCCCTGGAGAAAGAACGTACGTGTTGCGTCATGAAGGGACTAACCGTCTTGAACTGCCGCCGACGTCGTGGGAGGCGATCGAGAAGGCGCACGAGGAGGGAAGATTACGCCGGCTCCCATTCGAAGGCAAAGGCCACCGTGCTCGCAAAGCGGGACGCGAGGACCCGAGGCCGGGCCCTATGAAGCCGGACGAGGCGGTCAGGAAAGCCTACTTGGACGCCTGGGACGCCGAGCCAAAGCACACGTCGCAAAGCAAGGCTGCCATGGACCGCTGGGTCCGGAAAGTGTCGCAGCGCCCGGATTTCAGGATGTACAGCTACTGGATTCCGGGTGGCGTATCGGTCGCGCGCTGGGCGCGTGAACGTGGCGTCCTGGGACACCGCCCGCCCGAGGAAATGATCGATCGGAGGGGGAAGGGAAAGCGGGCGCCACGCCGGGACGGCGGATACCACAAGGCTCTGAAAACAGCGGCGCTTTGGTACTGGTCGCTCGACACCCGTACGCCCGAGCAGGCAGTCAACCGCATCAATGTGGTCTTCGACTATCTCGATGCCCGGCGGAAACGGACCAATAGGAAGGCTCGAAAGCGCCAGCGCCCGAGCGATACCGCCATTCGCAAGAAGATCAAGGAAGTTGAGTGCTACGACACCTGGATGACCAAGTGGGGCGGGGCGAGGGCGGTGGAGAGATGGCATGCTGTCGGTGAAGGCCTGATCGCCACGAAGCCGCTCGAGATCGTCATTTTCGATCACACCAAGTCAGACGCTTGGGTGATTTACGATCCAGTACGAAAATTGGTTCGAGGCCGCCCCTGGGTGACCTTGGCGATCGATGTCTTCACCCGGATAATCCTGGCATGCTTCGTAACCTATCGACGGCCGTGCACGTCGACCGCCACCGAGCTTGTCATGCGCATCAACCAGCCCAAGAACTGGATTAAGGACAAGTTCGCCCATCTCGAAAACGGGATGGAGGCGTATGGAAAGGCCACTCGGATTGTCGTAGACCATGAATGGGCGCACAAGGGACCGTCATTCCGACAAGGGATGAAGTTGATAGGAACTGGCGTGGAATGGCCGCGCAAGCGAAATCCCCAGGCCAAAGCGATCGGGGAGAAGATCTTCGACACCATCAATAAGTTGTGCTTCCACCGGTCGGCGGGGAGCGTACCACTGCCTGCCCACATTCTGCGCCGTTGGGGTTATGACCCGTCCAAGACGAAGACGGCATCGACTGAGGAATTCGAGGCCAATCTCTTCAAAGCGATCTGCGATGTGTACCAAATGGAACCGCATCCTGCGATCGGCAAGGCCCCACTTCAGGCTTGGCGTGAGGAGACGGAAGGACGCCATATCCCGGTGGTCGACAACATTGCCTACCTCAAGGCAGCTTTGGGACGGGTTAAGAAAGACATCACCCTCGACAAGGCCGGGCTCGTCTGCAACGGCGTCCGCTATCACGACCAATCAATCGTGAACTGGCTCCTTCCGGAACTGGCGCGTGGTGAGCCAATTTGTAGCCAACGGAAGGCCGGGAGTGCGAAGGCCAGCGGCCTGTGGGGCACGATTGACCCCGAGAACATTGACCACTTCAATCTATACGTCGAAGGGCGCAACCGGTTCGTGACAATCAACGCTGCTGCCGATCATGCTGAGTACGTGCGGGATCTGCCAGAGGACGTCTATGAGGCCATGAAGGCCGCCAACAAGGCCGCGAACAAGGCGTTCCATTCGCCCGCTGATCGGGCCCGCACGCGCAATGAACTTTGCAGGATGATGGAGAAGGCTGTCCCCGCGCGTCAGGTCGAGGCTCGTTTGAACCAGCATCGTCTACGCGAAAAACTCGCTGACCTGGGTATGCTCCAGCGAAACATCGTCAAGTTCGAGGAAGCCCCGTCATCCGTTGACGGACGTGCCCGGCCATTGGCCCTCCCAGTCGATCTTGATCGCCAGCGGGAAGACCGGGGCCGTCCGCCCAAACAACACCGTAGCAAGAAGGCAGCACAGGCACAAAAGGCGGCGATACGGCATAAGAAGGTGCAGGCTGCGATCAAGGCTAAGCAGTGTGATCAGCCCGACCCAGCCGGTGATAATAGCCCAGCCCAACGTCCGCAGAAGGATTGGGACACCTTGCTGAAGGTCCCAGATCCTGAGGCCTTCATGAACAATCTTGGTCCCGGGTGGGGGAGCACAGCAAGAGCAACCCCAGAGGATACGCAAGTTTCGGAGCCAGCACGTAATGGCAGGAATGGGCTCAATACTCTCATGCCTAATCGCGGCGGGTGTCCAAGTAGAGAGTAATAAGAGAAGGAAACCCGAATGGACTTTCTCGACATCGATATCGATGATGTGATCATGGAACCGAAGGAGCGCGAACTGCGGCGCCAAATCGGAGAACTTCAGGCTACTTTCGAGACTATCTGCTTCATGCACCCTCGACTCGTTGAGGCGCACCAGACGTTCGAGACGATGCGGGACGAGGTAGCGAGGGCGAGATTCTATCTGCGCAAGCGTGGCGTTGCAGCCGGAGAGGGGCTCGCCAAATATCCCGCGTTGATCCAGCCAGTGATTGCCCAGTCCGGAATGGGAAAGACGACGAACGCACAGACTTTCGTCGAGTGCATCCGCCGCCGCGAAGGCCATACAGACAAGACGGTCCCAGCGGTATACGCCGAACTCCGACCTGGGACGGTGCTCAAGACATTCTTCTCCGATCTCCTCAAGGGGTTTGGATGCAACTTCCCCGAAGACGGAACAGTGGAGGAGAAGCGCACCAGAATGGAACACTTTGCAACGCTCCGCCCGACTGACATCGTGTTCATTGATGAGATGCACAATATCGTGAAGCGAGACGAGAGCGCCAGCAATCACACGGTTTATTTGCTGCGAACGCTCAAGTCGGTCGCGAACCGCGCGCAGTTCGCCATCATTGCCATTGGTACCGAGGAACTGCTGGCATCCTTCTGTATGTCTCGGGAGATCCGCAATCGATGTCGCCCGCCAATCCTGATCTACCCTGCCGACGTATCCACCGATGAGGGGTCAACCTTGATGCTTGGATACATTGGCAAACTCGACGACGCCTGCGCGCGCAAAGGCATCACGAAGGGCAAATCCGGCTTTTTAGCGGACGATCTCCCGGCGTGTTTCGCGGAGGTATCGATGGAAACGTGGGAGGGCGTGACCGGCTCGAACACGGGAGTGATCTCGAAGCTCGTCCGACATGCGATCGAGCCGATGGCGCGCCGGGTTGCGGCTAACCCTGAGACCGAGCGCGAGATTATCACTCGTGAAGATCTCGCGCTCGCCACGGCGGGATGGGCCATCCCACTTAATGTCTGCAAAACCAACCCATTTAGGAACGGTCCCAGCAAACTCATCCGGAGGCAGTAAATGTCCGTTTGGACTGAACTCGACCTTCCTGCGCTTACTTCGAGTGATGGCACCGGAAGCGGACGCAATGATCCGATCAAGCCATTTCCGTTTCCCCTGTCGCCTGAGCGGGACGAAAGCCTGCTAGGGCATTTCGCGCGCGTGTGCGCCCATCATATGGTGCCTAAGCGCAAGCGACCCGTAACACTCGCTCGGATTAACACATTACGACCGGAGACGTTGCCGATCATCCACCAGCATCGCGCTCCGGATCTTGCCCGACTCCTGGACATCCCCGTTGAGGAGGTTGAGAGGCGGATGTACCGAAGCACTGAATTCGAGGGGAGGGACACACCCTTTATCCAGTTCTTCAGCACACCCCTGCCCGCGTCATACCGAGAAAGCCGCCGCCGGCGAGTATCGCCGGCTGCCCTGGCATTGCGACCTTATCACCGCGCGATGTGGGAGCTTCGCCCCTTCGTGTTCGATCGGGGGACAATGGGCTGTCTCGTTGATCGATGCCAAAATCCGGAATGCGGACGCTATTTGGGTTGGCGCCATCCTCACATGCCGGAGTTGTGCGAGCACTGCGGAGCCGATCTCCGTGACTTCACGGCTGAACGCGTCGCGGAGGAGGATCAAGAACCTTGTGCGTTCGCTGCCGGCCTCGTAGACCCAGACCCAGAGGTCCGCGCAGCGGTTCGTTGCTTGGTCCCCGAACGTTTGTCGGACTGGAGCAACACTGATCTTTTGGACCTTTGCATCCGCTTTTCTTACCTAGTGAAGGATGAGGTACTTGGTGGCTTCTCGCGGCGCACGGTGAAAGCGAACGATTTCACGGGATGGAGTGCATCAGATCTTGCGAGAGGCGCACGAGTAGTACTGGGCTGGCCGCGATCGTTTTACTCGCTTTGCGATCGATTGCGCTCAGATCAGGTCAGGCGCACGGGGGTGTATGGCGTCTTTAGGGACATTGGCCCGCTGTTCAAGTTCCGGTTCAATAGAGCCAATCCACCTCAAGTTCGTGCGCTCCTCGATGATGCGATACGGAACTACTATGGATCGATTACCGACATTGTAATGCGTGGCCCGGATCGTCGATCCCGTGGAGAGCATGCTGGGTTTCTTACGCTTCGGCAGGCAGCCGACCGCTGCAACATACACCCATGTGTATTGAAGCGCCTCTTCAGTGTAGCTGAGCTTGAGATCTTGCGCGCACCAAACAATATGAGATCGCCTGTATTCTTGAAGGCGGACCAAGTTCTGGCTTGGAACGAAGAGCGAAATGGACTTGAAGAACGCCGAGATGTTACTGCAAAGACTGGGCTCCCGGAACATGTCTTGGTGACACTTGCAAAGATGGGTGAACTCAGGTTGGCGAGTGGACCTGCGGCGGTGATGGCTGGACGTGGAACTTGGTTCCGCCGGTCGGAGACGGAAAAGTTCTGCCAGAAGTTGACCAGTCTTGGGCCGTTAGTGTCCGTTCGGCCGCGTGGCTGCACTCCCCTTGCAGAATGCGTCAAGGGCATGAGACAAGTTCCGAAGCCTTGGATTCCCGCTCTTGCGGCTCTTCTTGCCGGATCTATCAGGGTGGAAGGCGTACTTGATTCACGCACCGTTTTAGTTAGTCGAGTCCTTGTGAAGAAGAATTCAGTAGAGGAAATGCTGGCTTCAGCGGCATTCAAGAATCCGGGCGGGTCGACAGAATTGTCAACGATAACGACAATCTCAGCATGCGAGTATCTCAATGTAGGTTCTGAAATGATCAATTCATTGCTCGATCAAGGGCTCATTGAGTTCGTTAGGCTGTCGAACGGCCTTCGTCGTCCGTTGCGCGCAAGCGTGGAGGAGTTCGGTCGCAGATTCATGTTGACCGGTGAGATAGCGCACGCTGCTGGGGTCGATGTCCGCAGTGTCCGGCGCTTTTTCCATACGAGATTGAAGCCGTATCGGACAACGAAACGTGGTAGAGCTGTTTGGAGTCGAGAAGAGGCGGAAGCGTTACTGACTGAATTAGCGTCGGAGACATGTTGCCGGACTAAACGCAGGAAGAGGGCGCACTAAGTCTAGGTACATAACCTGATTGTCTATGCTCTCTAGCGAGGCTGAGGTTGGCTCCGCTCGAGGGAGGAGCAGAGGCATAGATGCGCACAAAACTCCTTCGCATCCTATCAGGATATTTCCATGGTCGCAGGCTAGGGCGTGTTATCGCTTGAACTGATTGGATCGGCTTGCGTTTTGCTCCTCCAGGATGAGGAGGAGCAATGCTCAGCGACGGACAATGGGCTCTTCTGGAGCCCCTGATTGAAGCGTGCCGGCCGAAAGGCAAGACCCCACCGCAGGACCTGCGGCGCACCCTTTCGGCCATCCTGTGGCGGCATCAGAACGGAGCCAAGGGGCGGGCTGTCCCGGGGGAGCTGGGCCCCTGGTGGCGCGCCGCCCAGATCTTCATCCGCTGGGCACGATCGGGCGTCTGGGAACGCTTGCTGCATCTTGTTCAGGAATGTGGGATCAAGCTCGGCATGGTGTTTCTCGATGGTACGAGCGTGCGGGCCCACCAGAAAGCGGCCGGGGCTCGCCGATAAGGAACTCTCAAGCTGAGCGAGATGATCGTGAAGCCCTTGGCCGCTCTCGTGGCGGCTATGGCACCAAGGCCTGCGTGATCGCTGACGGTCTCGGACGCGCCATCGCGTTTCGGATCGCGCCTGGGCAGGCGCGTGAACTGCCCCATGCCATCCCGCTGCTCGAGCAACTGCCGGGTGTGCCAACGTGGGTGGTCGGAGATCGCGACTACACCAGCCATGACTTTCGTGAGCACATCTGGAGTATCGGCGCACGCCCCGCTATCCCGCCGCAGCGCCATGAGGCGCCGGTGGCATGCCCCGAGTGGATCTACAACAACCGCAATGTTGTCGAGCGGCTCTGGGCCAGATTTAAGGAATGGCGAGCCGTTGCGACTCGCTACGAAAAGACTGCCTCATCCTTCATGGGCATTCTCTGCCTCGCCGCTACACTCGATTGGATTAAGCGATGACACGCCCTAGACGGTTCAGGATTGATTGCGCCGTATGGCACTATTCGCGATCGTATCTAAAGAATTTAATCCGGAACCGGAGCAAGCGGCGGATGCTCTGCGGGGAGATCCGGAATTAGACCGGCATGCACTTCTCTGCCGTATCCGCAGAGATAGAGGAGATTGGGGGCGTCGCATGTCCCGATCTCATTTTCATCGAACTTACGATGCGTTTCGGACTGAGCGTCTGGCCCGATTAATCACTCACGTCACAATGGTCGATGGCTGCGGAACGATGCTTTTGAAAAGACTTGCTTTCGCAGGTCTGATTCCCCATTAATTTCAATTAGATAGGAGGTGTGAATCAGTTGTAGCGGCAGGCAGAGTATTTCCTAAGTATTCGTGCGACACTAAAAGAATCAGATTAGCACGAGAAAGTTTTGAGATTTCATAGGCTTGAGTGGATCAGTCTTGATGGCGTCCGACAGGGATTAGCAGCTTCGCTTCCTTCGGGTGTTTCCGGCCTTCTGTCCTGAGCCTACTCGGACCCGGCCGCCGGATCTATCCACGCGCTGCCCCCTTTCGGGAAGTCCATCTAGGGTTGCCAAGGATCGGCTACGATCACCAGCCTCATGCCTCCGACCACCAACCTGTGCTGCTCGAACCCGACATGTGAATGACACTTCGGCCGACGGCGACAGCCTGACTGAATCTTCGCGCGGACCAGGGAATTTTGATAGGCAATTGCGTTCCGATGGGTCCCGCCCTACCTGTTTCCCGCTGAACAGGCATGATGCGAGCCATAGCTGTCTCTGGAAATGCGATGACCGATACGACTCATCCGGCAGACCGTCCCGATTCTCAGGCCGTCGATGCGGAGCTTTTGGTCGAAGCGGTCGCGGATATTGCCCTGCTTGTCCTCGATAGCGCAGGGCGCATCACAAGCTGGAATACGGGTGCGGAGCGGATTCATGGCTGGCGCAAGGATGAAGCCGTGGGCCGTCACTTTTCCATGCTTTATGCCGGCCAGGATGCGCCCGGGCAGGAACTGGACACAGCGTGTCGGACGGGCCGCTATGAGATCCAGACCTCTTGCGTGCGCAAGAACGGTACGGTTTTCACGGCTCACCTGACCATTACACCGTTTGCCGGCCACGCCGGCGAGGCCAATGGTTATGCCATGGTGATCCGCGACGTGACGGAGCGGGTTCTGGCCGAAGAGGCCCTGAAGTCCCGCGAGGCGCATCTTCGATCCATTCTGGAGACCGTGCCGGACGCCATGGTGGTGATCGACGAGCAGGCGCGGATCCAGTCCTTCAGTACGACCGCCATGCGTCTGTTTGGCTATGAGCCCAACGAGGTGATCGGCGAGAACGTGAAGATTCTGATGCCCAATCCCTACCGGGACCAGCATGACGCCTACATGCAGCGCTATCTCAGGACCGGCGAACGCAGGATCATCGGCATCGGCCGCGTGGTGGTGGGCCAGCGCAAGGACGGGTCAACTTTTCCTATGGAGCTGGCCGTTGGCGAGATGCATTCCAGCGGCGAGCGCTACTTCACTGGTTTTATTCGCGACCTGACGGAGCGGCAGCAGACAGAAACCCGACTGCAGGAACTTCAGTCCGAACTGGTTCACATGTCGCGGTTTACGGCGCTGGGTGAAATGGCCTCGACACTTGCGCACGAAATCAACCAGCCGCTGACGGCTATCTCCAACTACCTCAAGGGATGCCGCCGCATTCTCGAGCGCATGGAGGGGGAAACCGTCCCGATGCTGCGCGAGGCGGTCAACGAGGCCGCCGATCAGGCCCTGCGCGCTGGGCAGGTCATCCGACATCTGCGCGAGTTTGTTGCTCGTGGTGAAAGCGAGCGCCACATTGAAAGCCTGCCGAAGCTCATCGAAGAGGCGAGCGCGCTTGCTCTTGTGGGCGCCAAGGAGCGCGGCATTCGGGTGGCTTTCGATTTCGATCCCGTCGCAGCTTTCGTTCTCGCCGATCGCATTCAGGTCCAGCAGGTGCTTCTCAACCTGATCCGCAATGCCATCGAGGCGATGCAGGACCAGCCGCGCCGGGAACTTGTGGTGGCGACCAAGGCTGTGGAGGACGGGCTGGTGGAAGTGAGCGTACGGGATACCGGGCCGGGCATCGCGCCGGAGATAGCAGCTCACCTGTTCCAGCCCTTCATGACCACCAAGAAACACGGCATGGGAGTCGGGTTATCCATCTGCCGAACCATCGTGGAGTCCCACGGCGGCAAGATCCAGGCGGTTTCGCCGCCAGGGGAGGGAACCACGTTCCGGTTCACCCTCAGGGCCGTCAACAGAGAGGAGATGGCGCATGCCGAATGATGCGGTCGTTCATGTGGTTGACGATGACGTCGCTGTGCGAAAGTCGTTGGCGTTCCTTCTGGCGTCCGATGGGCTTGCTGTTCGCCTGCACGAATCCGCCACTGCTTTCCTCGACGAGGTGAAGGACGTCGAAGCGGGTTGCATCGTCACTGATGTGCGCATGCCCGGCATCGACGGCATGGAGTTCCTGCGCCGGCTCAAGGCGCGCGGAAGCATCCTTCCGGTGATCGTGATGACCGGTCATGCGGATGTGCCCATGGCTGTTGAGGCCATGAAGGAGGGCGCGGTCGATTTCATCGAGAAGCCGTTTAAAGACGAGGTCTTCCTGGCGGCGGTGCGCTCCGCCTTGCTCCGGCAGGACAGGAACCTGCACCAGACGCCGGAACTCTTACAGGCGCAGGCCCGTCTAGACTCTCTGTCCGAGCGCGAGCGCCAAGTTCTCGACGGGTTGGTTGCCGGCAAGGCCAATAAGGTGATCGCGTTCGATCTCGGGATCAGCCCACGCACCGTGGAAATCTATCGGGCGAACGTCATGTCGAAGATGCAGGCGAGGAGCCTGTCCGAGCTGGTCCGTATGGCCCTGCTGGTTGAGGGTGTGAACGGGACAGGGGCTTCTTAAGGACATTCCCGGAGTTGGGGGCCACGGGGGCCACATGCATATTAGGGCAAAAGGCGAAGTGTCTGTGTGACGCCATAACCCCGGATGCCCATGAGGCCGCTACCATGTCCCAACATGCTGGGCCCGTCCTTGTCGTGGATGACGATGACGCGGTCCGAAATTCATTGAAATTCGCCCTTGAGCTCGAAGGCCTGTCCGTGCGCCTCTACAAGGGGGCGGCCGAGATCCTGGCGGAGGCGGATTTGCCCCGGCACGGATGCCTGGTGATTGACGACGCCGTGGCTGGAATGGACGGGATCGAACTCGTCCGACAGCTTCGGCAGCGCCAAATCCGCTATCCGGCTATTCTCATCACGTCCCGAGCCAACCACCGTTTGCGCGGGAAGGCTCCATGCCCTGCCTTTCAGACCGTGCTTGAAAAGCCACTCCAGGACGGTCGTCTCCTGGACAGCATCCACCTCGCCCTGGCGACCGTGCCGGCGGACCTCCGGGAAACCCCTTAGGGGGATGATCTGAATGTCCCCGTCGTCTGGCCCGGCGTATTCCTCACCCCGTCAAGAACATCAGCAGACGACGAGGATACGATGCATACCCCGCTCGCCACGATCGGCCGTGCGCCGCGTGAGCCACAGAAAAGCAAAAGATTTCCACTCGGGCGCGCCGCGATGGGTCTTATAACCCTGGCTGGCGGAGCTCTGGCCAGCTCTGCGCCGGCTGAGGCTCATGTGAAGTGGTTCGCCCCCTACATCGTCGGCGCGGCCCCCCAGCCGGTCGCCGCAACGTTGACAAACCCGTGGTTCTGGACCGGCATCCTCCTCGTGCTGGGCTTTTTCATCGCAACGGTCATGCTTGAGCGCAGACCTGTCGGCCAAGGCGCCCTGAGCGTTCTCGACAAGGCGACATCTCCTCTCTGGAGCCGTTCCGATGATTTCATGCGAGTGACGTTCGGGGCGTTCTTCGTCGCAATTTTCGCCGTGGGCGGCGTTTACCTGACCCCGGACCTGAAGACGAATTCCGAGGTGATTTCCTGGGCGCAGCTGCTCATCGCCGCCTGTGTCTTCTCCCGTCGGACCATGCCGATCGCCGCAGGGGGCATCATTGCCCTGTGGGTGGTGGCGCTGCGTGACTACGATCTCTTCCACCTTCTCGACTATCTCGCGCTCGGCGTCGGCGTTGCCGGCTACCTCGTTCTGGCCTCCACCGACAATCCAAAGTGGCGTGCTCGCCGGTTCCTTGTCCTGCGCTGGGGTGTCGCCATTGCGCTCATGTGGTCGAGCCTCGAGAAGTTCGCCTACCCGAACTGGTTCTATCCGCTTGTCGAGGAAAAGCCCTTCCTGACCTTCGGAATGCCGCGGGACGTGTTCATCCCGATGGCAGGCGTCTCGGAGTTCACCCTCGGGTTCGGCCTGCTCTGGACGCCGCTCGTACGCCGCCTCTCGGCTGTGTCCCTGCTCGTGATCTTCTTCACCGCTGTCTATCCGTTCGGACGTATCGACCTCGTGGGACATGCCCTGATCATGGCGGTGTTGTTCCTGATCGCTGCCGACCCCTGCCGCGATGCAAGAGCCGCGTCCATGGTGAAGTTTCGCGGCGCCATGCCGAAGATCGGCAATCTCGTGACGGTACCTGCTGGTCTCGCCGTGGCTTTGGTGGTGCTCGTATCCGGATACTGGGGGCTACACGGCACCATCTATGGAGCCAACGGGGAGTACGCTTCGCCGACCAGTGAGATCAGCACCCATTCTCACGATCCCGAGCATCCCCATGGCCCAGCAGCCCCGGGTGAAAGCGGAGGAGCGGTTGGCTCGAACAGGACCGGATCGCACAGTCACCACTAGGGACCAGCGAGTACGACCTTTAATCCGACAGCGAAAAAGCGAGCAGCCTAGCTGCTCGCTTTTTCGATTTACTCGTATGCGTGAACGCTTGACAACGGCAGGAACTCGCTTGACCCACTCGCGCATTGCCGAAGATGCGTCATCCCAACAGGTTTCGTAGGGTTCGCATGAACACGCGGGCGCCGATGCCGATCAATTCGTCCGGGAAGTCATAACCGGGATTGTGCAGGCTTGCATGATTTTCCCCCGCACCGAGGAAAAACATCGCCGACGGCGCAGTTGCGCCGATGCGCCCGAAATCTTCCGAAGCGCGGAAAGGGAGATTGCCACGGTCATAGTGGACACGTTCGTCTTCTAAAGCATCGGACTGGAAATTCGACTCTTAGGGTTCTGGGTTGATGTGATCTGTGATTCACTTCGTCGGACGGGAGGTGGATCATGGGTCACTGCTATTCTCTCGATCTTCGTATGCGGGTTGCAGCCTTCGTCGAGGCGGGCCATTCCTGCCGGACGGCGGCCCGCCACTTTGGCGTCAGGGACAGCTGTGCCATCAAGCTGATGCAGCGCCAGCGGCGGTTCGGCTCGCCGGCGCCCGCCCGCCAAGGCCGTCCGCCGGGAGGTGGCAAACTGGTGCCTTATGAGACCTTCCTGATCCAAGCCGTCGAGGCACACCCCGCCA
>NZ_QOIO01000169.1 GCF_003332305.1 Microvirga aerophila | reverse complement strand
GTGTCGCAGGATGACCGGGCGCTGGCTGTCTCCCGGCGGGTGTGGGGCAGCGAGGCTCGCCTGGGCGCCATCAATCCCGATCAGGAACCGTACCGGACGCAGCTTGAGCAGGCGAACGTCACGGTCCTCGACCTCACCAAACTCAAGGCGGGCGATGCCCTCAATCACGGCAAGTTCGCCGAGAGTCCCGAGGTCGTCCAGCTCATCGGCAAGCGCTTGGCCGCGGGCCAGACGGTGACCGACTCCCGGGTTGGGCTGGGCGACCGCATCATCCAGGTGACCGCCGGTGCGGCCAGTGCGGTCGGAACCGCAGCAGGTCTGGCCGTGTCCGCGCCGCTGGCGGTTGTCGACCCCGGGACGCGACAGTCTCTCGGCGGTCATGTGGAAAACTTGGGCCGCTCTGTTTCGGAGACGGTCGCTCCCTAACGTATGATCAATCGAGAGAGGGGCTCGAGTTGCCATCCCAAACGTCGCCTTCGGGTCAAGCACTGACGGTCCCCTAACCTCCAGGAACGTCCGCTATCCCTCGCTAGTGCAGACACCAGGTCTACTTCCGCCTCGTGCCAGAAGGAGACCTTTGGTGCTCGACGGGCGGCTCGTCCCATGATTCCAGCGCCGAGACGGGGCTCAGTTAAGAGCTTCATGCCACGATGGGCTGTGAGAGGATCCAGAGGCTCAGGACCGTGTAGCCGACCATCAGAGCTAGCATAGGCACTTGGCTTCGGCGCGCAGCCTCGGGGGTCTTGAACACCATCAGGGCAGTTTCGTGCGCAAGCCACGTCGCCACGATGTGCCCTGCGATGACCGCTCCTACAGCCATGAACCAGACAAAGCGCGCATCCACGATGCCGATGTTGATCCGGTAGCGGGCTGTCCCGAACACGTCCCATCCCCAACCAAAAGGGTCAGAGATGAGCGGGACCGCAAGCTGCCCGGCCAGCAGCAGAAACGAGAGATAATGGGCCAGGTGATAGGCAATGGCGATCGGAACGAGCGGCAGGGCGAAGTGCCCTGCCAACTCGCGCAACAGGTGCCCGGACTCTCCCGAGGCAAGCCTCATCACGCTGATGACAGTGACATACACACCACCGAAGACGAGGGGCGCCATGCAAAGAAGTGCAGTCGCCAGGATCTCCGCCGACGTATCATCCGCTCCCCCAGACCCGCCCGCTGCTTCAGTCACAGCGGCCCAGAGGGGCGTTTCCAGCAACCCGTCCACCGACACGGTCGCCAGCATCAGCATCGTGAAGGCGATCATCGAAACAGGCAGGCTCTGCCGGGATAGGAGCCCGACTGCATAGGGCTGGAGCCGCCAACACCAGCGCTGCCCTGTTCCGGCGATCCGCAGGGGCGCGAACCGCCCCAGGATACCAAAGGCCACGGAAAAGGGATCGCCCCTACGCAGCCAAACTGGCCCGCCGAAGAGATGGCAGCCTGCCCAGGTGAGGCCGACATAGGCCATCACCCCAAAGGCAACGTTGCGCGGCGCGTCCCGTGCCGGCGCGACAAGCTCCAGCCAGGCCATGACAAGAAACAGAACGCTTGCTGGCCATGCACCAAGCCAAGCTGTTAGGGTGGACGGCCCCCTTACGGCATCGCTGTGCCAGAATGAGGTCGTTGCAGATCTCACACACAGGA
>NZ_QOIO01000168.1 GCF_003332305.1 Microvirga aerophila | reverse complement strand
TCCTCGCTGCTCTCGCGGCGCTTGAGCCAGCGCCGTTCCTCCAAGGCCCTGACCGCCCGGCTGACCTTGGTCTTGTGCATGGACGAGTGGGCACCGATCGCCTTGGCGCCCATCTGGTCGAACTGGCCCAGGGTCGCAAGAACCCGCCATTCCGGGATGGTCAGGTCATGATGCGGGCCATAAACTGATCTGAACTCCTGAGAGACCGCAGTGCTGATGCGGTTGAGGCGGTAGGGCAGAAACCTTTCGAGTTCGAGTTTTGCCATCACGTTGATAGTTACAAAATTGACGGTTACGAATGTAACGAATTGTGGAGGTAACGACCATGAATGTCCAGAACCCCTCGCTTCAGACACAGGGCGCACCTCTCCGGGAGAGCGCGATCCAGCAAGGCTACATGTCCGGCTTCGGCAACGGCTTCGAGACGGAGGCGTTGCCCGGGGCACTGCCCATCGGCCGCAACTCGCCGCAGAAATGTTCCTACGGGCTTTATGCGGAGCAGCTTTCAGGCTCGCCGTTCACGGCGCCGCGCACCACCAACGAGCGCTCCTGGCTCTACCGCATCCGCCCCACCGTGACCCATTGGGGCCAGTTCCGGAAGGCCGATATCCGCCTGTGGCGCACGGCTCCCGCAGCGGAGGTGGAGGTGCCGATCGCTCCCATGCGCTGGGACCCGATCCCGCTTCCCCCTGAGCCGGTCTCGTTCCTGGAGGGCATCCACACCATCACCACGGCGGGCGATGCGGGCTCGCAGGCCGGCATGGGCGCGCATGTGTATCTCGTGACCCGTTCGATGATGGACGAGTACTTCTACAACGCCGACGGCGAGATGCTGTTCGTGCCGCAGCAGGGTGGCTTGCGGCTGTGGACCGAGTTCGGGATCATCGACATCGAGCCGGGCGAGATCGCCGTCATCCCGCGCGGGGTCAAGATCAGGGTCGAGCTCAAGGACGGACCGGCCCGTGGTTACCTGTGCGAGAACTACGGCGGCGCGTTCACCCTGCCCGAGCGCGGCCCCATCGGGGCCAACTGCCTGGCCAATCCGCGCGACTTCCTCACGCCCGTCGCGGCATACGAGGACAAGGATGCGCCTTCGAAGATGTACGTGAAGTGGGGCGGCTCCCTGTGGGCGGCCGACATGGATCACTCGCCCCTCGACGTGGTGGCCTGGCACGGCAATTACGCCCCCTACAAGTACGACCTGCGGCGCTACTCGCCGGTGGGTCCTGTCCTGTACGACCATGCCGATCCGTCGATCTTCACGGTGCTCACTTCACCGTCGGAGACGCCCGGCACCGCCAACATCGATTTCGTGATCTTCCCGGACCGTTGGCTGGTGGCGGAGAACACGTTCCGGCCGCCCTGGTACCACATGAACGTCATGAGCGAGTTCATGGGTCTGGTCTACGGGGTCTACGACGCCAAGACCGGCGGCGGCTTCGTGCCGGGCGGCATCTCGCTGCACAACACCATGCTGCCGCACGGCCCCGACGTGGATGCGTTTGAAAAGGCCAGCAACGTGGAGCTGAAGCCCCACCGGCTGGAAGGCACGCTGGCTTTCATGTTCGAGACACGCTTCCCGCAGAAGGTGACGGCTTTTGCGGTCCAGACCGAGTCGCTGCAGAAGGATTACGGCGCATACGGCCACAAGCTCAAGAAGCACTTCAACCCGAACCAGCG
>NZ_QOIO01000167.1 GCF_003332305.1 Microvirga aerophila | reverse complement strand
GACCCATAAGCGCCATGGATAGTTCTCCCGAAGCACAACGAAATCAATCATGATGCGCTGACCGGTTGAACCCACCAGAGCATTTTTTGATGAGCTGGGTCCGGGTCGACGCCAATCATGCGGCACGCCCAGGAAGAGAGATGATCTCACGCAAGTGTAGCTGGCTCTAACGCGCGATGACCCACTGCCACATAACACAAAATCTGCGCTAATGATCGTCACGAAAGCGGTGTAACATAGGGCAGTGTCAGTCCTCGTGAGGAGGTTCGCGATGGATGGCAACGTGTGGCGTCCGGCGCATCTGACGCCGGAGCAGATGGAGGAGCGCCGTCTGGCGGCCGCGAGGCTGTTAGGTCAGGGACGGCTCTCCCAGGCAGACACTGGCCCGACAACTGGGCGTCAGTCGGGCCAGTGTCTGCCGCTGGGCCGCAACCCATGCCCAAGAGGGTGGTCGCGGCCTGCAAGCGCGATCCATCACAGGGCGACCACCGCGGCTCGACGAGAAAGCCTGGGCCCGCTTGGGGCGGCTCCTCGATCGGGGTGCCATGGCGGCGGGTTTTGCCACCGAGCGCTGGACCCTCAAACGTATTGCGGCGCTCATCGAGCGCGAGTTCGGGGTGCGTTATCATCCGCGCTATCTGGAGCGGCCTCTCAAGGCGCACGACTTCAGCGTGCAGCGTCCGGCGACACGGGCCAAAGAGCGGGACGAACTCGTGATTGCGGTCTGGCCCAAGCGCGACTGGGTGGCACTCAAAAAAAGGCGCAGCGAGAGCATCGCACGCTTCTCCTCTGGAATGAGACCGGCCACAGCTTCCGTGCCCGGCCGGGCACAACCTGGGCGCGGCGCGGAATAGCCCCGGTGCTCCAGCGGGTGAGCAAGCGGCGAGAGGTGTCAAGCATCGTGGCGATCACGCCTGACGGGCGGCTGTATGCCCGCCACTTCCGCACCAGCATCTCAAGTGAGATCGTGATCTCGGCTCTGCGCTCCTTCCGGAGACGGATCGGCACGCCGCTGCTGGTGGTCTGGGACCGGCTCAACGCACACCGGTCAAAGCTCACCAGCGCCTTCATTGCGGCCCATCCGCAGGACTTTGCCGTGGCCTACCTGCCGGCCTATGCACCCGAGCTCAATCCGGAGGAGCAGTGCAATGCGTTCGTCAAACGAGCCATGGAGAATGCGCTGCCTCGATCAGTCGCCGATCTCCACCGCGTGGCGCGCCGCGAGTTCGCCCGCCTGCAGCGCCGACCTGAGATGATCGTCAGCTTCTTCCGACACGCAGTCTCTCGGTTGCAGGACTTTCGTGAAGATCATTAATTCACTACAGTAGCCTGCTTGATTGGCATTGTTGACAACCCCGATCAATTTATTCGTAACGAATGGTAAGTATAAAATTCACGCCGAATGAGGACGATTCCATGATCATATTGTTGGCTGCTGCCTTGATCGGCAGTTCGGTTACATCAGCGGCGCTCTGGACGTATGGAGCGCCTACCGCACTCCTTGCAGCACCTTTCGGCGGCAGCATTTTTACTCTTATTGCAGGCGTGCTTCTGGTTTTCATGAGGACAAAACAAGAGCGAAATCAAGAACGTAAGGTTCAGATTCCGCCGGAAAAACCAAAGGCAGCGGCCTAGCTGTTTGGTAGCGGAACGTTGTTGGGATCAGGTGCGTTGCGCGATTGAGGAATATACTTGGCGCCTCGAGGGACTGCG
>NZ_QOIO01000166.1 GCF_003332305.1 Microvirga aerophila | reverse complement strand
GGGCTCACCATAGCACCGCTTCCGGAAGAAAGCAGATGGACGCATAAGGCACCGCAAGCATCATGCCCGATAATGGTTTCGTGGAGCGCTTCAACAGCCGGGTGCAGCGTGAGGTGCTGGGGATCACGATCTATAGCCATCAGGATCTTGAAACGCTGCTCAAGGGCTTCAACCAGGCCTACAACAGAAGACGGCAACGCGTGCTGAAGGGGCGATCACCGGATGAGGTTGTGCACAGCCGCCTGGCCGCCGAGCCGAAGTTGGCCAATCGGCACGCGAAGCCGCCCGATCCAGACGTATTGCCTCAAGCCCTCCAGGTTGTCGCTCATGCCAAGGAGGTCTCGCATCCAGACAACTAGATAGACTCACCGTAACACCGCTTTAATACCCGTCCAGAGAATTGCTGACTCGCATTTGCGATGGCGAGCGTGACGTGATTCATTGACCGCCGGGGGCGCTGTTGATGGGGATCAGCATGGCCGGGCTCCCGATCCGTCAGGACTACTCGCCATCAGATCTGCGCACGCGGGCCGTCCGCGAGAAGGATTGTCGGGCCGCCCTGCGGTTGCTGGCGATCGCCAATGCCTTGGAAGGCATGACCCGGGCCGAAGTGGCGCGGCTGACCGGCATGGAGCGTCAGGCTCTGCACGATGCCATCCAGCGCTTCAATACTGAGGGACCTGACGCTCTGCATGACCGCCATCGCTCCGGTCGCCCGGAGCAGCTCAGCGGCAGACAACAGGCGGCCCTGAAGGCCCACATCCTGCGCGGGCCGGAGCCCGAGCGCGATGGGGTCAGTGCCTGGCGCCTGGTCGATCTGTGTGACTATGTCGAGCGAACTTATGGGGTGAGCTACAGCGAATGGGGGCTCTCGTGCCTGCTCAAGCGGCTGAACCTGTCGCGGCAGAAGACCCGGCCTTCGCACCCGAAGGGTCATCCAGCCGTGCAGGCGGCGTTCAAAAAAGAAGTTGTCTACGGGCGTTGAAGCTTCCGCATTTGTGGGCCTTCGATTTTCCCTAACTGATGGGCGGGGACGTCTCCGGTGATCAGCCGGTTGAGTGATCCATCGATGTCCCTCCGGGTGGTCGGCCGCGGCGCTTTGGTGCCGGCGGCGGCGTGATCAGGGCTTTCGAACGCACGTGCTCGGGAACAAGCTCGGCATGCTGACGCAAACGGTAGCTCGAGCCCTCAATCTGGATCACAACCGCATGGTGAAGAAGGCGATCCAAAAGTGCCGTGGCCACAACGGGATCGCCAAAAACCTCGCCCCACTCCGCAAATCCGCGGTTGGAGGTCAGGATCATGGCGCCTTTCTCATAGCGGGCGTTGACCAACTGGAAGAACAGATTGCCGCCACCGGGTGTGACCGGCAGGTAGCCGATCTCATCGACCACCAGCAGCGCGGCCCGGGACAGAAAGCGGATGCGCTCGCGCAGTTGCCCCTCCCGTTCCGCCTTCGCCA
>NZ_QOIO01000165.1 GCF_003332305.1 Microvirga aerophila | reverse complement strand
GCCGGCTTTCACCGCGTCCACCGCCAGGGCTATCGCGAGATGGCTTTTGCCGGTGCCGGGTGGCCCCAACAGATGCACCGCCTCGGCCCGGTCGATGAACTTGAGCTCGGCCAGCGCCAGAATGCGATGGCGGTCGAGCGAGGGCTGGAAGGCAAAGTCAAAGCTCGCCAGGGTCTTGACCGTGGTCAGCCGCGCCATCATCAGGGCCGCCTTGATGCGTCGGCTCTCGCGCAAGGTGAGCTCTTCCAAAAGCAAGT
>NZ_QOIO01000164.1 GCF_003332305.1 Microvirga aerophila | reverse complement strand
TGTGAACCAGGAACGTCCGTTCATGGCACGAGGCGGACCTAAGCCGACCTTCTGTAATGGGAGCGTGAAGCGGACCTTTACACGACCACGCTTTAAGACCGTACCTACCTAACCGGACCAATGTTACGCCCACGGCTCTCCGCGGAACCGTAGATGACCGCACCCAGTTTACAGCCACGGTACCTTGGATAAAGCCACGCTCCTGCCAAAGGACGAGATATGCAGCGCGTCGGGACGACGGAGAGGACAGCAGTGCGAGTCTTGCAGCCTGGTCATACATGCTGGCGAATCGAGCAGGCCGATCGGGTTGCCCTCATCGTCGATGCCGCCGAGTACTTCCGGGCCGCCCGATCCGCCATGCTCAAGGCGCAGCATTCCATCTTCCTGATCGGCTGGGACTTCGATACCCGCATCGACCTCGACCCGACCGACGGAACGGACGAATATCCCAGGCTTCTCGGAGCGTTCCTGACGTGGCTTGCCGACACCAGGCCGGGCCTTCACATCAACATCCTGAAGTGGGATCTCGGCACAGTGAAGGCCCTGTGGCGGGGTACGACCCTTTTCCGCGTGGCCCAATGGGCTTTGCACGAGCGCATCACCTTCAAACTGGATGGTGCTCACCCGCCCGGCGCAGCGCACCACCACAAAATCGTTGTGATCGATGATGCCATCGCGTTCTGTGGCGGCATCGACATGACCGGCGACCGTTGGGACACATCAGAGCACCGTGATGATGATCCCCGCCGTCGTCGTCCTTTCACGCGTCGCGCCTACGGGCCATGGCATGACGCCACCACGGCGGTCAGCGGACCGGCGGCCAAGGCCCTAGGCGATCACGCCCGTGAGCGCTGGGAGCGAGCGTCAGGGGAGATCCTGGCGCCGCCACCGACGGGCTCAGACCCGTGGCCCGAGGGCTTGCCTGTCGACATGAACGACGTGGCAGTCGCAATCGCCCGAACCATCCCAGCCTACGACACCCAGGCTGAGGTGCGCGAGATCGAAGCCCTGTGCTTTACCGCGATCGCGGCCGCCCGCAGAAGCGTTTACCTCGAGAGCCAGTACTTCGCCTCACGTGCCATTGCGGAAGCCATTGCGCAGCGCCTCAGCGAGCCGGATGGACCCGAGTTCGTGATCATCAACCCTGAATCGGCGGAAGGCTGGCTTGAGGAGGAGGCCATGGGCTCAGCGCGGGCCCGTCTCCTGGCCATACTCGGGCGCCGCGACTGCTTCGGGCGCCTGCGGGTGTATACGCCCGTTACGGAGGGTGGGCAGCCGATCTACGTTCATGCCAAGATCATGATCGTCGACGACCGTCTGCTGCGGGTGGGGTCGTCCAACCTGAACAACCGCTCCATGGGCTACGACACCGAGTGCGACCTTGCATTTGAGACGGATGACGACGCGGACGTAGCCCACGTGATCCGGAGCTTTCGGGCCAGGCTGCTGGCGGAGCATCTTGGCAGGTCGCCGGAGCAGGTTACCGCTATCGTGGCCGAGCGGCGATCTCTGATCGCGGCAATCGAGGTGCTCTCGGGGCCTGGGCGCTCTCTCCGGCCATTCGATCCACCCGAAATCAACGATGCCGAGAAGGCGCTGGCAGATAACGAGCTCCTCGATCCGGAGCGTCCGCGTACCCTCTGGCAGGCCCTGTCCCGGCCTTACCTGGCCATCCTGAGATGATGACGATGAGCGTCATCGCGTCTGCCAAGTCCGGTATGTCGCCCTCTGGCACATTTGCGAAGTAGACTGGATGTCCGCTTCGGCACGGAACAAGAGACACTCCTAAAGTGATGGCAATTTCCTTGTGTGACCCAA
>NZ_QOIO01000163.1 GCF_003332305.1 Microvirga aerophila | reverse complement strand
AAGATAGCGGCCAGCCGCCGCTCGACCCTATCCTGTGGTGGGGGCATCGCGTTCCCCAGGCCCATTTACGGTTATAATGATACGTCTCGCGTGGGGACATGTCGATGATTTCTTGAGGGCGATCACCGAGGGGTCGCGACGGGTGTCAAACGGAGGATTCTGTTGAGCCTACCTCATTCGGGCACACCGGCCTTCCTGAGACCCTCAATGACCCGGCTCATGTGCTCCGCAGGGGAAATAATGTTCCGATAATACCGCGAGATCGTGAAATCGGGATAGCACTGAAGCAAAAGAGTTGCTGACTGACGAGCGTCGTCCATTCGGCCAGCCTGAGCATAGGCAGGGATCAGCAACCGGTATGCCCAAACTGCACTGGGCCGCTCTTGCAGACCCTTCTTAAGCCACTCTATTGCATCCTCGTAGCGAACAGCCGCAAAGTGAGCCACGCCCATGCCGATGTACGAGTTGAAGTTGATCGGGTCGAACGGGCTGATTCGGAGACCGTGCTTAAAATGGTCGAGAGCCAACTCGGGTTGGTCCTTGTAGAGATGAATCCACCCGTTTCGCTGCCACGCCCAAGCTGAGTTGGGATCAAGCTGAAGGGCCTTTTCGATCAGTGTGGACGCGCGGTCCACCCGTCCTGAGAGCGTGTAGGCTGCACTCAGGGTCGTCAGCACCAGCGGGTCATTACTGTCCAGCCGCGCGGCCTCCTCCGCAAGGGCAAGTGCCCGTTCTCGCTCCCACTGCGGATCGGACGAGCGCAGATACATGACCTGTTGAGCATGACACCAAGACGCCATTGACTTTGCCAACGCGTAGTCAGGGTCGAGGGCCATCGCCCGTTCCAGGAGCTTCAGTGCTTGTGTGGCTGTCTCTGGATCGTTGGACCAGACTGTTGGCATTGCCCTCATCACGCAGTCGTAGGCATCCAGGCTGTCGGGACGTTTGCGCCTTGCCCGCTCGATCTCGGTTGCCCGAATGTTCGGCAGAATAGCTCCAACGATGGCTTCGGTCAGTCGGTCTTGAAGATCGAAGATGTCCTCGACTTGGCTGTCGTAACGATCTGCCCAGATGTGACCGCCGTCAGAGCCATCAACCAACTCAGCCGTCACTCGGATGCGGAGTCCAGACTTCCGGATGCTCCCAACCAGGACATACCGGACACCGAGTTCGTGGGCGATCTGGCGCACATCCTTTGTGGTGCCCTTGTACGAGAGGCTCGAATTACGCGCGATGACAAAGAGCGAGCGGATGCGGGACAGGGCAGCGGTGATTTCCTCCACCATGCCGTCAGCAAGATACTCCTGCTCAGGATCACCACTCATGTTGGTAAACGGCAAGACCGCTAGCGACGGCTTGTTCGGCAGAGGTAAAGACTTGGCGGCAACGATCTGTGTCGGACTCGGCAAGGTCGTTGTTAGAGCATACGCTCGGACCGGCTCCTCGATGTTCTTCACCATCTGAGGGCCAATATCAGTGAAGGTGAGAGGCACCACTTTTCGGACGTATCCATAGGTGGCTTCCGATATACAGATGCCACCCGGCTTAGCGAGGGATTCTAGCCTCGCGGCTATGTTCACCCCGTCTCCGAACAGGTCACTACCTCGAACCATTACGTCCCCAACATGCACGCCGATCCGGAACCGGAGACGGTTCTCCTCGGGTGCGTCAGAATTGGCCTGTGAAAGTGCGTGCTGCACATCTACAGCGCACTGGACGGCATCCACCGCACTGGGGAATTCAGCCAGCACGCTGTCGCCCGCCGTGTTGGCGATCCTCCCGCCCTGTTCAGCGATCAGCCGGTCCATGATCTCCCGGTGTGCGGTTAAGGTCCGGAGGGTGCCGACCTCATCCTGGCTCATGAGGCGCGAATAGCCCGCCACATCCGCTGCGAGAATCGCGGCCAGCCGCCG
>NZ_QOIO01000162.1 GCF_003332305.1 Microvirga aerophila | reverse complement strand
TTTCCCTTCAAGATCACGCACGTGCTCACCGACCGCGGCTCGTGCTTCACCGCCGATGGTTTCGAGGACGCCTGCCGCCGGCTGAAGGTGGTGCACCGCACGACCAAGCCCTACACGCCTCAGACGAACGGACTGGCTGAGCGCTTCAATGGGCGGGTGCAGCGCGAGGTGCTGGGCATCACGATCTACAGCCATCGTGACCTCGAGACGCTGCTCAAGGGCTTCAATCAGGCTTACAACAGGAGACGTCAACGCGTGCTCAAGGGGGCGTCACCCGAGCAGGTCGTGCAACGGCGCCTGGCCGCCGAGCCGAAGTTTGCCAACGCGCGCTTCAAGCCGCCCGATCCCAGGGCACTTCCCCAGGCCCTCCAGGTCGTCGCTCATGCCAAGGAGGTCTCGCATCCAGACAGCTAGTACTACAGCCGGGTTTGTGCGTTGTCTTGGACACGAAGGTGTCGCACCATGACGCACGCAAGCGAGGCTCACCGCTGGGCCGCTCAGTTGGATGATCTGTGCACCCGGATTGCTCCCCGGTTTGGCCGCATTGAGCCGCGCCGACGGGCTAGAGCAACGTCAGTTCTGACTGAATCGAGGGCTTTTCGGCGCGACGGCTTCGTGATTCACTTGTCTCAGCCTTCTTCCTGGGAGGAGATGAGCGATGACCAAGTCCTACTCGCTGGACCTGCGCCGCCGGGTGGCGCGCTTTGTCGAGGCGGGGCACTCCTGCCACGCGGCCGCCCGCCACTTTGAGGTCTCGGTGGCCTTCGTGGTGCGGCTGATGGCGGCCTATCGGGCCACCGGCAGCCTGGCAGCCAAACCGGAGGGTGGCTGGTGCTACTCCAAGCTCGACCCACATCGCGAGATCCTGCTCCAGCGTGTTGCCGAGAAGGGTGACATCACCATGCCGCAACTCGCCGCTGAGTTGGCTGCCCGCGGCACCAAGGTCACGCCCGCTTCGATCTCGCACTGGTTCATCCGCCAGGGCTATAGCTTCAAAAAAAACGCTGCGGGCCAGCGAGCAAGGACGCTCCGACGTGCGCCATGCCCGCGAGCGCTGGCGCACGAAGCGCCAGCCCCACATGCGCCAGGAGCCGCACCGGCTCGTCTTTCTGGATGAGACGGGCACGTCCACCAAGATGACGCGCTTGCGTGGCCGCTGTCCCAAGGGGCAGCGCCTGTATGCCAAGGCGCCCTTCGGCCATTGGAAAACCCAGACCTTTGTGGCCGGGCTGCGCTACCATGAGCTGAGTGCCCCCTGGGTGGTTGACGGGCCGATGACCCGACAGATCTTCGAGACCTATGTGGAGACCCAGCTTGCGCCGACGCTGTTGCCGGGCGATGTGGTCATCCTGGATAACCTGCCCGCGCACAAGAGTGAGAAAGCCGCGCAGCGTCTCAAGCAAAAGGGCGCCTGGTTCCTGTTTCTGCCACCCTACAGTCCTGATCTGAATCCAATTGAACAGGCCTTCTCCCAGATTAAATCGCACTTGCGCAAAGCCGAAGCCCGAACGCTCGACGCGCTCTGGCGTGCCATCGGCGACCTATGCGATCTGCTTGAGCCCGAGGTATGCCGCAACTACTTCACTGCCGCCGGATATGGATTCGTCTGAATGCCCGTTGCTCTAGAGCATCGGACCGTTAAGTGGACGCGCCACCGGCGGCTTCGGCATGGCTCCAGGATGGCTGAGATGCAGACCTCATCGGATCCGACTTCTCGTCCGATGCTCTAGAGCCTACTTGCAGGGCCTGCTCGCGCCACTCAAGCGCAAGAATGGCTGGCATCTGGCCGAAGCGGCCGGCGATGCCAGCCCTGATGGCGTGCAGGACTTCCTCGCCCGTACGCATTGGGATGCTGACTGCGACAGCAAGCTACCGGGGGAAGAAGACCTTGGACTTGCATCGCTTTAGATACTGCTGGCGAATGTGCCGGAGCCCTTGAGACAGGGATTGGCGTTCTGGGTTTGAGGGGGCAGCCCCACTATCCCGGAGGTCCTCATGTCGCTCCGCCCGATCCCGTGCCGTGATGTCCCAGCCGCGACGGCAGCCATCGC
>NZ_QOIO01000161.1 GCF_003332305.1 Microvirga aerophila | reverse complement strand
TGTAGACCTTCACAGGTGTCAGGGCATGTCTGACGTCTGCGCCTTGAAAGGGGGAGCGCCGGGCCGCCTTTTGGCCCTGGAGATCGATGTTGGCTCTGCGGGCTGTGCGCACAAGCCTGCCATCTGGATCAGGCCAAACCCGAACGTCGGATCCCACCCTGACTTGCCAAGGTCGCGGGTGTGCTCTTCCAGCCGGGATTGGACCCCTTTGGTGTCCAACTCCGGGTTCGATGCAAGCAGCAGGCCTGCGGCAGCGGACACGAAGGGCACCGCATAGGACGTGCCCGTCCTCAGGGCGCCGCTGCCCTGGGCCGATGCTGTCCAGACCTTCACCCCAGGCGCAGAAAGATCAACGTACGCTCCCTGCGTCGCGCGCCGGTACACTTTCAGGTCTTGATCCACCGCAGTGACTGCGACGACCCCTGGATAGGCGGCCGGATAAGACGGCTGGGCGCCGGCACCGTTGTTGCCCACCGCTGCAATGAGCACGATGCCCTTGGCCTGGGCCGCCTCGATGGCTTTCTGGAGGAGCTCGTTTGCTGGACCTGACAGGCTCATGTTCATCACCTGCACCCCGCGCTTGGCCAGGGCCTCAATGGCGTCCACAAGGGACAGCACGTCCGTGCGATCAGCCGTGCCACCGTCGCGGTAGAATGCCTCCACCGCGATGATCTTCGCTTGCGGCAGCAGCCCAGGTGTTTGGCTGTCTGGCCGACCCACGAGGAGGGCCGCCACCGCGGTGCCGTGATCCCGTAACGAGGCATCCGCATGGCTTGCAGGGCGCGGCACCACCTCGATCGCTTGATCCTTCAGGGCTTCGTGCTCAAGGTTGATCCCGGTGTCGATCAAGCCGATGAGGGGGGTAGGACCGCATTGGGCTGCGTCCGATGACGACCAGTTGACGAGTGAGGCGGCCTGGCACTCGGCCCCGACACAAGCAACTGCGCCCTCATCGAGATAGTAGAAGTGATCGAAATCTGTTGAGGCGCGCGCATCGAGCAGCCGGACCCTTTGCCGGGCTTGGGTCAGTGAGGTGCCTTGTGGAACGCGCAGCCGGACAATCTGTGGGGCAATGCTGCCCTGGGTCTGGGTCTCGATGTGAAAGCCTTGAGCGGTGAGCCTGGTCAGAGCCTCGCGCGACAAGCCCGACGCCAGGATGGAGTTAGGGGCCTGCCGCGGCTTGGGCCGAGGATCGACAGCCGAGGCGGTCGCCTGCGCTTGCAGAGCCTTCGCCTGAGAGGCTGCATTGGCTGGGCGGGGCATTTGGCGCTTGGGTTGGGCAGACGTGCTTTGCCGTGGTGTGGTTTTGCTGGTGCTCGCCTTTGCCGTTCCTGTGCCGCGCTGGCTTTTGGCGTTTCCTGCCTTGAGAGTCTTATTGGTGTTCCCGCCTGTGGCGCTGCTGCCGGCTGCACGGCTCCGTCCGCCAGTGCCTCCAACACCGCCGCCTCCGACGCGACCGCCAACACCACCGCTGGCGCCACCGCCGACACCGCCTCCGACGCCACCGCCGACGCCGACGCCGACGCCACCGCTGGCACCACCGCCGACACCACCGCCGACACCACCGCCGGCACCGCTGGCACCGCCTCCGACACCACCTCCGACACCGCTGGCACCACCTCCGACACCACCTCCGACGCCACCTCCGACACCACCGCCTCCGACGCCACCGCTGGCACCACCGCCGACACCACCACTGTTCCCGGACCCGTCACCCTGCTGGGCGAAAGCTGATCCATTCATGAGGGGCAGGCTGGACCCTTGGCCGAGGTCAAGTTAAACCTGAAAAGGAAGGGCAGCGGCAGTGCCTGCTATCGCAATAAGACTATGTCGCCACCAGTGTGCCATGACCGCCTCCAGTAACGACGCTTAGCGCCGGGGC
Source organism: Microvirga aerophila (assembly GCF_003332305.1). GTDB lineage: Bacteria > Pseudomonadota > Alphaproteobacteria > Rhizobiales > Beijerinckiaceae > Microvirga > Microvirga aerophila. The sequence continues at coordinate 194 of NZ_QOIO01000161.1, read as the reverse complement.
TCATAGTTTTGCGCATGGTCAGGCATTGGGGCAGAGACCAATCTGCAAGTGTGCCGCATCAAGCGCTGAGTCACGCCTCTTCTACTCTGCCCAAGATGAACATGAGCAATCTAATCGCTTATTGTGTCGAAGGATAAGCTTAACAATGAAGCTGCTGTGCTTGTAGGTAGCTGGGCAGATGCCTTTATGGGACC
>NZ_QOIO01000160.1 GCF_003332305.1 Microvirga aerophila | reverse complement strand
GCACGTTCCGGACAGGGTGCGAACTTCCGCTTTGGACAGTAACATCGGGTGTTCCTGTTAGTGAACGAATTTCACTACCTGACCTAGTGCGGACCATCCCGTGATTGGAGCGTATGTCTGGACCGAGGGCGTAATGTCATTGCCACTGAATTCCCGAACGCCTGGGCGGTGAATCCCTGCTCAAGTATCTTCAAGTAATCGCCGACTGGCTGGGGCTCCCCTGAGAGCGGGTCAGACTGGATGTTTACAGGAGCCGAGTGGATATCCGGACAATTGTCTTCCGAATACATCAAATTGAAATCCTATCTAGTTCCGTGAGGAGATTCTGCGAAATCTGGCGGCGATGCTTTAGGATGCTCCTGTCGTGCAGCGCCGGAGCGATGCTTGAGAGAAATAGGCGCAACCGAAATTGGCCGAGGCTGCACCTATGAACCTCTTGCTTAAGGAAGTTCGTCACAATCCCCTGCTCTGGCTGCTGGCCGTCGTGCCCGTGGTGTTCGCCGCTTACAAGCTCACGCCCGAAGCGCACACGCTGCTGTTCGTGCTGTCCGTCCTGGCCATCGTGCCCCTGGCCGTGCTGCTGAGCCACGCCACCGAATCCGTTGCGGCCAAGACGGGCGATGCGGTCGGCGGCCTGCTCAACGCCACGCTCGGAAACCTGACCGAACTGATCATCGCGCTGGCGGCGTTGCGCGCCGGGCAATACGCGCTCGTGAAGGCCTCCATCGCCGGGGCGATCGTCACCAACTCGTTGTTCATGTTGGGTGCATCGTTTCTGCTCGGCGGACTCAAGCATTACGTGCAGGACTACAATCGGGGTAACGCCCGTCTACAAGCGGGCCTGCTCTTTCTGGCCACGATCGCGTTGCTGATGCCCTCGGCGGTCTCCGGAGCCGATCCCACCGCAGGATCGGCGGTGACCGACAGGTTGAGCGTGAGCCTGTCCGTGCTGCTCATCGCCGCCTACGGATTGGGCCTGCTGTTCACCCTCAAGACCCATCGCGAATTCTTCGGTGGCGCGGATCATGCCGAAACGGGCGAGGCGCCGTGGCCGATGGGCTTGGCCCTGACCACGCTGGCTGGCGTCACGATCCTGGTCGCGCTGGTGAGCGAGGTGTTCATCGAATCAGTGCAGCAGGCGGCGGTGGCGTTCGGGATGACCCCCGCATTCGTGGGTTTCGTCGTCGTGGCACTGGTGGGCGCTGCGGCGGAGATGGCCTCGGCCTTTTCCGGCGCGCGCAAGAACCGGCTCGACCTGAGCGTGGGCATCGCGCTGGGGAGCTCGGCTCAGATCGCGCTCTTCGTCGCCCCGGTGTTGGTGCTGCTCAGTTACGTCATCGGCCCGACACCGATGAACCTGCAATTCTGGCCGGGTGCCGTGATCATGATGCTCATCGCCACCATGACCGTGTCCCTGGTGACCAACAGCGGGCGCTCGGCATGGTTCGTCGGCGTGCTCGTCCTGTTGGTGTACCTGATTTTCGCGATGACGCTTTATCTGTTGCCACCCCAGGTTCCCTGAGCGGCCTCACCGGAGCGGTCTGCATGTTGCGCCAAATTCTCGTGGGTGCTGCCGTCAGTCTTGGCAACATTGCCATCCATGCGTTGTTGATGGCGGCCGTCATATGGGCGGCGCGCACCGCGGTTGCGGTTGCGACGTTCCGTCAATCGCTTCGATTGATCGCCGTCATGATGGCGACCGTGTCGTTCCTGATGGCCGCGCACCTTGCGGAGGTGCTCGTTTGGGCCTTGGCTTACGCAATCGTCGGCGTTGCACCTGACGACACCGAGCTCATTTACTTCGCCTTCGTGAACTACACGACGCTCGGCTACGGCGACGTGACACCGGTGGAGCGCTGGCATTTGCTTGGGCCCATGACGGCGATGAACGGCGTCTTGTTGTTCGGTTGGTCCACCGCAGTGATTTTTGAGGTCCTCCGGAGGGTAATGACGACCACCCGCAGCGAAGAAGGACGAAGGTGACTTGGGAAAAGGGGAGGCCGGCGGCACCGGCAACGCTTTGGCTGTATCAGTGGCTGTCGCTCGTGCCTTTCCATAAAGACCCTTCCGCGAATTTTCGGCATAAGCAGTCGAGAATTTGGCCTACGAGATGCTGTGAACCAGGAA
>NZ_QOIO01000016.1 GCF_003332305.1 Microvirga aerophila | reverse complement strand
CCTGCCATGAACCATCGCAGGACTGATTTGGGAATCCACTCACCCATTACTCATCTCGATCCGTCCACACGGCCTAATACAGAGTGATGCAGGGGGATATAGCGCAGTCAAATTGGCTGCCGGGGGGATGATCGCCATTGGGGAAACAGGAAATATTCGAGGGGCGACAGGCATCAGCGCTACGGGTAGCACCATTGTACAGAACATGGGTGTTATCGAAAGCACTAACTTAACTGCTAATCCGCAAGGCATTGACGTCGCAGCGAGCACTCCAGACAGTATGTTTACGCTCTATAATGACGGTCTCATAATAGGGTCGGTTCGGAGCTGGGCAGGTTCAAGTATAATCATCAACAACGGCTCAGTTATTGGTCACGTCGACCTAACGGCAAGTGCAGCTGCCAGTCTGTATGACGGACGGAGCGGCACTATAAGCGGAACAATCTCGCTTGGATCACTTAACGACAAAGCTTATGGCGGGTCGGGCGCAGAAACCTTTTATGGTGGCGGAGGAGACGACTTTATCGATGGCGGAGCAGGACTAGATACTGCCAAGTTCAGCGGCGAGTCCAACCTAACAGTCGATCTGCGCCTTACTGGTCAGCAGCAGACAGGCGGGGGTTTGGAAACACTCCGCAATATCGAAAACCTTGCTATAAATGGGGCTGGCGGCGCCCGTACGAGTTTCATCGGCAACGATGTTGATAATGTTTTCACAACGCGCTTCGGTACTGACACGTTGGACGGCGGGCGGGGGAATGATCATCTCTACAGTGGTAGTGGAGCCGACTCTCTTCTTGGCGGTGATGGTAATGACACGCTCGATGGCGGTTACGGCAATGACATCCTGAGCGGCGGTGACGGGTTCGATACCGTTTCGATACCGTCTTGTTTACCGACGCAGAGGAAAGTGAAGAAGCCGTGTTCGTCAACATGGCGAACTCGGCCGATGCGCGCAACACCTACGGCGCGGACACCTACATCAGCATCGAGGCGCTGGTCGGCACCTCTTATAACGACACCTTCATCGGCAATGCCGAGGCCAACACCTTCACGGGCGGCAAAGGCGACGACACGCTGGAAGGCGGCGCAGGCACGGACACGGCCGTGTTCTCCGGCGCCCGCGCCAACTACGACATCGTCACCAACCCCGACGGCACCATCACCGTTACCGACCGCCGCGCCAATCAGGACGGCTCCGACACCCTCAAGGACATCCGCTTCGCCAAGTTCAGCGACCAGACCGTGGCCGTGGTCAACGCCACGCCTGCTAGCCTGTCGCTCTCCAGCGCCAGCGTGGCTGAGAACGCCCCAGCCTTTACGGTGGTGGGTCGCCTCTTGGCCTCCGATGCGGATGGCGACGGCCTCAGCTACAGCCTGACCTCGAACCCGGACGGCGCCTTTGCGCTCAGCGGCGACTATCTTGTGCTCGCCCGCCCGCTCGACCATGAGGCCAAGGCGCAGTACGCGGTGGACGTGACGGTGACGGACGCTTACGGAGCGGCCACCACCCGCACCTTCACGGTCACGGCCACCGACGTGGCCGAGCACCTGGTGCTGCGCGGCACCTCGGGCCGCAACACCCTCGTGGGCCTGAACGGCAACGACCAGCTCTGGGGCGGTGGCGGCAAGGACGCGCTCACCGGTGGCACGGGCCAGGACAAGTTCGTGTTCGACACGAGGGCCAGCAAGTCCCACATGGACACGATCACCGACTTCAATGTGGCCGACGACGCGATCTGGCTCGAGAACCGCATCTTCTCCAAGCTCGGCCGCAGCGGCTCAGAGGGCAATCCGACCAAGGTGAAGGCGCAGAACTTCGCCTATGACAAGGCCAAGGACGCCAACGACTACCTGGTCTACAACAAGAGCAAGGGTGAGCTGTACTACGACAGCAACGGCTCGGCCGCGGGCGGTGCGGTGGAGATCGCCAAGGTCTCCAACAAGGCGCGCCTGACCAAGGACGACTTCTTCCTCATCTGACAAAACGAAAGCGGGGCGATCCTTGTGGATCGCCCCGCTTTCGGTCCTGAGCGCCCGCTCCTCACCGAAGAGCGGGCGTTTTGTTGTCGGCTTACGCCGCGAGCTGGCGCAGCACGTAGTGCAGGATGCCGCCGTTGCGGAAGTATTCCAGCTCGTCGAGCGTATCGATCCGGCACACCACCGGAACGCGCTGCACCGAGCCGGACGCGGAGGTGATTTCCAGCTCCATGCGCTGACGGGGCTTCAGGTCCTGGGCGAGGCCCCGGATCGTCACCGTCTCGTCGCCCTTGAGGCCCAGCGACGCCCAGGAGGTGTCGCCCTCGAACACGAAGGGAGCAACGCCCATGCCGACCAGGTTCGAGCGGTGGATGCGCTCGAAGCTCTCGGCCACCACGGCGCGAACGCCGAGCAGGTTAGTGCCCTTCGCGGCCCAGTCGCGGGACGAGCCGGTGCCGTATTCCTTGCCGGCCAGGACCACGAGCGGAACGCCCTCTTCCTGGTAGCGCATGGCGGCGTCGTATATGAACATCCGCTCGCCCGAGGGGTGGTGAATGGTGTAGCCGCCCTCGACCACGTGGCCGCTCTCGTCCTTCACCATCTGGTTCTTGATGCGGATGTTGGCAAAGGTGCCGCGCATCATGACCTCGTGGTTGCCGCGACGGGTGCCGTACTGGTTGAAGTCGGCGACGCGCACCTGATGCGACTGCAGGTATTCACCGGCGGGCGAGTTGGCCCGGATGTTGCCGGCGGGCGAGATGTGGTCGGTGGTGATCGAGTCCTGGAACAGGCCGAGGATGCGCGCGTTCACGATGTCCGTGACGGGCTTGGGATCCTTGGTCATGCCCTCGAAGTAAGGCGGGTTCTGCACATAGGTCGAACCGGGGGGCCACTCATAGGTGAGGCCCGGCTCGAACGTGACCTTGCGCCAGTTCTCGTCGCCCGTGAACACGTCCGCGTAGCGAGTCTTGAACAGCTCGCTGGTGATCGTGCGGTCGATGAAATCCTGCACCTCGGCGGAGGACGGCCAGATGTCCTTGAGGTAGACCGGCTTCCCGTCCGATCCCATGCCCAGGGGCTCAGTGGCCAGGTCCACCAGCATGGAGCCGGCGAGCGCATAGGCGACCACCAGCGGGGGAGAGGCGAGGTAGTTCGCCCGCACGTCCGGGTTCACGCGGCCCTCGAAGTTGCGGTTGCCCGAGAGCACCGACACGGCCACGAGGTCGTTGTCGTTGATCGCCTTCGAGACGTTCTCCGGCAGCGGGCCCGAATTGCCGATGCAGGTGGTGCAGCCGAAGCCCACCAGGTTGAAGCCGAGCGCGTCGAGGTCCTTCTGCAGGTCGGCCTTGGCGAAGTACTCGGCCACGATCTGCGATCCGGGCGCCAGGGAGGTCTTCACCCACGGCTTGGTCTTGAGGCCCTTCCTGACCGCGTTGCGGGCAAGCAGGCCTGCGCCGATCATCACGCTGGGGTTCGACGTGTTGGTGCAGGAGGTGATCGCCGCGATCACCACGTCGCCGTGGCCGAGATCGTAGTTGGCGTCGTCCACCTTCACGCGCTTGCCGAGCTCCTGGGCCTTGCGGAACTCCTTCTCCATGGCGCCGACGAATTCGGGCTTGGCGGTGTCGAGAGTCACGCGGTCCTGCGGGCGCTTCGGTCCCGCAAGGGACGGCACCACGTCGGCGAGTTCGAGCTCCAGCGTGTCGGTGAAGACCGGGTCCGGAGTGTCGGCCGTGCGCCACATGCCCTGCGCCTTGGCGTAAGCCTCGACGAGAGCGACGCGCTCGGCCGTGCGGCTCGTGGTCGTGAGGTATTCGACCGTGCGCTGGTCGATGGGGAAGAAGCCGCAGGTCGCGCCGTATTCGGGCGCCATGTTGCCGATGGTGGAACGGTCCGCCACGGTCATGTCGGTGAGGCCGGGGCCATAGAATTCCACGAACTTGCCGACCACGCCCTTCTTGCGCAGCATCTGGGTGACGGTGAGCACCAGGTCGGTGGCGGTCACGCCTTCCTTCAGCTTGCCCGTGAGCTTGAAGCCGATGACCTCGGGGATGAGCATGGAGACCGGCTGGCCCAGCATGGCGGCCTCAGCCTCGATGCCGCCCACGCCCCAGCCGAGGACCGCGAGGCCGTTGACCATAGTGGTGTGCGAATCGGTGCCCACCAGGGTGTCCGGATAGGCGATCTCGGTGCCGCTCGCGATGTCCTTGCGGGTCCAGACCGTCTGCGACAGGAACTCCAGGTTCACCTGGTGGCAGATGCCGGTGCCCGGGGGCACGACGGAGAAGTTCTCGAACGCGGTCTGGCCCCACTTGAGGAAGCGGTAGCGCTCGCCGTTGCGCTCGTATTCGAGCTCCACGTTGCGGTCGAAGGCGCGGGGAGTGCCGAACTCGTCCACGATCACCGAGTGGTCGATGACCAGGTCGACGGGCACCAGCGGGTTGATCTTGCGCGGGTCGCCGCCGAGGTTCTTCATGGCGTCGCGCATGGCCGCGAGGTCCACCACCGCCGGCACGCCCGTGAAGTCCTGCATGAGGACGCGGGCGGGACGGTAGGCGATTTCCTTCTCGGCCTTGCCCCGGTTGTCGAGCCACTCGGCCACAGCCTGGATGTCGGCCTTGGTGACCGTGCGGCCATCCTCGTAGCGGAGCAGGTTCTCGAGCAGCACCTTCATGGAGAAGGGGAGCTTCGAGATGCCCTTGAGGCCATTCTTTTCGGCCTCGGCGAGAGAGTAGTAGGTGTAAGTCTTGTCGCCCACCTGAAGGGTCTGGAGGGCATTGAAGCTATTGGGAAGCGTCACGGCGAATCCTCGCGTGCATTGGGTTACGAACTGTCTGTTCGGCCGAAAGCGCGATAAGCGCGCGCCGCTCCGGGGGCGCCCGGATAGGGTAAAGAAGCGCGCGAGGCGGATTGGACGCCTTGGCGCGCGGCGCAGCCAGGGGTGCTATAGATCATTTCCATCGGCCCGGCTACACGGTTTAGAACCATTCTGGGGTGCGTTTAGGGCAGGGGTCTCAAAGTTTTGCGTCTGGATGTCGAGAATCTGGCCTGCATCCGGGGGGAGCGCCGGATCTTCAGCGATCTGTCCTTCGCGCTCGGGCCCGGGGAGGCGCTCCTGGTCACGGGCCGCAACGGGGCCGGAAAGTCGACGCTCCTCGACCTTCTGGCCGGCTGGCTCACGCCCGCCGCAGGCGCCGTCCGGGTCTTCGAAGCCGGTGACAGAACACTGCCCGAAAGCCTGCATTACGTGGGCCACCGGGACGCCCTGAAATCGGCGCTTACCGCCCGCGAGAACCTGGAATTCGCCCGCGATTTCCTCGGCAGCCCGGCCCTGTCGCCGCCGGACGCCCTGGAGGCAGTCGGGCTCGCCCATGCGGCGGCTCTTCCCGTGGCCTATCTGTCCGCCGGCCAGCGCCGCCGCATCGCGATCGCCCGCCTGCTGGTCGCCCACCGACCCTTATGGCTCCTCGACGAGCCGACCGCGGCGCTGGACACGGCCTCCCAGGAAACCCTCCGGAAAATGATGGAGCAGCATCGGGAGGGCGGCGGCTTGGTGATCGCCACGACTCATTCGCCGCTGCCCTTGCGGGACGCGAAGGAAATCCGGATCGAGCGCCCCACACCCGCGGAGCGCCCGGCATGATCCGCTCCTTCAGGGCGCTCCTGATTCGCGACCTCAAGCTCGCCGCCCGTGTGGGCGGCTCGGGCATGATGGGGTTGGTCTTCTTTCTCGCTATTGTGACCCTCATGCCCTTCGCGCTCGGGCCCGACCTCAACCTCCTGTCGCGGATCGGCCCGGCCATCCTGTGGATCGCGGCCCTGCTCGCGACCCTGATCGGGCTCGACCGGCTGTTCCAGGCCGATCAGGAAGACGGGTCGCTCGACCTGCTGCGCCTCGCCCCCGTGCCCATGGAGGTGGTGGTGGTCGCGAAGGTGACGGCTCATTGGCTCGTCACCGGATTGCCGCTGGCGATTGCGGCTCCGTTCCTCGGCCTCCTCGTGGCCCTCTCGCCGGAGGCCATAGGCGCGATGGTCGCGACCCTCCTGGTCGGCACCCCGGCGCTCACCTTCGTCGGGGCCGTGGGGGCAGCGCTCACCGCCTCCTTGCGGCGCGGCGGGCTGATCCTGGCGATTCTAGTGTTGCCCTTCATGATCCCGACCCTGATCTTCGGGGTCTCGGCCGCCAACGCGGCGTTGGGCGGCACCGTGCCGTTTGCGACGCCGTTCCTGATCCTCGTGGCGCTCTCGCTCTTCGCCGCCGTGGTCGGCACGGTGGGCGCTGCGGCGGCGCTGCGGTCGGGGGAGTAGGGACACTGACGAAACAACCTGTTCTTCGCCTGCGCCGCTCCCTCGCCGACCCGGTCCCGCCGCTGGTCTGGCCCGAGGGAGCGCGGCTCACGGCTTTTGAGCCGGAGCGGCATGCAAAACAGGTGCACGCGCTTCTGGACGAGGCCTGCGCCGGCGGCGGTGCCGTGGATCCCTTCCGGGTCTGGTGGCGCGGCTTGAAGAGCGACGCCGAGTACGATCCGGCCCTCTGCTTCATCGCGGTCGACGACCAGGACCAAATCATTGGTGTCGCGCAATGCTGGACGAGCGCCTTCCTCAAGGATCTTGCCGTAAGCCCCGCCTTTCGAAAGCGCGAATTGGGTTCGGCGCTGCTTCTCACCGTATTCCAGGCCTTCCGGGAGCGCGGTGCGAAGTGTCTTGACCTGAAGGTGGAGGCTGACAACCCCACGGGCGCGGTCCGCCTCTATGGCCAGCACGGCATGCGGACGATTGAGGCCTATAGGGGAGACTAAGGCCTCAAGTTCATCCCGAACGCCTGCTCGATCGCAGGCCTGCCGTCCCGTTCGACCCGATATACGGCCCGGTATAGGCCGGGCTGAAAGCCCTCGGCGGGCCGTTTGATTCCGGCGAAGGCCATCCACTGGGCCTTGTCGCGGTCGAGCGGCGGAGCCTTGTTCTGGGCGATGGGCTTTCCGTCCGGATCGAACAGGGTCAGGGTCTGTACGTCGCCGCCCTTGAGGCCTATGGCGCGCACATAGGCCACCAGCGCGGAAGACTGGGTGGTGGGGGCCTCCCGCCCGGCCGCGCCTGTCTCGATCGCCTCCATCGACACGGGACCCGTCGCGAAGCCCTTGTTGAGGACGCTGCCCGCCTGATAGGCCAGCGCCTGTCTGGTGGCCTGATCCCACAGGGGCGTGCCGCCGCTGCAGGATTTGTCGGGGGCCCCGGCCGCAAAGGGATCGACCACCTTGCCGTCCCGGCGCACCGTGAAGTGGAGATGCGGAAACTCGGTCATGCCCGACAGCCCGATCCGACCGATCCGGTCCCCGGCCTTCACGGAGTCGCCTGGCTTCACGGCCAAGCTGCCCTTCGCCATGTGGCAGTATTGCGTTTCCCATCCCTGGCCGTGATCGACTACTGCGCCGTTGCCGCATTCGGTGTTCTGGACGCTCGCGCGGCCCCGGTCCGCAATGGACACGTCCTCGACGCTGTCGCGGGTTCTCAGCACCTTGCCGTCGGCGGCCGCGACAACGTCCACACCCGCCCTTTGGGCCGCTGTTGTGGGAACCCGGATATCGGTGCCGTTATGGCCCTCGTAGGTGAGCGTGCCGCATTGATAGTCCTGAGCCGCCGGTCCGGGGTCCCGATCCACGTAATGCTGGATGAAGCAGGTGCGGCCGATTTCGCAGGCGACCGGCAGTCGCAAGGAGATGTCCTGCGCTGAAGCGCCCAAGGGCAAAGCGGCGGCCGCGAAGGCCAGAAGGCTAAGCCTGAAACTCATGGCAACTCCATCCAATGGTGCGGATGATACGCAGCTTTCCGCGCCGGATGATAGGCCAGCCGTTCCGCCGAACGCGATGGAACACCCGGGGTGCCACGTCCGAATGCCGGATCGTCGAAGGGTCTCCCGGATGCGACGCCCTCCGACTTAGCGAAATCGTTATTCAGCCTGTGGCTATCCGTGCGTTGCAGGCGGGCCTTGAGACCGCTAAATCGACATCCATGATCCTCGACCTTGCCAACCCGACCCGTTTCATGAGCTTCAGCGGCCGCCTGCTGCCCTGGCTCATCGGCGCGTCGGTGGTTCTTCTCGGAATCGGCCTCGCCATGGTCTGGTTCGTGGCGCCTGCTGACTATCAGCAGGGCGAGACGGTCAAGATCATGTATCTCCATGTCCCGGCCGCGTGGCTGTCCCTGTTCTTCTACGTGACCATGGCGGCGTCGGCGCTGGGCACCCTAGTCTGGCGCCATCCCCTGGCGGATGTGTCGCAGAAGGCCGCCGCTCCCATCGGGGCCGCCTTCACGCTGATCTGCCTCGTGACCGGCTCGCTCTGGGGCAAGCCCATGTGGGGCACCTATTGGCAGTGGGACGCTCGGCTTACCTCCATGCTGGTGATGTTTCTCATCTATGCGGGAATCCTGGCGCTCTGGCGCGCCATCGAGGAGCCGAACCGCGCGGCGCGTGCGGTATCGATCCTCACCCTGGTGGGGGCCGTCAACGTGCCAATCGTGAAGTTCTCGGTCGATTGGTGGAACACCCTGCACCAGCCGGCCTCCGTGTTCCGCCTCGGCGGGCCGACGATCCATTCCTCCATGCTGGTTCCGCTCCTGGTGATGGCCGTGGCCTTCACGCTCATTGGCGTGTCGCTGCATCTCTCGGGCATGCGCACCGAAATTCTGCGCCGCCGGGTGCGCACCCTCACCATCTTGGAGGCCGAGCGCCTCGACGCACAGGCCGCCTGATGACCCACGGTTTCTTCATCGTCACCTCTTACGCGGTCACCGCTCTGGTGGTCGCCGGCCTGATCCTGCGCGCGGTCATCGACCATCGCATCCAGACCAGGGCTCTCGCAGAGCTCGAGGCGCGGGGCGTCGGCCGGAGGTCGCGTCGTGGCTGAGGCAGGCGTCCAGGCACCGACCCGCAGCCGCGTCCTGTTCCTGCTGCCCGTCATCGTCTTCGTGGTGCTGGCGGGGCTCTTCGTGGTGCGGCTCGGAGGCGACGACCCCTCCCGGGTGCCCTCCGCGCTCCTCAACAAGCCCGCGCCCGCCTTCGCGCTGCCGCCGCTGGAGGGACTCGTGGCCGGCGGCAAGCCGGTGCCGGGCTTCTCGACCGAGGACCTCAAGGGCAAGGTCACGGTGGTGAACGTATGGGCGTCCTGGTGCGCCCCCTGCCGCCAGGAGCATCCGCTCCTGGTCGATCTCGCCAAGGACCCGTCGATCCGGCTGGTCGGCATCAACCAGAAGGACGATCCCGACAACGCCCGGCGTTTTCTAGGCACCTACGGCAATCCTTTCGCGGCTGTCGGCGCCGATTCCAACGGCCGCGCCTCCATCGATTGGGGCGTCTACGGCGTGCCCGAGACCTTCATCGTCGGCCCGGACGGGATGATCCGCCACAAGCATATCGGCCCGCTGACGCCGGAGACGCTGCCGGCGTTGAGGGAGAAGCTCCACGCCGTATTGGCAAAATGAAATTCGGGAATAATGGGATAAATATAACGATGTTACAGTGAATCTTAATAGAGACTCACTGATGCCCTGTTCCACATCGCATGACGCTGATCCTGGCAACGAGCCAGTTCAAGAATATCATCTATGTCGCTTTCGTGCCCTAACGGTAGCTCCCTTCGCGTTCGGCTTTATGGCTGCTATGTTCCTGTGGCTGACATGGTTGGCGCTGGACCCGAATTTTCCGTCAAAGAAGGGAAGTTATCACGCTTATGGCTCCGGAAAGGGAGCTCTGCTCTTGCTACTGGTTACCATTCTTCCGGTCTGGGCTCGGGTGCCGCTGTTGTTCGGATTCGTTGGCTACTTCATTCGATTGGGATTCCACCGAATTCGGCACGCATTCGATAATGTGCCAGATCTGGCGATTGGTCCGGAAGGCATTAGCGGCTTGGATGAACTCGGCTATTGCAGCATGCCATGGTCCGATCTGTTTTGTATTGATGTGAGCCGTGTTGCCATTCGCATTTATGAACAACAACGAGAAGCGCACTGGCTCATCCGCTGGATTGCTGGTGAACGAGTCATGTTTCTCTACACGAGAGCCTTCTTCAAAGCACCCCACTCAGAAATTCTGAGCGCGATTAGATACTACCGGCCTGATCTCTGGATTGGGGTTTCCCAAGCATCATCTATTCAGGTTGACCAAACCCCGCCCGCTTGAGCCGCACGATCGCCAGATCGAGCGCGGAGAGAAAGGCCGAACGGTCCTTGGCCGAGAACGGCTTCGGGCCGCCTGACACGTCGCCCATGGCGCGCAGGTCCTCCATGAGGTTGCGGGTGGCGAGCGCCATGCCGATGGAGGCTTCCGTGAAGGGGCGGCCCGTGGGGCCGATCACGTCCGCGCCCGCGCTCACGCAGCGGTGGGCCAGGGGAATGTCGGCCGTGATGACAATGCAGCCCCGCTTTGCCCGCTCGGCGATCCAGTCGTCGGCCGCGTCGAAGCCGGCGCTCACCACCACGCGCTCGATCAGGGGATCGTTTGGAACCGCCATGAAGCTGTTGGCCACCACGAAAACCTTGACCCGGTGGCGCTCCGCCACCCGGTACACCTCGGCTTTGACCGGGCAGGCATCGGCGTCCACGTAGATTTCGATGGCTTGAGACATCACGGTCATCGATATTACATCTTTCGGCGCGGGCTTCGTCCCGCCTTCTTTAAACCGGCTCCAACGCGAAAAGAACCCGTGCTCCTTCGCCCCCGCCTGTCAACCGCCCTGACGTCGATCCGCCAATTGCGGTCCCGATATCTGATCAGCGACGCCACGCATCGCCTCATCCGCGAGGCGGACATAGCGGCCCTGCGGCGGGCCGGCCAGGCGCGAATCGCCATTGCGGCCATTCTGTTCCTGGCCGTTCTGGCGGTGCAGCTCAGCGACACGATCACGAGTCCGTTCGCGTTGAAGCAGATTCAGGCCGCGAAAGCCGCCCTGCTGGTGTTCGGCGCGGTGGGATGGGCCACCACCTGGATGGCGTCCCGGCGCATGTTCGTCGATAAATTGCCGGCCATCACGGCGGTTCTCGACGCTCTGCTGATCCTGGGCACCCTGGCGTTCAACCGCTGGAGTTTGGACATCCCCGGCAGCCTGTTCGCCGTGTATCCGGTGGTCTGGGTGATGCCCATCATCATGGCGGCGACGGCGATCCACTACCAGCCGCGACTGCAGGCCTTCGTGGGTGGGGTTTATGTGATCGGGCTCTCGATCATCGCCTTTTCGGGAGGCGAGCCCAGCCCCGACGAAGTGAGACAGCACATCTCCGGCATGCTCGGAGCCTTCACCTGGCAGACCAACATGGTGCGCATCGTCATGGTGCTGACCGTGTCGCTGATCCTGTACCTCGTGGTGCGTCAGGGCCGGCTCATGCTCGAGCGCGCCGTGCGGGAGACCACCCTGCGGCTCAACCTCACCCGTTATCTGCCGCGCGAGCTTGCGCCCATCCTGTCAGAGCGGGCCTTCACGTCCCTGCGCACCGGACGGCGCATCCCGGTGACGCTGATGTTCGTGGACATCCGGGCATCGTCCGGCTTCGGCGAGAACATCGACCCGACCCGGCTCGCCATCTTCATCACGTCGTTCCGCCGCCGGGTGCTGCAGGCCGCCGCCAAGCACGGGGGCATCATCGACAAGTTCACCGGCGACGGCGCGCTCATCCTGTTCGGGGTGCCGACGGAAAAGCCCGACGACACGGCACGGGCGCTCGCCTGCGGCCGCACCCTCCTCGACCTCATCGACCGGTGGAACGCCAAGCGCGAGTTCGATCCGCCAGTGCGGATCGGGATCGGCATTCACCGGGGCGAGGTGTTCTGCGGCGTGGTGGGCGACGAGGACCGGCTGGAATTCACCGTGCTGGGGGAGACCGTCAACACGGCGGCCCGCATCGAGCAGGCGACGAAAACAGCCAATTGCGACATGCTCGCCTCGTGGGACGCCATCACGGCGGCGGGCGAGGACGCGTTCTGGGCCGAAGTGGAGCACGAGCCCCTTCGCGGCGTCACCCGCAAGATCGTGCTGATGCGGCCACACCCGAAAGCCGCCGCCGAATAGGTCGCGCCGTCCCTCTGTGCGGCTCAAGATGGATCGGCTTCCACAGCCCTCATGCTGAGGGGCGAACCGCCTCGAAGCACGAGGGTGTTTCCATTGCTCTCTGGAACATCCTTCGAGACAGGCCCTACGGCCTTCCTCGGGATGAGGTCGGAGGGATGAGACGGGCTCTCAAGCCCCGCTGCCGGCCGTCTCCTCGTCCTTCTTGCTCATGTCGTGGCGCAGCAGCAGCGGCGTCTGGGCCAGCGCGAAGAGGATCGTGAGCGGCATGATGCCGAAGACCTTGAAGCTCACCCAGAAATCCGTGGTCTGAGTGCGCCAGACGATCTCGTTGAGAATCGCGAGCGCGAAGAAGAACAGGGCCCAGCGGAAGGTGAGCTTTCGCCAGCCCTCTTCCGTCAGCTCGAACATGCTGTCGAGCACGATGGCCAAGAGCGGCTTGCGGAAATAGAGGCCGCCGAGCAGGATGATGCCGAACATCGTGTTCACGATGGTGGGCTTGAGCTTGATGAACACGTCATTCTGCAGCGCCAGCGTCAGCCCGCCGAACACCACGACCACCACGGCCGACACCATGGGCATGATCGGCAGCTTGCGGATCAGCGCATAGTTCACGGTGAGCGCCGCAAGGGTCGCGATCACGAAGAGGCCCGTGGCCGCATAGATGCGCTGGTTGTCCGCGTATCCGAACCGATCCGCATAGGCGTTGGTCAGGAAGAACAGGACCAGGGGTCCGAGTTCGAGGGCGAGCTTCAGGAGGG
This sequence comes from Microvirga aerophila, assembly GCF_003332305.1. Classification (GTDB taxonomy): domain Bacteria; phylum Pseudomonadota; class Alphaproteobacteria; order Rhizobiales; family Beijerinckiaceae; genus Microvirga; species Microvirga aerophila. The sequence goes on along the minus strand of NZ_QOIO01000016.1, from coordinate 99,441 downwards.
GCGGGAGGCGCTTTTGTTGTGTCATGCGGTCTCTTCTAGCCCGGCGATCGCCCGAGCGAAATCCCGGGCGGCAAAAGGCTCCAGATCGTCCACGCCTTCGCCCACGCCGATGAAGTGAACCGGCAGGCCGAACTTGGCCGCGAGCGCCACCAGGATGCCGCCGCGCGCCGTGCCGTCGAGCTTGGTCATGACGAGGCCCGTGATGCCGGCGACCTTCTGGAACAGCTCTACTTGGCTCAGTGCGTTCTGGCCCACGGTGGCGTCGAGCACCAGAAGGGTCGCGTGGGGCGCGGTCTCGTCCTGCTTCTTCAGGACGCGCACGATCTTTTCCAGCTCGGCCATGAGGCCTGCCTTGTTCTGGAGGCGGCCCGCGGTGTCGATGAGGAGCACGTCCGTGCCGTTGGCCCTGGCTTCCTGGAGCGCGTCGAACGCCAAGCCCGCCGCGTCGGACCCCTGCGGTCGGGTGATGACCGGCGCGCCTACGCGTTCGCCCCAGACTTTGAGCTGTTCGATGGCGGCGGCCCGGAAGGTGTCGCCGGCGGCCAGCATCACCTTCAGGCCCTGGCTGCGGAACTTCTGAGTCAACTTGCCGATGGTCGTGGTTTTTCCTGCGCCGTTGACGCCGACCATGAGGATCACGAAGGGCTTTTTCCCGCGGTCGATGGTGAGGGAGCGGGCAACGGGCGCAAGGGTCTTTTCTACCTCGCCGGCCAGGATGGCCTTCACCTCGGCGGGCGAAACCTCCTTGTTGTAGCGGCCCGACGAGATCGCCTCGGTGATCCGCATGGCGGTCGGCACGCCGAGATCGGCTCGGATCAGCGCATCCTCCAGCTCCTCCAGGGTCGCGTCATCCAGCTTGCGCTTGGTGAACAGGCCTGTGACGCTCTCCGACAGGGACGACGAGGTGCGGCGCATGCCCTCGGTAAGCCGCTGCCACCAGCCGCGATTCTCGGAGGGCGCGGCTGTGGCCGGGAGAGGCTCCGCAGGAGGAGGCGTCGGCTCCGGTTCGGGCGCGGGTCGTGGAATGGGCTCCTTCGGCCCACCGCCCTCGGGATCAAGCCCTTCGATCGGCTGAAGATCGGCTCCGGCGAGCTCCACCGGGGTCTTGCGCTCGTCAGGCGTATCGGGAGACGCAGTCGTCACCGTTGGAGGCGCGGCCACCAGATCGTCGGCCGCGCTCACGGGCGGGGAGGGCATGGCCTCCGGCTCGCCATGGGCGCGCTGCACCGCCGCCGGGGCAGCTTGCTCGGGCTGAGGGGCCGACTCACTCGCAGATGCAGGTTCAGCGCTTGCGGGCTGCTCCGCCGGTGTGGCCTGCTCGATCGGCGCGGTCGGTTCGACCAGCGGGGCCGGCTCTGCCAGCGGGGCAGGCTCGGCCTTGCGTCCGAAGAGGCGGGACAGGAATCCGGGCTTGTCGGGCTTTGTCTCTGCCATGGGTTTTTCCGTCTCGCCTCTTGTTTGCTGCTTGCCTTGAGCGTCCGGCCTCGATAGCCGAGGCTTCATGAATGCGGAAGAGATAGTGTCGAAGGTGCTGTATCGCGATGCCCTGATGCTCGTGATCGACAAACCCGCCGGTCTGCCGGTGCATCCGGGGCCGAAAGGCGGCGAGACCCTGACCCATTATCTCGACGCCCTGCGGTTCGGCCTCCCGCGCCGCCCGGAAACCGCGCACCGCCTCGACAAGGACACGTCCGGCTGTCTCATCCTAGGCCGCCACCCCAAGGCCATCGCCCGGCTCAACGAGCTTTTCAAGAAAAACGAGGTCGACAAGGTCTACTGGGCCGTGGTCGAGGGCGGACCAGCCGGGGACGAGGGGGAGATTGATCTGGCCCTCGCGCCGAAATCGCCGGATCGCGGCTGGTGGATGAAGGTCGACCCAAAGGGGCAGCCGTCCCTGACGAAATGGCGGGCGCTGGGACGCAACGAGGGCCTCACGCTCCTCGAACTGCGCCCCGTCACAGGGCGCACCCACCAGCTGCGTGTCCATTGCCAGGCCTCCGGCTGGCCGATCCTCGGCGATCCTATCTACGGCACCGCTCCCCGGTTCGGCGGCCCGGGACTCCACCTGCACGCCAGAAGCGTGACGGTGCCGCTCTATCCGAAGAAGGCACCGATCGCCGTGGAGGCGCCCGTGCCGGAGCATATGCGGGAGCGCGTGGCGGCCTGCGGAATGGACCTCCCTCTCCCGGATGGGAGAGGGCAGGGGTGAGGGTTTTGCCCTCTCCCATCCGGGAGAGGGTGTAAGAGCGTCACGCTGCCAAAAGCTCGCGCCCGTTATGCCCGGCGATGGTTACGGGCCGCAGATCGCCGCGCTTCACGGGCGATGTGAAACGAACCGGCGTAAAAGCTTCCGTGCGGCCGATCTGGTTCAGTTCGATCAGCACGTTGCGGCGCGCGCCAACCTCCGCATCGAGATGCTTCACCAGCGCGGCTTCGCCCTTTTCACGCAGGCGGCGCGCCCTGTCCTTGACTACGTCGCGGGAAACCTGCGGCATGCGCGCGGCGGGGGTGCCGGGACGGGGCGAGAAGGGGAAGACGTGAAGATGCGTCAGGCCGCATTCCTCGACGATGTCGAGGGAGCGGGAAAACATCTCCTCGGTCTCGGTGGGAAAGCCCGCGATGATGTCCGCGCCGAACACCATGTCGGGACGCAAACGGCGCACCTCCTCGCAGAAGCGGATCGCGTCGTCGCGCAGGTGCCGGCGCTTCATGCGCTTGAGGATCATGTCGTCGCCGGCCTGCAGCGAGAGGTGCAGGTGCGGCATCAGCCGATGCTCGCCCGCGATGGAGTCCAAAAGATCGTCATCGGCCTCCACCGAATCGATGGACGATATGCGAAGCCGCTCCAGCTCGGGCACATGTCGCAGGATGCCTTTCACTAGCGCGCCGAGCTTGGGCTCGCCTGGTAAATCCTTGCCATAGCTCGTGATGTCGACGCCGGTCAGCACCACCTCCCGGGAGCCATGTTCCACGAGGGTACGCACCTGATCGACCACCGCGCCCATGGGGACCGAGCGGGAATTGCCCCGACCATACGGGATGATGCAGAAGGTGCAGCGGTGGTCGCAGCCATTCTGCACCTGTACGAAGGCGCGGGTATGGCCGCGCAGGCCATCGATGAGATGCTGCGCGGTTTCCTTTACGGCCATGATGTCGTTGACGAGGATCTTTTCGCTCACGCCAATGCCGAAATCGCGCAGAGAGCCCCAGGTCTGGGCCTTCATCTTGTCGTCGTTGCCCAGAACCTTGGCTACCTCGGGCATGGCCGCGAAGGTCTCGGGCTCCACCTGCGCGGCGCAGCCCGTCACAACAATGCGGGCGCCCGGCTTATCGCGGGCGATGCGGCGGATGGACTGGCGCGCCTGCCGAGTCGCCTCCGCCGTCACCGCGCAGGTGTTGACGATGACCACGTCACCCAGCCCCGCCTCCTCCGCGTGGCGCTGCATGGTCTCGGACTCGACAATGTTGAGCCGACAGCCAAAGGTGACGACTTCGACTCCCATCAGGCAGCGCCCTTGAACAGGGCGGGCGAGAAGGCGCCCTCATGCTCCAGCTCGGTCGGCCCGGTCATGAGCACGTGATCGTCGGTCTCGCGCCATTCGATCAGGAGATCGCCGCCAGGCAGCGAGAGGGTGGCGCGCCGGTCGGTCAGGCCCTTGCGGACGCCTGCTACGAGAGTGGCGCAGGCGGCGGAGCCGCAGGCGCGCGTCAGGCCCGCGCCGCGCTCCCAGACCCGCAGCACCACGTGTCCGGGATCGACAACTTGAGCGAGCGAAATGTTGGCGCGCTCGGGAAATACCGGGTCGTGCTCGAGCTTGGGACCGATGGCCCTCAGGTCATAGGCCTGCGCGTCCTTGACCCAGAAGATCGCGTGCGGATTGCCCATGCTGACCGCGGACGGCCGTTGAAGCTCGGGCGCTTCCGCAAGGCGGGTTTCCACCGCGATGGCTCGCGTGTCCGGATAGGGATCGCGAAGGGGGATTTCGTTCCAGGCGAGGCGCGGCGGACCCATGTCGACGGTGAACACCGTATCCGAGACGCGCTCCACCGGCAGAAGGCCTGCCTTCGTTTCCAGCACGAGGCCGTTCCCGACCAGGCGGCTCATGACAGGGTCCGCCACCATGGCCCAGGCCACGCAGCGGGTGCCATTGCCGCAGGCGCCCGATTCCGAGCCGTCCGTGTTGTAGATGCGCATGAAGGCATCCGTGCCGGGCGTGACCGGATCGTGCAGCACCATCAGCTGGTCGAAGCGCGAACGCGGATCGGCCGCGATGGCGCGCGCTTCCTCCGCGCTGACCAGCAGGGAGGTGCCGCGCAGGTCAAGCACGGTGATCTCGTTGCCGAGACCGTTCATCTTCAGGAAACGGCTGTTCGATAGGGCGCTCATGGGGGCTATATGGCCCAAAACTAGCCGTTCCGCGAGGGGGGTGCCGTGCGACCTTCGCGGCAATCCTAGAAGATCCGCGGGATGCTGGTCACCACGATGATGATCCCAACCCCGATCATGAGAGGGCGCGTCGGGATCCGGCTCACCAGAAACCCGCCCAGGGGCGCGGCGATCACGCCGCCGAGGATCAGGCCGGAGGCCGAGCTCAGCTCCGACCACCCTAAGGACAGGATGAAGGTGGCCGAGATGACGCTGGTGACGAGAAATTCCGTCAGGTTGGTGGAGCCGATCACCTGCCGGGGGGCGTGGCCCCGCCCGATCAGCGAGCCGGTCACGATGGGGCCCCATCCGCCGCCGCCCATGGCGTCCAGGAGGCCTCCACCGGCTCCGATCCAGGGCACGATCCGGTCCTTGACCTCGCGAGGCCACAAGGGGCCGATGGCCTTGAACAGGATGTAGAACCCGATGCCCGCCAGATAGGCCGACACGAAAGGCTCGATGAATTTGCCATCGACGTTGGACAGGATGAACGCGCCTGCCGCGCCGCCGATCATCCCGGCGGGAGCCAGGCGCGCCACGAGGCGCCAGTTCACGTTGCGGTGGACGATATGAGATGTGCCGGAGGCCGCCGTGGTGAAGATCTCGGTCACGTGGGTGACGGCGCTGGCGGTGGCGGGCGGCACACCGAAGGCAAGCAGGCTCGTGGTCGACAGGACTCCGAACGCCATTCCCAGCGCCCCATCCACCAGCTGGGCCATGAAGCCGATCAAGGCGAAGATCAAAAAGTCGTCCATCTGTCCTGACCGGCCTTGGGCCTGACGCTGTTTCGGGAACATCCTGAAGACCTGCCGCGATCGAGGATCGGCAAGGATTGCGGCCGTTTCAACAGGACTTTCCATGCCACCCACTTTCCGGTCAAATGCCGGCCGGTTGCGCTGCGTGAATTCCGCACAGGACAATCTCGCGGCCCCGAAAAAAGCCTCCTATGCTGTTACACAACAACCTCCCTCCTGATTCGCCGGTGAGCTCTTCATGCGAGTGCCTTCTTGTCTGTTCGTCCTCCTCGCTTTCGTTCCGGCTTTAGCCCTGGCGCAGACGCCGCCCGCGCCTGCTGCGCCTCCGGCGGGCGTAGAGACGCCTGCGCCGGCTCCCGTCACGCCCCCGGCGCCCTCGAACGATCAACCCGCGCCGCAGGCTCAGGTGCCGAGCCCCACGCCTGCTCCCCAGGCTGAAACCCCGGCGACTCCCGCCCCGGCGCAAACGGCTCCGGCTCCCGTGGCGGCCGGACGCTCGACGCTGTTTCCCAATCCGGGCGATCCCACCAACGTGGACGAGGGCGTGCTCGTAGCGAAGCCCACCGTGGTGCTCCAGGGCACGAGCACATGGGATGATGGTTTCACCAACCTGAAGAACGCCTTCGCCAAGATCGAGACCGAGCTCAAGAAAGCCGGCATCGCGCCCACCGGCCGGCCGCTGACGGTCTTCGTCCATACGGACGACGCAGGCTTCCGCTACGAGGCGATGATTCCCATCGCCCAGGCCCCTGAGGGAAAGAGCGAGCTCACGCCTGAGATCAAATTCGGGAAGACCCCCGAGGGCAAGTCCTTCCGCTTCATCCACGAGGACGCCTACGACGAGATCGACGGCACCTATGAGACGATTACCGCCTATCTCGATGCGAAGGACATCGTCTCAAAGGATGTGTTCATCGAGGAATACGTAACCGATCTCACGGATGCACAGGACACCAATCTCAAGGTGAACATCTACGTTCAGCCAAAGGAGTAAGGGCCGCCTCAGGATTGAGGCGCGGCGTCCCAAGCCTCTCCCGGCCGCAGCGCCCGGAAGCGTTCAGGTGAAACATCCGCAGCCCTGAGCGCCGTCTCCAACTCCTGCACCGGCTCCTCGACACCCTCGTTGGTGAGGCGGAACGTGCCCCAGTGGTGGCCCAGCGCCTGCTCGGCTCCGAGAATCGTAAGCGCCCGCACCGCGTCGTCCGGGTTCATGTGCTGGGGCTTCATGAACCAGCGCGGCTCATAAGCCCCGATGGGCAGGTGCGCGAGGCGAGGCTGGCCGAAGCGCTCCTTGACCCGGTGGAAGATCTGGCCGTCGCCGAAGCCCGTATCGCCGATGTGGTAGATGACGCCTGCGGGCGTGGTGAGCACATAGGCGCACCAGAGCGCCATGCGCCGGTCGTTCATGCCCCGCGCCGACCAGTGATAGGCGGGCTCCAGATGGGCCGTAACGCCGTCGCCGAGATCGACGGACTGGCCCCAGTCCCGGGTCTCGACCGCGATGTCGGGATACTCGGCCCGGATGATCGCATCATTGCCGAGCGGCGCGATGACGCGCGGACGGTTGCGCCGCCACAGCCTGTCGATCGTGCCGAGATCGAGGTGGTCGTAGTGGTTGTGGGTGATCAGCACCACGTGGATCGGCGGCAGGTCGTCGAAGGCGATGCCTGGCTCGTTGACGCGCTTGGGTCCCGCGAAGGAGACGGGGCTTGCCCGCTCGGCGAAGACCGGATCGGTCAGGATGTTGATGCCGGCCACCTGAATCAAGAAGGAGGCGTGGCCGATCAGCGCGACACGCAGGCCTTCCACCGATGCCGGGGGCTTGTCGCGAAAGGGGCTCGGAAAACTCTCCGGCCAGTCCTTGCGGCCCCCGCCGAGCTGCCAGCGCAGGAGCTCGGTGAGCCCCTTGTCCTGCGGCTGACCGGGGGAGAAGAACCGCACCCCGTCGAAATGATCCGAGACCGGGCCCTCGTAATAGGCGTTCTTTGCCCGCGCGGCGGCGATCCAGCCGAACGTGCCGGCGGCGGCCAAGGCAGGGAGGCTCAAGGCTTTGAGAAGAGTACGGCGGTTCATGAAAAATCTTCCCGGAGAGACCTTAAGCGTGGGGTGTCGAAATCCAATCGGCAAGGGTCGGGGCCCAACCTGCAAGTCCTCATTGCTTGCTCTTTCCTTGACTTCGCCGCGTTTTACTCTTACGTCCTGCCCGTAAATCTGTAGAGCGAGCCCATGTGAGCCGCCGCCCAGCCCTGAGAGGCTGGAGGTCAACGCCCGACAGCGCGATGCGCCCTCGGGCGCGCTTCCATTTGGAGCTTTCCCTACGGGTCATGACCGGGCTTGTCCCGGTCGTCCACGCCTTTGCCCTTGAGCTTGAAAGACGTGGATGGCCGTGAACCAAGTGCGGCCATGACGGAAGAGGATGAAACGAATGTCGAAAGACACCTTGCGCATAGAAGACGCGGTCAACGAGACCTGCCCGTGGTCGGCAAAGCCGATCGCGGCGGATTCGCTCACCCGCTATCGCGGCGAGGTCGTCGGCTTCTGTAATCCGGGCTGCCGCGACAAGTTCGAGGCCGCCACCGCTCATTTCGACAAGGCCATCGCGGATCGCGACGTGCCGCTCCTCGCGAAAGGAATTGAATAATCATGTTCGAGGGCCTTTCCGATAAACTTTCCAACATCCTCAATGGTCTCACGCGCCGCGGCGCGCTGACCGAGGAGGACGTGAACGCAGCCCTGCGCGAAGTGCGACGCGCCCTGCTCGAGGCGGACGTGGCCCTCGAGGTGGTGCGCTCCTTCACCGATAAGGTGCGGGCCCGTGCGGTCGGCGCCGAGGTTGTGAAATCGGTCTCGCCCGGCCAGCAGGTGGTCAAGATCGTTCACGACCAACTCGTCGAGATGCTGGGCGCCGATGCGGAGGTCATCGACCTCAACGCCGCCCCGCCGGTGCCGATCCTCATGGTCGGCCTCCAGGGCTCTGGCAAGACCACCACCACGGCCAAGATCGCCAAGCGCCTGACCGACCGGGACAAGCGCCGGGTGCTGCTCGCCTCCCTCGACACTCGCCGGCCTGCCGCCATGGAGCAGCTGGCGGTGCTCGGCAAGCAGGTGGGCGTCGACACGCTTCCCATCATGGCAGGCCAGTCCGCCGTGCAGATCGCCCGGCGCGCCATGGATGCGGCGCGCCTGGGCGGTTACGACGTAGTGATGCTCGACACCGCCGGCCGCGTCACCGTGGACGAAGCCATGATGACCGAGGCCGCCGAGGTGAAGGCCGCCACCGGCCCGCACGAGGTGCTGCTGGTGGCCGATGCGCTCACCGGCCAGGACGCGGTCAATACCGCGCGCGCCTTCGATCAGCGGTTGGGCGTCACCGGCATCGTGCTCACCCGCATGGACGGCGATGCCCGCGGCGGGGCGGCGCTCTCCATGCGCGCTGTGACGGGCAAGCCGATCAAGCTCATCGGCACGGGCGAGAAGGTCGATGCGCTCGAGGAGTTCCACCCCTCGCGCGTGGCCAACCGCATCCTCGGCATGGGCGATATCGTGTCGCTCGTCGAGAAGGCGGCCGAGAACTTCGACCAGGCGCAGGCCCAGCGCATGGCCGACAAGATGCGCAAGGGCAAGTTCGATCTCGAGGACCTGCGCGACCAGCTCAGTCAAATGGAAAAGATCGGCGGCATCGGGGGCATGCTCGGCATGCTGCCGGGCGTGGCCAAGATGAAGGCACAGCTCGAAAACGCCAACATTGACGACCGCATCATCAAGCGCCAGCGCGCCATCATCGATTCCATGACCCCGGCCGAGCGCCGCAATCCCGACATCCTCAAGGCGTCGCGCAAGAAGCGCATCGCCTCGGGCGCGGGCGCCAAGGTCGAGGAGGTCAACAAGCTCCTCAAGATGCACCGGCAGATGGCCGACGTCATGAGGGTGATGGGCGGCGGCAAGGGCAAGGGCATGGCCGGCGCGCTCGGCAAGATGTTCGGCCTTGGCGGCGGCGCGGGCGGCATGCCCCAGCCGACCCCGGAGCAGATCGAGGCCCTGCAGAAGCAGATGGGCGGCAAGCTGCCCGACTTCCCCGGCGGCGCCGGCGGCGGCCTGCCGCAGATGCCCAAGGGCGTGCCGGGCCTTCCGGGCCTCGGCGGCGGCAAGATCCCGGGTCTGCCCGGGATCGGCGGCTTCCCGTTCGGAGGCAAGAAGAAGTGAATTTTTAAAGTTCGCCGTCATCCCGGGACCGCGGCAGCGCAGCCCGGGATCCATGACCACGGTGGTTCCAGGTTTGGCGCCGGCGGTGGTTATGGGTTCCCGCTTTCTTGGGAGTGACGATGAGAGTTTCGATCGAAGGACAGTTTAAAGGAGAAACCGAATGTCCCTGAAGATCCGTCTGACCCGTGGTGGCGCCAAGAAGCGTCCCTACTACCGCATCGTCGTTGCCGACGCGCGTTCCCCGCGCGATGGCCGCTTCATTGAGAAGGTCGGCACCTACGACCCGATGAAGCCGAAGGATGACGCCACCCGCGTCACCCTCGAGACCGACAAGATCCAGGCCTGGCTCGCCAAGGGCGCCCAGCCGACCGATCGCGTCCTGCGCTTCCTGGACGCCGCCGGCCTCATCAAGCGCTCGCCGCGCAACAACCCGCAGAAGGCCGTCCCGGGCAAGAAGGCCCAGGAGCGCGCTGCCGCCAAGGCTGCTGCTTCGGCCGAAGGCGAGGCTGCGTAAACACCATGAAGAAGGAGCGCTCCAACCGGCGCTCCCCTTCCTCCCTCCCCCTTGCGGGGAGGGCGTCCGCGCCAGCGGCGGGTGGGGGTGTGAGCACCAAGACTTCAGACCGTGGTGCTGACACACCGTCCCCCATCTCTTCCCCACAAGGGGGAGGAGGGTTAACCACGTCGGTGCGGGACGATCTCGTCCTCGTCGGCGAGTTCGGCCGCGCCCATGGCCTCAAAGGCGAGGTGCGGCTGAAATCCCATACGGGCGATCCGCTCGCGATCGCCGCTTACGGCCCGCTCACGGCGGCGAATGGCCGAAAATTTCAGATCAAGAGAAACGTCCGCCAGGCCCCTGGCGGCGCGCCCGACATCCTCATCGCACAGGTCGAGGGCGTCATTTCCCGGGAGGCCGCCGAGGCCCTCAACCGGGTCGAACTCTACCTTGAACGCGACAAGCTCCCGCCTCCCGAGGACGAGGACGAGTTCCTGCTCGCCGACCTGATCGGGCTGCCGGTCCAGAACGAGACCGGCCGGGCGATCGGCACCATCGTGAACGTGCCCAATTACGGCGGCGGCGACCTGTTGGAAATCGCCCCCCTGCCGCATGGAGCGACCGCACTCCTGCCCTTCACCAAGGACTTCGTGCCGGTGGTGGATGTCGGGCAAAAGCGCGTCGTGGTCGCGCTGCCCGAGGGTTTCTTTGAGCCTGCCAAGCCCGAGCCGAATCCCGAGGACGAGGCGTGACCTTTGCGACCACGATCCTCACGCTCTATCCCGACATGTTTCCAGGCCCTCTCGGCATGTCCTTGTCGGGCGATGCGCTCGCGCGGGGCGTGTGGAGCCTGACGGCGAAGAACATCCGCGACCATGGCCTGGGCCGTCATCGCACCGTTGACGACACGCCGGCCGGGGGTGGTCCCGGCATGGTGCTCCGCTGCGATGTGCTCAGCCAAGCCATCGACGCCAACGTGCCCGAAGGCGATCCGCGCCCGAAGCTTCTCATGACCCCGCGCGGCAAGCCGCTTCGCCAGGATCGGGTGCGTGAGCTTGCGGCGGGTCCTGGCGTCGTCATCGTCTGCGGCCGGTTCGAGGGCGTGGACGAGCGGGTGATCGAGGGCAGGGGGCTGGAGGAAGTCTCCATCGGCGACTACGTGCTCTCGGGCGGCGAGATGGCGGCCTTCGTGCTGCTGGATGCCTGCGTGCGGCTTCTGCCGGGAGTCATGGGCAAGGAGGCCTCCGGCACGGAGGAGAGCTTCGAGTCGAACCGCCTCGAATACCCGCATTACACGCGCCCCCGCGAATGGGAGGGGCGCACCATCCCCGAGGTGCTCCTCAACGGCAACCATGCGGCCATCGACCGGTGGCGGCGGGAGGAGTCGGAGCGCATCACGCGGGAAAGAAGGCCGGATCTGCTGGAGCCTTGATCCTCCCTCGTCATCCCGGGGCTGCGTAGCGGAACGCGGGATCGCTCGACGAGATCGGCGCTTTATCCTGCAGGCGATCCCGGCTCGCCTGCAGCGTCCGGGATGACAGGAAGCAGGGCGCGGGCGCTGATCAAACGCCAAACCCCGCTCGACAAAGGCCGCGAATTCGGATATAGGCCGCCGTCTAAATCACAACAGGACGCCGAAATCCCGCGGGTTTTGAGATTGCTCAGGGCCACGCAACGGCAGGAGTATTGACCATGAACATCATTCAGCAGCTCGAGCAGGAACAGATCGCCAAGCTCGGCAAGACGATTCCCGATTTTCAGCCCGGCGACACCGTGATCGTCAACGTGAAGGTCAAGGAAGGCGAGCGCTCCCGCGTGCAGGCCTATGAAGGCGTCTGCATCGCCCGGTCCGGCGGCGGCCTCCAGGAGAGCTTCACGGTCCGCAAGATCTCCTACGGCGAAGGCGTCGAGCGCGTGTTCCCGGTCCACTCCCCGAACATCGATTCCATCAAGGTCGTGCGCCGTGGCGCCGTCCGCCGCGCGAAGCTCTACTACCTGCGCGACCGTCGCGGTAAGTCCGCCCGTATCGCCGAGCGCGCTGACCGCCAGGAGAAGGCTCCGGCCGCCGCCGAGTAAGGCGTCCCGCCTGCACGGCAGTTTGGAAAGCGCGGTCCCGGCCGCGCTTTTTGCATATCAGGGCAAGCTTCGCGCTAGCCGGCACAGTCGTTTGTTGGGCGTCCGGGCCTGCCAGCTATGCGATGCTTTCAAACCTGTGCGCCGTCAGGACATCTTTTCATGACGTTTGAGACCCGCTAAACACCAGACAACCCTTTCATCATCGGATTGGAACAATGGCCAACGCCCGTACTCTCTACGACAAGATCTGGGACGACCACGTCGTCGATCAGCAGGCGGACGGGACGTGCCTTCTCTATATCGACCGCCACCTCGTCCATGAGGTCACGAGCCCGCAGGCTTTCGAAGGCCTGCGCCTCACCGGCCGCAAGGTGCGCCAGCCCAACAAGACCCTGGCGGTGGTCGATCACAACGTTCCCACCACCGACCGCTCCCACGGCATCGAGGATCCGGAATCGGCCGTGCAGGTCGAGACCCTGGCCCAGAACGCCCGTGACTTCGGCGTCGAGTACTACAACGAACTCGACACCCGCCAGGGCATCGTCCACGTGGTGGGTCCCGAGCAGGGCTTTACGCTGCCGGGCATGACCATCGTGTGCGGCGACAGCCACACCTCGACCCACGGGGCCTTCGGGGCGCTCGCCCACGGCATCGGCACGTCGGAGGTCGAGCACGTGCTCGCGACGCAGACGCTGATCCAGAAGAAGGCCAAGAACATGCGCGTGACCGTGGACGGGCAGCTGCCCGCCGGCGTCACCGCCAAGGACATCATCCTGGCCATCATCGGCGAGATCGGCACCGCGGGCGGCACCGGCCACGTGATCGAATATGCGGGCGAGGCCATTCGCTCCCTGTCGATGGAAGGCCGGATGACCATCTGCAACATGTCCATCGAGGGCGGTGCCCGCGCCGGCATGGTGGCTCCCGACGAGAAGACCTATGCGTATCTCAAGAATCGTCCCAAATCGCCCAAGGGCGAGGCCTGGGACGCGGCGGTGCGCTACTGGGAAAGCCTGAAGTCGGACGACGGCGCTTATTTCGACTCGGAGATCCGGCTCGATGCCGCCAACCTGCCGCCCATCGTCACCTGGGGCACGAGCCCCGAGGACGTGATCTCGGTGGCGGGCGCGGTGCCGAACCCGGACGACATCCAGGACGAGAACAAGCGTCGCTCCAAGTGGCGCGCGCTGGAATACATGGGTCTCCAGCCCGGCACCAAGATCACCGACATCACCCTCGACCGCGTCTTCATCGGCTCGTGCACCAACGGCCGCATCGAGGACCTGCGCGAAGTCGCAAAGATCGTCGAGGGCCGCACGGTGAATCCATCGGTCAATGCCATGATCGTGCCTGGCTCCGGCATCGTGAAGATGCAGGCGGAGGCCGAGGGTCTCGACAAGATCTTCAAGGAAGCCGGCTTCGACTGGCGCGAGCCCGGCTGCTCCATGTGCCTGGCCATGAACGCGGACCGTCTCGCTCCCGGCGAGCGCTGCGCCTCCACGTCGAACCGCAACTTCGAGGGCCGTCAGGGCTTCAAGGGCCGCACCCATCTGGTCTCGCCCGCCATGGCGGCGGCCGCCGCGATTGCCGGCCACTTCGTGGACATTCGCACCTGGAAGTAAGCCCTCCCGGAACGAAATGAAAAAGGGCGGCGACCGGTGAGGTCGCCGCCCTTTCTACTTGGGGTCTTCCAAACTTAGTCGACGTAGACGCGACGCCCGGCCACAACCTGACGGCAGACCTCGGTCGGACGACGGACCACAACGCCGTTGCCGCGCACGCGCTCGCGGATCACGGTCCGGCATACGGTGCGGGTGCGGGCGGGGCGCACGATCCGGCGCTCGATCACATGACGGGACACAGAGGGGCGCTCGCGGACTTCGCGAACCACATGGTGACGGCCATGATCGCTGCCGCCTATACGCACATTGAACTCTTGGGCCGAAGCCGCGCCCGAACCGAAAGCCACCAGCCCGGCTGTCGCCAGGATCGTCAGAAACTTACGCATCATAGCCTCATCGTGAGAATGAATGTCCGGAGCTTAACGCTAGGAACCTGAACCCGTTCCGAATGGTCCGTTCAGTTTGCGCTCCGTGGTTAAGCAGGATTAAACAGACACCAGCGCATCGTTTGCGCCTGAAAAACCCGCGCCCCTTTCGAAGCGCCATGCGCCAGGAGATCCGATGATGAGCGAACAGGACCGGGAAGCCCGCGAGGCGCTGGAAGGCGTCCGGCGCGATGCGGAAACGGTGGGTTCCTCGTCGCTCGCGCGCATGAGCCACCGGGTTCAGGATCATTTTGCCGGCAAGGACGCGATCGGCCAAGATGAGCATGGCGGCACGGATCCCATCGAGTTGTGGGGACGGCGCATCGGCCGCGCGCTTTCCCTTGTGGGCGTGGTGGTCCTCGCCCTATGGCTCGCGGTGCAACTGCGCCTTTTGTGAGCCCATGAGAGACAAGACCCTGACCGACAAGAACGCGACGGACTTGGCCAACCTACAGGCCCCGACGCTCGCCGATTTCGAAATGCTGGCCGGCGAGGCTTACGAGCGCCTGCCGGAGGACTTCCGCCGGCTCTGCGACGGCGTGGTCATCAAAATCGATGACTTTCCCGACGACGACACCCTGCGGGAGATGGATTGCGAGACGCCATTCGACCTACTCGGGCTGTTTCGCGGCATCGGCCTGGCGCAAGGGGGAGGCATGATGCAGACCGGACAATTCCCCAACATGGTCTGGCTCTACCGCCGACCCATCCTCGATTATTGGGCCGAGCACGAGGAAAGCCTCGGGCACATCATCACCCACGTGCTCGTCCACGAGATCGGCCACCATTTCGGTCTGTCGGACGACGACATGGAGGCCATCGAGGCTGCGACCGGCGAGGGCTGATTCCACATCCGCGAAATGCGCCGCCCGAAGCTGCCCGGCCGGCGCGTAAGTGATCAGCGGTCCGTCGGGGTCAACGAACGCTCGGGTGATCGGAGAGCAGCAACGGGGACGCGCCGACGCGCCAACGTTCAGGCGCCACGAGCACGCGGCGCCGCCGCTGCGCCTCGAAGGCCTGCGGGGGCTTCGAGTTGTCGATGAAGCGGCCGATCTGCTCTTGGAAGTCGGCACCGCTGCGCCAGAAGCCCACATTCACGTAAGTCGTCCAGCGGCGATCGAGGTTCCAGACCATCCAGGGAAACTGCTTCTGATCGTCCACGCGGCTGAGGAACTCGCCGACGAGGCCGGACCGGTCCGCAATGGTGGCGCGTTTCGACCAGTATTCCAGAAACTCCGCTTCGCGCCCCTTCTTAATGCGCCACTCCACGAGGACGATCCGCGTTGAGGTTTGCTCCTGCTCCGCGGCGGTGCTCTGGCCCGCCTGAGGGACAGGAGCTTCCTGCGCGAAGGACGCGGCCGGCGTCAGCGCGACGCTCAAGGCCATCGCAGCCAAGGACAAGCGAATCGTTCGAAGTGACATATCCAACTGCAACCCCCAGCAGAGACGTTCGATGAATGTGAAACGTGTGGCGAAGCTCGTCAATCTTGGACGAAGCGCATGCTGACCATTCCGCCGGCTCGGCGAACGAGCGCGCAGTCCTTTTCGCCGCGTGTGCCTGATATGCGCAACTTGAACCGGTCGGGCAGCGGCTCGTCTCCCTTGAGTTCCACCCTTGCGCCCGCCGCCGAGATGTCCCTCAGGATGCAATCGATCGGGTCGACGGCGCCCTGAAGGATGATCTTCGCCTGCTGGAACGTGCGCAGGCGCGGGTCGCGACGACGCTCCTCCAGACTAACCACCCACTCGTCGAGGCTGCGGTTGATGTTGGCGACCTTGTCAGCCGCATTCTGCATGTTGGCGGCGATGTCCTGGGTGGCGAGGCTCTGATCCTGGATGGCGCCGGCCGCCTCCGACACGAAGGTCTGAACCGTCCCGATGCCCTGGCTGATGGAGGCCAGGGTTCCGATCACATCGTCCGACGCCGCCTGCATCGCGGCGATCTGTTCGGAAATTCGCGTGGTGGCTGAATGGGCCTGGTTGGCAAGGTTCTTGACTTCGGTGGCCACTACCGCAAAGCCCCGGCCGGCCTCGCCCGCGCGCGCCGCCTCGATGGTCGCGTTCAGCGCCAGAAGGTTGATCTGCTGGGAGATCTTGGCGATGAGCTGGATGACGTCGTCCATGGACTGCGTCGACTGGCGCAGCTGCCCGGTGGATTTGTCTGCCGTCAGGGCCTGGTTATGAATGTCGTCGACGGCGGCCTTCGACCTGCCCATGCGGGCCGTGATTTCGGCAATCGAGGCATTCATCTCCTCGGCGGCCGCCGACGCGGTCCAGACATTGCTGAGGGTCTGTTCGGCCGCGTCGATGGCGCGGGCGCGCGCCTCCATGCTGGTCGTTACGTCGGTGGCGTATTTCACCACCTTGTACGGTTGGCCGCCGGCGTCGAGAATCGGATTGTAGGAGGCGTGGAGCCAGACGCTGCGGCCGCCTTTGCCGATCCGCTGGTAGACGGCCGAGAAATGCTCGCCTCGCTTGAGCCTTTCCCAGAACTCCTTGTATTCCGGACTGACCGCATAGGCTTCGTCCACGAACATGAAATGGTGCTGGCCTTTGACCTCCTCGGCCCTGTACCCGACCGCCTTGAGGAAGTTGTCGTTGACATCCTCGATGTTGCCGGAGAGATCGAACTGGACTACGGCCTGCAACCGGTCGATCGCCGCGACCTGCCCGCCGTAATCTGTCGCGATCTTTTTCTCCTGCGTGATGACCGTTCCGAACATCACGATCTCGCAGGGGCGGCCGCTTTCATCGGAGACCGGGGCGTAGGTAGCCCGGAACCAGACCTCCCGCGCCCCCCGGCCCAACACCATGTAATCGGCCGACCGGTCTTCGCCGCGCGTGAGGGATTTCCAAAAATCCTCGTAAGTGTGGCTCTGCGCCTCGGCCGGCGCTGCGAACATCCAATGCTGCTGCCCTTTGACCTCCTCGAGGCGGTAGCCCATGGCGTCGAGAATCGCCGGGTTGGCGTCGAGGACGGTTCCGTCGAGGCCGAATCGAACCACCGCTTGGGAGCGATTGAGGGCGGCGGCCTGCTCTGCCGCATGGGCGCTCTGCCGTTTCTCGGCCGTGACATCCATGGCAAGCGCCACGATGCGGACCGGATTGCCGCGCCGATCCAGGATCGGCGTGTAGGTTGCTCGAATCCAGTTGATCCGCCCGCCTTTGGCCACTTGGCGATGTTCGCAGGTTTGGCGTTCGCCGCGGTTCAGCGCGGCCCACAACGCCCTATAGTCCTCGCTGAGGCCTTGGCTTTCCTCGACCAGGACCCGATGATGCTGGCCCCGGATCTCGGCCAGGGCATAGCCGGTCAGGGACAGGAAGTTCTCGTTCGCGTCCAGAAGGGTACCGTCGATCCCAAACTCCGCCGTTGCCAGGGAGCGCTCAAGCGCAAACAGCAATGAGTCGGTATTGGAACGGCGTGCAGACAGCGCGAACTTCATAGTGGCCCCCGGCTATGGGAACTACTTTCTAAGAAGTTTTTCTTAACATTGCGCTAATCCGCGCATGTAACATTTAATCTATACAGTATAACGCGAATTCCATTGGCCTAATGCCCAAGAGGAAGATGGCTTCGCCGAGAGAATGCGGGCGCGATCGAACCGGCGCTCCCGCCTCCCGCGACCATCATTGGCCTAGTCGTCCGCGCGGCGCTTTGATATGAGCACAGCCATGGCGGTCATGACGCCTTTTTCGGGATGAGAAGACCATGGACAAGTTCACTGTGTTGGAGAGCGTCGCGGCGCCGCTGCGGATCATCAATATCGACACCGATATGATCATTCCGAAGCAGTACCTGAAGACGATCAAGCGCACGGGGCTGGGCAGGGGCCTCTTCTCCGAGATGCGCTATCGGGAGGACGGTTCGGAGAACCCGGATTTCACCCTCAACCAGCCGGCCTACCGGAACGCCAAGATCCTCGTAGCAGGCGACAATTTCGGCTGCGGTTCGTCCCGCGAGCACGCCCCTTGGGCGCTCCTCGATTTCGGCATCCGCTGCGTGATCTCCACGAGCTTCGCGGACATCTTCTACAACAACTGCTTCCAGAATGGCATTCTGCCCATCCAGGTGAGCCCGGAAGACCTGGAAAAGCTCTTCGACGACGCCGAGCGCGGCGCCAATGCGACCCTGACCGTCGATCTGGAGAAGCAAGAGATCCGCGGCCCCGACGGCGGCACGGTCAAGTTCGACATTGACCCGTTCCGCAAGCACTGCCTCCTCAACGGTCTCGACGGTATCGGCCTCACCATGGAAAAGGCCTCGTCCATCGACACCTTCGAGAAGAAGCTCGCCGAGCGTCCCTGGGCCTGAGCGTCGACCATTCGAGAAGCCGCTCCCCTCGCGATGAGCTGCGGTGGCGGCTTCGTGGATCTTCCTGCCCCGGTTTCTCAATATTAACCAATTTGCCTGCACATTGCGGGGCATGATTCGTTTCATTGCTCCCGCGATTCTCGCACTCGCCGGGCTGGCTGCCGCGACGCCGGCCTCCGCCCAGGCTGATTTCGGCTCCTGCCTGTCCGGCCTGCGCAGCCAAGCCGCTGCCAAAGGCATCTCAGCCCAAGCTTTCGATGCCGCGACCCGCGGCATCGCGCCAGACCTCAAGATCCTCGAACTCATGCAGAGCCAGCCTGAGTTCAAGACGGAGATTTGGGACTATCTCTCGGCCCTCGTGGATGACCAGCGCGTCGAGGACGGCGCGGCTGCTCTGCGCCAATGGGGCAGGGCGCTCGCCAATGCCGAGGCGCGCTTCGGGGTCGACCGGCACGTGATCGCCGGCGTCTGGGGCGTCGAGTCGGATTTTGGCAAGAATTTCGGCGACCGGCCCCTGGTTCAGTCTCTTTCCACCCTGTCCTGCTATGCGCCCCGGCGCCGCGAATACTTCGCCGGCGAGTTGATGGCGACGCTCAAGATCGTCCAGGACGGGGACATCGATCCAAGCTATCTGCGCGGCTCCTGGGCCGGGGCCTTCGGGCATACCCAGTTCATGCCGTCCACCTTCCAGCGCTTGGCTGTCGACGGCGACGGCGACGGACGCCGCGACGTGGTGAATTCCGTGCCGGACGCGGTCGCGTCCACGGCGAACTTTCTGAAAAAGGCCGGCTGGAACAACAGCATTCCCTGGGGTTACGAGGTCCGTCTGCCGGCAAGCTTCAATGCAGGCCTCGCCGGCCGCAAGAACAAGCGTCCGCTCTCCACCTGGGCCGCCATGGGCGTGACCCGCATCGACGGGCGTCCGCTCTCGGGCAATTATCCGGCCGGCATCCTCATCCCGGCCGGCGTTAACGGCCCCGCCTTCGTCGTCACCAAGAACTTCGACGCGGTCTATTCCTACAACGCCGCCGAATCTTATGGCCTCGCCATCGCGCTCCTGGGTGATCGTCTCAAGGGCCTTCCGGGCATTCGCACCGCTTGGCCGACCGACGATCCGCCCCTGTCCCGCGCCCAGCGTCGGGAGTTGCAGCAGCTTCTCACTGCCCGCGGCTTCGATGTGGGCGAGCCCGACGGCAAGATCGGCGCCAAGACCCGCGAGGCCATCAAGGAAGTGGAGCGCCAGATCGGGCTCCAGCCGCGCGGCCGCCCGGGCGGCAAGGTGCTCCAAGCGCTGCGAGGCTGATGCCACGCCGTCCCGTGACATCCCCGGTGACACGTAGAAGCGGAAGGGGGAGGCGCGGCGCTGCGCTGTGAGCTTGGCCCTTCCTCCTGCGAGGGCTCTTGCCCGCTCCAGACTCGAATGAGGACGAGGGTGCGGCCCTCGCCTCATGTCCCACGCGACAAATGCTTGCCAAGCCTGGGCTGTCGCGCCTAAACCCTCGCGTCAGAGCCGTCTCCCGGCGCCCGGGCAGACGAAGCATTTTCGAGCGAGGAAACCACACCCATGGCAACGCACAAGCTTCTCCTTCTCCCCGGCGACGGCATCGGTCCGGAGGTCACGCGCGAGGTCGAGAAGATTGTGGGCTGGTTCCGCCAGCGTGGCGTCGGCTTCGAGACCGAGACGGATCTCGTCGGCGGCTCGGCCTATGACGCTCATGGGGCGGCCATCTCCGAGAAGGCCATGGATCTGGCCCAGGCCGCCGATGCGGTTCTGTTCGGCGCGGTCGGCGGCCCGAAATGGGACGGCGTGCCTTACGCGGTGCGCCCTGAGGCGGGCCTCCTGCGCCTGCGCAAGGATCTCGGACTGTTCGCCAACCTTCGCCCGGCCATCTGCTATCCGGCGCTCGCCGACGCTTCCTCGCTCAAGCGCGAAGTCGTCGAGGGCCTCGACATCATGATCGTGCGCGAGCTCACCGGCGGCGTCTATTTCGGCGAGCCCAAGGAAATCGTCACCCTCGAGGACGGTTCGCAGCGTGCTGTCGACACGCAGCTCTACACCACGGCGGAAGTCGAGCGCATCACCCGCGTGGCGTTCGATCTCGCCAAGGCGCGCCGCAACAAGGTATCGTCGGCTGAGAAGAGCAACGTCATGAAGACCGGCGTGTTCTGGCGCCAGGTCGTGTCGCGCATCCACAAAGCGGAATTCTCCGACGTGCAGCTCGAGCATGTGCTGGCCGACAACTGCGCCATGCAGCTCGTGCGCTGGCCCAAGCAGTTCGACGTGATCGTCACCGACAACCTGTTCGGCGACATCCTGTCGGATATCGCCGCCATGCTCACCGGCTCCCTCGGCATGCTGCCCTCCGCATCGCTTGGCGCGGAGGATCCCAAGACCGGCCGGCGCAAGGCTCTCTACGAGCCGGTGCATGGCTCCGCGCCCGACATCGCCGGCAAGGGCTTAGCGAATCCGATCGCCATGATCGGCTCCTTCGGCATGGCCCTGCGCTATTCCTTCGGACTGAGCGACGAGGCGGACCGCCTCGACCAGGCCATCGCCAACGTGCTGGCCTCGGGCACCCGCACGAAGGACATTGCGGCTCCCGGCATGAACGCGGTGGGCACACAGGAAATCGGCGACCAGATCGTCAAGGAGCTGAACGCTCTCTCGTAAAGCGAAAAAGCCCCGGCCATGCCGGGGCTTTTTAGTAACGTCCGGGCTGCTTCAGCGGATCGAGCCGGTGGTGTCGATATCCAGCGGGAACGGACTGCGTGCGCCCACGAATGGGCCGCCGATCGGATCCGGCAGATTGCTTTCGCCGAACCGCTCGCGTTGATTGCTCCACGGCGGATTCGTCATGTACGACAGTTGCGGCTGCGTGGCGTAGCGGTTGAGCGATCCCACCGGTGCGACGTTTCCGGGGTCGAGGAAGCTCCGGGGCTGGACCCGGAGAACGAGGGGGCGCTCCGACTGCGCTTCGGCCGCGACGGAAAGAGCCGAGACCGCAGCTAGCGAAGCCAAACCGATGACGGCGAAGCGGCGCATGTGAAAACCTCCAGAATGAGACGCGCCTGTCGTGGCTGGCGAGGGCGCCCGTCAGAACAAGCGACTGTCAGAACAAAACGGCTTCGGTTAATTTGTTCCGATGCAGCACCCACGGGAGTAGCGCCGACCATGGATCGTCCCTCGAAAGATCTGAGGCTGCCGGGCAAGGATCGCCTCTCGGTTCTGGGTGAAACGCCCCTCGTGGCCGAGACGCCCGAGGAGCTGCTCGACGACGACACCACGCCGGTCTCCCGCTTCTTCGTTCGCAACAACGGCCTGCTGCCCGAGCCGGCGGCGGACCCGGAGGCGTGGACCTTCACGATCGACGGCGAGGTGGAGCGGCCGCTCCGGCTGACCCTGTCCGAGCTGAAGCGTGGCTTTGCACAAAAAACGTTCCGCATGGTGCTGGAATGCGGCGGCAATGGCCGCTCCTTCCTGGAGCCGAAGGCCGAGGGCAATCCCTGGACGAACGGCGGCGCGGGCTGCGCGGAGTGGACCGGCGTGTCTCTTGGCGACGTGCTGCGCGCCGCAGGACTGAAGGACACCGCCGTCTACACGGCGCATTTCGGGGCTGATCCCGACAAGACTGGCAGCCATGACGCTCAGGCCATGTCGCGCGGCATGCCGATCGCCAAGGCGCTCGAGGATCACACGCTCCTGGTTTGGGCCATGAACGGGGAGCCACTGCCCTTCCTCCATGGCTGGCCGCTTCGCCTCGTCGTTCCGGGCTGGCCTGGATCCTTGAGTCAGAAATGGCTGACCCGAATCTGGATCCGCGACCGGGAGCATGACGGCCCGGGCATGACGGGCATCTCCTACCGGGTTCCGATCACTCCCATCGCCCCCGGGGCGACGCTGGAGCGGGCCGAGACCCGCATCCTCGAATCGATGCCGGTGCGCAGCATCATCTCGAATCCGGCCGACGAGAGCCGCTTGCCCGCGGGCACGAGGGAAATCGACGTTCGGGGCGCGGCCTGGGCGGGCGACGACGCTGTGGCGTCGGTGGACCTGACCCTCGATGGAGGCGCGACCTGGGTTCCGGCGGCGCTGACGCAGCCGCGCAATCGGTACGATTGGGTGCGCTGGCGCGCCGTTCTGTCCGTGCCCGGAGACGGCGCTTACGAAATTTTCGCCCGGGCGATCGATGGACAGGGCCGCGCTCAACCCTTCCGCGCCGCCTCCTGGAATCCCAACGGCTACGGCTGCAACGTCATGCACCGCATAGCGGTCACGGTCGGTCGGGAGACCTGAGGCTGATCGAGGCCGTGCGGGCTCCCGGGGAGCAGGCCTCCGTCCGGTTGCGCTCGGCCCGGGCGAAGACCGCGCTGACGGAGGGATTATCCTCGCTCACGAGGGCGATGCGCTCGATGAGGCAGGCGGCCTGAGTCTCATCCACCGCCTGAGGGCTGAGCCCGCAGAGCCAGCCCTGGAACCCGAAGCTCGCCTGAGGATCCTCGAAGCGAAACGCCAGGCAGTTCTGTTCCGCGGCTCCCGCAAGGGTAACGGCGGCGGCTTCCACCGGACCGAACTTCGTGCGCAGAAGCTGGCTCTGGCTCGTGCGGTTGACCGACAGGCCCGCCGCCGCCGCCCTCCGCACGAGATCCACATAAAAGGTACGAACCGGCTCGGTGAAGCCCTGGATCAGGCTGATCCGGCCGTGCCCCGGCCGGCCGAACGAGCCCAGAACCAGCGTGTCCTCGCGCCCACCGCTGGCATGCTCGCGCGCCTCCGAGGCAACTGGCGCGGTGCTTTTCTCGATGCCGAAGAGAGGACGGGAGGACGCGACAGACTTCCACACGGGAGCAGGCGCGACCAGCACGGAGGCCGGGATGGCTTTGGGATCGTCCGAAGGCGCTTCGGTCTCGGCGTGCTGGGCCAGATAGGCGAGGCCTGCCACGATCGCGCACGAAAGAGCGGCCATCCGCAGCCAGGGCAGGGGCCTGCCGCGCACGCGTGCATGGGGCCGCCCGTCCCACAGGTCCGCCGCATCGTCCGCGTCATGATCGTCGAAAACAGGCTCTGGCATCGCTCATCTTCGTCAGCTGATCTGCCCTGACCAAGATGTTCTACCGTATCACTTGCGATCCATCGAAAGGTTTCGCTAAGCAACGTTAACAGAAGCTTACCTGCCGTAAGACTTGCCGGAGCGATTCCACGTGCATGAACAACCCACCATCCGTCTTGCCGATCTGCCGGACGCGCCCGCCATCGCGGCCCTGGTCTGCGCCTTGGAACGTCATTACGCCCCGGACGGCGAGGTGGCCCCGCTCACGGACGCCATCGCCATGGTCGAAGCCTCCATGACTTCGCAGGAGGGAACGCGCTACGCCCTTGCGTTCATGGAGGGCGAGCCGGTCGGCCTGACGTGCTTCGCCATCCTGAGGCCCGGCTTTTCCTTGACGGGCCTCGTGTTCCTGAAAGAACTCTTCGTCGAAAAGCACGCTCGCGGCCAAGCCGTGGGAGAAGCTCTCATGGTCTGGCTCGCTGCCCACGCCCGGTCGCTCGGGCTCACCCGCATCGATCTCACGACCGACAGCGGTAACGCGGAAGCCCGGGCCTTCTACGAACGCCTCGGGGCCGATCGGGCCGACAAGGTCTTCTACCGCTTCAGCCTTTCCGGCAGCACGCTGACCGGGGCCTGAAACGCCTTTTTGGCCAACAGATCCCTTGACGCGGCGGCACCTTTGGTGTGTTGCTGAGCGCATGAGTCCGAAACGGGCTCTTGAGTGGACGATGGCATGACGATGCTCACCCTGACGACGAGCAAAACGAAAACCGTCACGACGGCCGTGAAAACGGCCGAGTAGCCTCGTCGTCCCCGGTCCTCTCTCCCGTCGGGGTGAGAGGCGACACCCGAAAAGGGTTTTAAGATTTCCGGGGAGAGCCACAACAGGAGAAGTTCAATGGGTTACAAGGTCGCCGTCGTGGGCGCGACAGGCAATGTGGGGCGCGAGCTCCTCGACATCCTCGCCGAGCGGGCCTTCCCGGCCGATGAGGTGGTGGCTTTGGCCTCCCGCCGCAGCCAGGGAACGGAGATTTCCTACGGCGATAAGACGCTGAAGGCCAAGACCCTCGACACCTACGATTTCTCGGACGTCGATCTGGTCCTCATGTCGGCCGGTGGTGACATCTCGAAGGAGTGGGCCCCCAAGATCGCAGCGCAAGGCGCCATCGTGATCGACAACTCCTCGGCTTGGCGCTACGACCAGGATGTGCCGCTGGTGGTGCCCGAGGTCAACGCGGACGCCGTCCGCGAGATGAAGAAGGGCATCATCGCCAACCCGAACTGCTCCACGGCGCAGCTCGTGGTGGCCCTCAAGCCCCTTCATGACCATGCCACCATCAAGCGCGTCGTTGTTGCCACCTACCAGTCGGTATCCGGCGCCGGCAAGGACGGCATGGACGAGCTCGACCGCCAGACCAAGGCGCTCTATTCGCTGCAGGACGTGCAGGAAAAGAAGTTTCCCAAGCGCATCGCCTTCAACCTGATCCCCCAGATCGACGTGTTCATGGAGGACGGGTTCACGAAGGAAGAGTGGAAGATGATGGCGGAGACCAAGAAGATCCTGGATCCCAAGATCAAGCTCACGGCCACTTGCGTGCGCGTGCCGGTCTTCATCGGCCACTCGGAAGCCGTGAACGTGGAGTTCGAGAAGCCGATCTCGGCCGAGGAGGCGCAAGCCATCCTGCGCTCCGCTCCCGGCGTCATGGTGATCGATAAGCGCGAGCCCGGCGGCTACATCACGCCGCACGAAGCAGCTGGCGAAGACGCCACCTACATCTCCCGCATCCGCGAGGACATTACGGTTGAGAACGGTCTGTCGTTCTGGTGCGTGTCGGACAACCTGCGCAAGGGCGCGGCGCTGAATGCCATTCAGATCGCCGAGGCGCTGGTGAACCGGGGTTTGCTGAACTCGAAGAAGCAGGCGGCCTGAAAGACGCGCTCATAAGGAAGCGTCTCCAGTGTTGTCGTGAGCCTCCTTCGAGGCGCCACTGCGTGGCTCCTCGGGATGAGGCCGGATATATCGGCAGACCCTCAGAACAGATGGCTTGAAACGAAAAGGGGATGCGGCAATGCCGCATCCCCTTTTGCATTCACCACGTTTGTCGACAGCTTAGACGAAGAAGAAGTCCTTGTGGGTGAGAGTGGTGCCCTCGCCCTTCTGGAACCTGAGGCTAGCAATCTCGACCATGGCCTTGGAGCCGGAGCCGTCCACGTCCCAGTACAGCTTCTTGCTTTTGTCGTTGTAGATGAAGAAGTCATCCTTATCGGTGGCCTTGGTGCCGACCTTGAAGAAGCCGGCCTTCATCTTGATCGCTTTGTCCAGCGACGCGCCCTTGTTCTTGAGGTACCTAGCGATGGTCGTGTTGGTGAAGGCCGCGTCATCCAGGTAGATCGAGTCGTACTTCGAGCCGAAGTCGTACACCGTGTCCTTGTGCTTGTTGGCGACAGACTTGCTGGTGAGCTTGGTGTCGAACAGGAACGCATCCTTGCTCGCTGCGCCCTTCAGCCCATAGAGCTTGTCCTTGCCCTCGCCGCCGCCGATGATGTCGTTGCCGGCGTCACCCCGCAGCGTGTCGTTGTCGATCCCGCCGAAGAGGCGATCGTTGCCGAGACCGCCCGAGAGCAGGTCGTTGCCGCGCCCGCCCTTGAACACGTCATTGGCCACGCTGCCACCCGTGCTCTCGCTGACCCAGTCCGTGACGCCGACCGTGAGGGTCTGATCCACCACGTGTCCAGCCGTGTCCCGCACCCGGACTGTGACCTGATGCGAACTGGCTTGCTCGTGATCGAGGCGGAAGCCGTCATCGACCAGCAGGTCGGTGCCGACCAGCTTGAACCGGCCCTCGGCATTGCCGATCAGCTCGTAGGAGAGCTGGTCGCCGTCCGGATCGGTTGTGCTGACGCTGCCCACCTTCGTCCCCGCGCCCGCCAACTCCTGAACCAGGAAGGTGTTCGGGGCTATGTTGTCCGGCGCGCGGTTCGCCTGTGGGATCGGCTCGGCATCGTCGTTGGTAATGGTGCCGGTGGCGGTGCGGTTGGGGCCGATTGCGGCGTTGCCGTTAGCCGCCTGCGACAGCGTCACGACGAAACCTTCCGTGGGTTCAAATTCAGCATCGCCCGACACCGTCACGGTGAACATTGTGCTGGTCTCGCCCGCCTCGAATGTCGCCGTGCCATTCGGCAGCGTGCCGCCAAAGTCGGCCTCAGTGACCCCGCTGCCCGTCACTGCCCAGGCCACGACCGACCCACATCGCTGTCGCGGGTGAGCGTATAGGTGTATGTCACCGTTGTGCCGGCCGCGCCCTCGGCGTGCTCCACCACCGGATTGGCGGTGTCGAACTGCACGGTCGGGACCGCCGGCGCCGGGTCGTCATTGTCGATCCGACCCGTCGCGCTTGAGCCGACGATCTGGCCATTGGTCGCGTTCGAAAGCGTGATGGTGAAGGTCTCGTTGGACTCGAAGCTGGTGTCGCCACGGACCTTGACCCGGATCTCCTGCGTAGTCTGGCCGCCTGTGAAACTCACAGTCCCTGTCAGAGCCTCGAAGTCCGCATCGGTGATGCCGGTTCCAGTAATCCTCCAATCCGCTTGAGTGTCGCCGGAAGCATTCGTCCGGCTCACCATGAAGACGAATTCCTTGAAACCGTCATCACCCTCCGCCTGGGTCGATGAAGCTGTCGCTGCGATCGACAGAGCCGGGGTGGGGGTCTCCGTTGCCGGGATCACGCGGATCAGGAAGTCGCGGTAGGTAGAGGTCGATCCTTCATCGCCGTTTTGGTCCGTAACTTTAATGGTGACGGTGTACGTCTCGGCCTTCGTGATGTCGGAAAACGCCGCGATCTTGAGCTTGCCGTCTTCGATCTTGAACCGCCCGCCCGCGTTTCCGCTGCCGCTGGAGCCGCCACGGCCGCTCGTATCAAAGGCGTAGATGAGATTGGCGTCTCCCTCGGGGTCGAAGGCTTGGAGAGTGCCGATTTCGTAGCCGTCGACCGCATCCGCCTCGCTGATGGCAGCGGTCGTCGCGTTATTCACGAAGGACAGGTTGGTTGGCGCCTCGTTCACGTCGTTGACGTAGATCCTGACAGTGGTCTCGCCGGACGAAGCATTGCCGGAGGTCTGCGTTGCCTTGACCACGAGTTCGTAGAACTTCCGTTCCAGGGGAGTGCCCTCGTCCTCGACCTGGAGATTGGGGTCCTGCTCGTAGTTCACCGCACCCACCAGGGTAATTACGCCCGTGGCGGCATTGATGGCGAACTTGTTGCCTGGATTGACGGCCAGCGCGTACGTGAAGGCATCGCCTTCCGCGTCTGTGGCCTTGACGGTTGCAATGACCTTATGCGGAGCCGAGTTCTCATCGATGGCCGAGACGCTGCTCTGCACCACCGGGGCCGTCGGAGCGGCGTTCGGGAGCGCCGGGAGGATCTCGAAGGTGTATGTCACCGCCGGCCCTACCAGCGTGCCGTCATGGGCCACGACCGTGAGGGTCTTTTCGCCGACATCATCGGCCGTGACGGCCCTGGCCGTCGTGATCGCGCCCGTATCAGCGTTGATCCGGAATAGCCCGTCCTCAAGGGTGCCGTTGGCGAACCGGTACTTGTTGTTGCGGAACGCGGCGGTGCCGGTATCCGGATCGACCGCCGCGGCCACGGCCACGGCCGCGCCCAGCCCTGCGCCCGCCCGAAGGGTCGTGCCACCGGTGAAGTCCAGGCCCGTTGCGGCTTCGTTGACGTCCGATAGGGTGATGACGATGTCCTGCGGGTCCGAAGACAGGCCGGTGCCGTTCGTGTCGGTGGCCGTGACCTGAACCGTGTAGGTGCGGGCGCCCTCATAGTCGAGCATTGCGCCGTCTTTGACGAAGATGCGGCCCGTCGCGGCGTCGATGTCGAACTCCGCATTATCCGCGATGGCGTAGCGAAGGTTGGCCGCGCCACCATTGTCCGTCGCCGTCACGGTACCGACAGTCGCGTTGAAGCCGGATTTTTCCGCCACCGTGCCGCCCGAGGCCAAACGCACGTTGGTCGGGGCTGTATTGCCCGTATCGACCGGATTTACGGTGATCAGGAAGTCCTGATAGGTGGAGACGGCGCCGGGGCCGCCATTGCGGTCCGTGACCTTGATGGTGACCGTGTAGGTCTCACGATGGGTGATGTCGGTGAGGGCCGCGACCTTGAGCTGCCCGCCCTCGATCTTGAAGCGTCCGCCCGCATTGCCGCTGCCGCTGGAGCCGCCGTTTCCGCTTGTGTCAAAAGCGTAGATGAATTGGTTGAGCCCTTCCGGATCCAAAGCATGGAGCGTGCCGACACCAACGAGATCGCCATCATTCGCGTTCTCGCTGATAGTCGCCGTGATCCCGCCCCCTGAGAACGAAAGGCCGGTCGGCGCCTCGTTCACGTCGCTGACATAGACCTTCAGCTCCGTCTCGCCGGACGAAACGCCGCTGACGGTTTCCGTCGCCTTGACGACGAGGCGGTAGAATTTCTGCCCGGCCAGGGAGCCGGCGGTTTCGGTCTCGAGGTCCGGATCCTCGGTGCTCGTCGCCTCGTAGTTCACCGTGCCGATCAGGGTGATCACGCCGTTCGTTGGGTCGATGGCGAACTTGTTGCCCGGATTGGTCACGAAGGCATAGGTGAGGGCATCACCTTCCGAATCCGTGGACAGCACAGTGGCGACGACCCGATGGGGCGCGGCATTCTCGTCGACTGGGATCACGCTGCCCTGCACCACGGGCTTCGTGGGTGCCTTGTTGGTGAGCGAAACCGACTGATCCCTGAACTGTAGGACTTCCACGTTCTGCACGACGTCCACGCCATCGTCGCCTACATTGTCGGTGACGATGAAGCTGCCGTCCGGCTGCTCCACTATGGTGTAGTTCTGCTTGTTTCCGGCAAATCGCGCCGTGTCGCGACCGGCTCCACCGTCGAGCGTGTCGTTGCCCTGGCCGCCGACAAGCACGTTGCCGCCGCTGTTGCCCGTGATGGCATTGGCAAGCGCATTGCCTGTGCCGCTGAGATCTCCCGTACCGGTGAGGACGAGATGCTCCACATCGTTCGTCAGCGCGTAGGAGATGGAGGCCCGAACGGTATCGGTGCCCTCGTCGGAGGCTTCCATGACCGTGTCATTTGCATCGTCCACCACATAGGTATCGTGGCCGATACCGCCGCGCAGGTTGTCCGCGCCCGCGTCACCGTCGAGAATGTTGTCCCCGTCATTGCCAATGACCGAATTGGCGAGGGTGTTGCCGGTACCGTTGATGTTGGCGGCACCTGTGAGAACGAGGCTTTCCAGATCGGCTCCCAGGGTGAAATCGACCGATGACTGAACGGTGTCTTCGCCTTGGCCATAGGCCTCGAGCACCGTATCACCCAGGTGATCGACCACGTAGATGTCGTGGCCGTCGCCGCCGCGCAGGATGTCGGCGCCTTCACCTCCGTCAAGCACGTTGTTGCCGGCATTGCCCGTGATCGTGTTGGCCACCTCGTTGCCGGTGCCGTCAATGCTGTTTCCACCGACCAGAACGAGGTTTTCGACGTTCCGCGACAGAGAGTGCGTGGCGGATGCCCGGACCGTATCCGTTCCCTCCTCGGCGCTCTCCATTACCGCGTCGGCCGTGTTGTCGACAATGTAGATATCGTCGCCCTTGCCGCCCAGCAGAACGTCCGCATTGCTGCCGCCGTCGAGCAGGTTGTCGCCGTCATTGCCCGTGATGACGTTGACGAGCTCGTTGCCGGTGCCGGCGAGATCCGCATCGCCCGTCAGGACGAGGTCTTCGACATTCGCCCCAAGCGCGTAGGAGATAGATGCCCTGACGGTATCGGTGCCGCCGGTATAATCCTCGCGATTGGCTTCCTCTTGGACAGTGTCGTCGACATCGTCCACAACATACATATCGTCGTCCGCGCCACCGATCAGAACGTCGGCACCAGCGCCTCCGCCCAGCGTGTCGTTGCCGCTGCCTCCGTCGAGGCTGTCATCGCCGCTGTGGCCGAAGAGTTCATCGGCATCGTTGCCGCCGCTGAAGATGTCGATCCCACTGCCGCCGTGGGCCGTATCGTCTCCTCCTCCCAAATCCACGCTGCCGGTGACGATGCCGCCGCGCCCATCATAGAGATCGGTTCCAGTGCCGAATCGAAGATCGCCCTGCATATGCCCTATATTACGGACGGTGTCGTTTCCTCTTCCGCCGGCAAAGGCGAGAGCGCAAATAATCATTCCGGAATTGGTCAGGCTCGATGATTCGCCGGTTCTGCTGTCCAGGGAAACGCCCTCATCGGCGGCCTGGATCAGACCGGTATTCACAACCCGCACCGGACCTCGTCCGTCAATGCCGATGGTGCCACCAATAATTTCACCATCGTTGAAGACGCCATAACGGGACGGATCGAGAGCCAAGGCGCCTAGGTCGGAGCCGGTAAAGGTTCCTACCAGGTTCAACGTGATGGCCGTATGAGTCCCGGAGATGGTTCCTTTGTTGATGATCTGGTTCTTGTACCCTTCGTTTTCTGCTCGAATCCCGAAGAAGCCGGAAATGGATCCGGTGTTCAGGATGTAGTTGTCCGTGCCTCCCAGAAGCACGCCCGAATTAATGAATACCGACGTATCTCCGGTCTGAGCTGATCGGATCTCCCCGGCATTCCTGAGGGTATTTGCGCCTTCGCCGAAATCTACGCCGGTAGTGTAATCATGGACGATGCCGGACGCAGAAAGTGTGACCGCGCTCTCAAGTGCGTTGAACTGAATGCCGACATTGTTGGAGTAAACTGTCCCGTCGACCGTGGCGTAGACGGCGCTGCTTCCAAGGAGATAGATGGCGGCATCTTCGTTGACGGTGATAGATCCGCTGCTTGTAACGATGATCTGCGGATCGACTGCGGTGTTCGTATCGACCACGACCGCGTCTGTCACGTGCGTTGTTACATATTGTGCCATTGGTTAGCCCCCTTCACCTTAAGTAAGGGGCAAAATGTAACATTATCTAGTTACAATCAATCGCTATTGATGGACCCGGATTGGTCAAAAGCCTGCCTCGATGTAAACGCCGCTTTTCGAAATGCAAGTTAACCGAACGACCCAATAAAAGAGCGCGTTCCGCATTTCTCCTTGCGACCATAATCTGCCGCAAGGACGCGACCTTTCATGCTCGAAGCTTAGCTGCAACGCAGCTGCGAAATCTTCTCCGGCATTTCCGCAACGGCCGGCTCGAAGTCTCCGGTCTCCGGATTGCGCACCATCAGCACGCCCGATGCCACCCCAAAAAAGGCTCCGTGGAGCTGGAGCTTGCCGCGCTCCACCAGGATACGCACGCAGGGGAAGGTCATCAGGTTCCTGAGGCTGTTCTCGATAGCGGCGAGTTCAAGCTTGGCCACGTACTCGTCGAGGCTCCCCTG
This sequence comes from Microvirga aerophila, assembly GCF_003332305.1. Taxonomy (GTDB): domain Bacteria; phylum Pseudomonadota; class Alphaproteobacteria; order Rhizobiales; family Beijerinckiaceae; genus Microvirga; species Microvirga aerophila. Next base: position 67,694 of record NZ_QOIO01000016.1, on the reverse strand, counting down.
GCGCGGCCCGAGACGCTCCGCCGCAGGGGCGATCAGGGTCATCCAGCGGCCGATGAAGTCGCCCGGCGACAGGGGCGCGGTGTCGTCCGCGAAGGCCCGCACGCCGCCGCAGCGCGCATGGCCCAGCACCACGATGTGTTTCACGCGAAGGGCCTGCACGGCGAATTCGAGGGCCGCCGAGGTGCCGTGATACTCGCCGCCCGTCTCGTAGGGCGGCACGAGGTTCGCCACGTTGCGCACCACGAAAAGCTCGCCTGGGCTGGCGTCGAAGATCACCTCCGGCGAGACCCGGCTGTCGCAGCAGCTGATCACCATGACTTCCGGCGACTGGCCCTGTTCGGCCAGCGCTTCGTACCGGGTCTTTTCGCGCGCAAAGCGCTCATCCAGAAATGCCCGATAACCTTCGGTCAGACGCGATGGAAACATGGTTTTCCCTTCACTCATGGGAGCCAAGCTCAGCCAGCTTGGTCAGGTCTACATTGGCTCCGCACAGGAGCACGCCGATCCGTTCGCCCGGCCGGGCTTTATAGGCTCCCGACACGAGCGCGGCTAGAGCCGCCGCGCCGCCGGGCTCAGTTGCCATGCGCCAGTCGCGCCAGAGCAGCGCCTGCGCGTGCTGGATTGCCTCGTCCTCGACGAGCGCCACGTGGTCCACCGCGTCCCGGCAGGTCGCATAGACGAGATCGCCCGTGTTGCGCGCGCCCAGGGAGTCGGCCGCCACCGAATGGACCATCACGTCCACCGGGCCGCCCGCTTCCAACGCCGCGTGCAGAGCCCGCGATCCCTCGGGCTCCACGCCCACCACCTTCACCCGGTCCCGCCACCAGCTCGCGATGCCGCTGATGAGGCCGCCGCCGCCCACCGCCACCAGCACCGTATCAAGGGCGGGGGCGTCCTGCTCCCATTCGAGGCCGACGGTGCCCTGGCCGATGATCGTGGTGTCGGCCCCGAAGGGATGGACCCGCAGCGCGCCGCTCTCGGCCACATAAAGGTCGCAGGCCTCCTGCGCGTCCGCATAACGCTCGCCGCCGATCACCACTTCGGCTCCATGGGAGCGGATCACGGCGATCTTAGCCGGGCTCGAGATTTCCGGCACGAAGATGCGGGCCCTCACGCCAAGCTGCCTGGCCGCGTAGGCCACTGCCGCCCCGTGGTTGCCGCCGGACGCCGCTGCGACGCCAGCCTGCGGCGTGGGATGCGACAGCAGCGTGTTGAAGGCGCCCCGGGTCTTGAAAGAGCCTGCATGTTGCAGGAATTCGAGCTTCAGGCTCACCGGCCCGTCATGCCCGAAGGCGCCGGGCAGGGTCCATGAGGGCGTGCGGCGGATATAAGGGGCGATGCGGGCGTAAGCGGCCTCGATGGCGGCGCGGGTGATGGTCATCGGCGGCGTAAGGTCCAGATTGCGACCGGCAGGCCATGCGCGTCACGACCGGGCGGTTCGGGAAAGGATCGCCCCCCACCTGTCGCGATATCCAGGGCCACCGTCAACCCCGCCAGAGCATCCAGAAGGTCGTCCGCCGCCGCGCCCCGAGGCGGACGGGCATCGATCAGCGCGGCGGGAAGGCCGGCCCGTCGCAGGAGATCCCGGCGCAGGGCGAGCCCTGGCTCATAGGGGCGGCTCTTCACCTTCTTGGGTTCGGCAAGGGGGCTCTCGCCGTTGAGGGACCAGAAGGCCACCTCCGGATGAACCTCGTACAGCCTCGGCGCGAGCTCGGGCCGCCGGCGCAGAAGCGCATCCAATTCCACGATCTTCGGAAAGATGTTGAAGCCCTGACGCGAGACCTTGCGCGGAGGATCGGACGTGGAGGCGGCAAGCGCACAGGCGTCTTCATAGCTTTGCGCATGAACCGCAGCCCGGGAGGGAATCGCGAACACCGAGGACTGGCGGGCTCCGAGAAGCGAGCGAACGAGTTTTTCAGGCAGCAGGCCCGAGCCCTCCGTGTGATCGGGCAGACCGATTGGCATGTCGACGGCAAGGAAAGCAGGCTGTTCAGTCCCGTCGACGATATCCGTGAAACGCGGAACAACACGCACGTGATGAACAAGCGGATCGTCCCGGCGCATCAGCACCGCGATCCACCCCGCCGGGCAACCATCCACCCCCGCAACCCACACGACGCGCCTTCTCCTGCATTTGCGAATAGCGCCGCCAGCGCTGCCCTATTACAAGTCGTGCAGAGAATGAGAAAGACCATGAGCACCATCCGCCCGCGCCGCAGCGCCCTCTACATGCCGGGCTCGAACGCCCGAGCGCTCGAAAAAGCCAAAGCCTTGGCGGCCGATGTGCTGATCCTCGACTTGGAGGATGCGGTTGCGCCCGACGCCAAGTCGGTTGCGCGCGACCAGGTCTGCGCTGCCGTGCGGGAGGGCCGCTATGGCTCCCGCGAGGTGGTGATCCGCATCAACGCGCTCGATACGCCCTGGGGCGAGAACGATCTCGCGGCGGTGGCTGGCGCCGCGCCGGACGCGGTCCTGATCCCGAAGGTTTCGTCCGCCGAGACCCTGGCGGCCGTGGGCCTGCGCCTGCGGCGGCACGGCGCGCCGGAGCGAACCCGGGTCTGGGCCATGATCGAGACTCCTTTCGCGCTGCTCGACCTCTCGGCCATCGCCAGCGCCGCCTACGACGTGGACACGAGGCTCTCCTGCTTCGTCATGGGAACGAACGATCTCGCGAAGGAAACCCGCGCGCGCCTACTGCCTGGACGGGCCGCGATGCTCCCCTGGCTCATGAACGCGGTGGCGGCCGCGCGGGCCTATGGGATCGACATCTTGGACGGCGTCTACAACAACCTCTCCGACGAGGCGGGCTTTAGGGCCGAGTGCGAACAGGGACGCGATTGCGGTTTCGACGGCAAGAGCCTGATCCACCCTAGCCAGATCTCCGCCGCCAACGAGGTCTTCGGGCCGACCTCGGACGAACTGGAGGCCGCCCGTGCCATCGTCGCGGCGTTCGAACGGCCCGAGAATGCCCACAAGGGCGTCATTCCCCTCAACGGCCGCATGGTCGAGCGGCTGCATGCGGAGATGGCGAAACGTGTGGTGGCGTTGGCGGAGGCAATTGCGGAGCGGGAATAGTCACGCGCGTCCTCCACCTCCGGTGGGAGAGATCGGGCCGAAGGTCCGGGTGAGGGGCAGTGCGACCGGAGGAGCGGGCACAATGCCTGACGATGCGCCACGCGGGTTCCCTCCCCCTTGCGGGGAGGGTGGCTGCGTCAGCAGCCGGGTGGGGGTGGTGCGACCGGGTGAGAGATCGGGAGGTTAGGCTGTAGCCGCCTCGCGCTTCAACAGTCGAGCACGGCGCTCTGACTGTCCGACCCCCACCTCCACCTCCTCCCCGCAAGGGGGAGGAGAGCAGCGGCGGCACGTGCGGTACGAGCATACACCCGTGCTCCGCGCAAACTTTCCCTCATGGAGAGGCGAAAGCGGGAGCTGCGGCGTGCTTCAGCCATTGGCAGCAGCGCTCCCACGTTGAAACTTTCACTCCGACCAACTGCCTCAATCACCCAATGGCCGCGCCTCCTCGGGCAGCATGATCGGAATGCCGTCGCGGATCGGATAGGCGAGTTTCGCCTGCCGGCTGATCAGCTCCTGGCGCACCGGGTCGTAGTCGAGGGATTCCTTCGTCAGGGGGCAGACCAGCAGTTCGAGCAGCTTGGGGTCGATCCGGGTCGCCTCGACGGGCTGGGGCGTGTCTTCGGTCATGGAACGTGCCTATTGGAGTGTGGAATCCGAGCTTGTCCCGCCGCGGGCGAGTTCGATCTCGGTGAGGGCGATCAGGGCCTCGGCGCGGGTCTTGAGGTCGGACGCTTCCAAGAGAGCCTGCTTCTCGCGCACGCCGAAGGGGCTCATCATGCAAAGCGCGTTGACCAGGGCCTCATTGGGTGCCTGCTCGATGCCCTGCCAGTCGACCCGCACGTCGGCGGCTTTGACGAAGTCGCGCAGGGCCTGCACGACGCCGGCCCGGTCGACCTCATTCTCGCCGGCCCGCGCCGTGAAATCGACCTCATAGGGTTCGAAATCGACTCGGCACTGGCGATACGGCGTCGTGGTGGACAGCTCCTCCTCGACCCGGAATCGGGCGATGCCCACCAGGGTGACCAGGTAGCGCCCGTCTCCCGTCTCGGCGAATTGCGTGATGCGGCCCGCGCAGCCCACCTCGTAGAGCTTGGGGGCCGTGCGGGTGCCGCCGCCATCCGCATCCGGCTGGATCATGCCGATGACGCGGTCGCTCTTAAGGGCCTCGTCCACCATGGCCAGATAGCGTGGCTCGAAGATGTTGAGGGGCATCTGGCCCCGGGGCAGGAGAAGAGCTCCGGGAAGCGGAAAGACCGGGATGACCGTGGGACAATCCCCAGGCCCTCGGTAAACCGCGTTCATTCCCATGCCGATCTCCCAACGGTGGAGCGGCGTCAAGCAAACAGAATCGAGGAAAGCTTCCGCCGTCCCGCGAGGGTCATCTCATCCATCGGACCCCAGGCCTCGAAGAATTGGACAAGCTGCTTGCGTGCGCCGTCCTCGTTCCAATTGCGGTCCCGGCGGACGATTTCAAGGAGCTGGTCCGCAGCTTCTTGACGCCGGTTGCGCGCGTTCAACGCGATGGCGAGATCGAAGCGGGCCTGATGGTCCTGCGGGTCGGCCTCCACCTTGCGCTGGAGATCGGCGACGTCGCCAAGGGAGCCGGCCTGCTCGGCGAGCTCGATGGCCGCGCGGGCCCCGAGGATCGCCGGATCGTTGGCCTTGGCGGGCGGGGCCATTTCAAGCAGGCGCCGGGCGTTCTCCAGGTCTCCGAGATCCACATGGAGCTTGGCCAGGGCGGCCAGCGCCGCAATGTTTTCGGGGTCCTGCGACAGGACGGCCGCATAGAGCTCGGCCGCGCCGCCGGCGTCGCCCTCGGCGGCCAAGCGGTCGGCCTCGGCCAGAATCTCGTCGGTCTGGCTGGGACCCAGAGGCCCGACGAGGCGCTCGATGAAGCTCTTGATCTGGCCCTCGGGCAGCGCCCCCATGAAGCCGTCGACGGGCTGCCCGCGCTGGAACGCGAACACCGCCGGAATCGATTGCACCCCGAGCTGGCCTGCGATCTGCGGATGCTCGTCGATGTTCATCTTGACGAGCTTCACCTTGCCGCCGGCGGCGCGCACGGCCTTTTCCAAGATCGGCGTGAGCTGCTTGCAGGGTCCGCACCAAGGAGCCCAGAAATCGACCAGCACGGGCTGCTGCATCGACTCGGCCAGCACGTCCTGGCGGAAGCTTGCGGTGGTGGTGTCCTTCACGAGGTCGTCGGGCGGATTGGCCGGGGAGGGGGTGTCGGAAAGCATGCGATCCTCGAAAGAAAGCGTGGGAGGGAATGTCCCTCATCACATGGGATTGGCAGAGGCGTCTGGCAATTCCTGGGGCGGCTCGGGCAGGCGAAGGATGAGGGGCTCGTGACCGGTAAAGCGCAAGAACTTTAACAGGTCTTCCCGAGAGACGCCTGTGGTCATGGAGTTGACGAGCGGATGGAAATTCACCCGTTCGTGCTCCATCAGGTTGGCGTCGAGAATCATGGTGACTTGGCGCGCCTTGTCATTGGCCACCGCAAAGGGCGTCACGGAGCCCGGCTCGACGCCCAGCACCATGCGCAGCTGATCAGCGGACCCGAAGGACAGGCGGCCCGAGGCGCCGACCGCCTCGTGGGCGCGCTTCAGGTCGATCGGCGTCTCGGATTTCGCCGTGATCAGAAACAGGCGGCCCTTCTTGTCCTTGAGGAACAGGTTTTTCGAGTGCGCCCCGGGGATCCTCGCCTTCACGTGCTGCGATTCGGCCACGGTGAACACCGGCTCGTGCTCGACGGTTTCGGCCCTGATGCCGAGGCTTGTCAGATGATCCAGGAGTGCTTGCGGAGAGAGATGGGACACGGCTTCTTCAAAAACTCCAATCGTGTCCGGGTTCTAGCGGCCGTGCCCGCAGGGCTCAAGCGGTTCTGGTGAAACTTCTGGCGAAAAGCGCTTGCAATACGAATCGTTTTGGGGCACATCAGCGGCCTCGCAACGACGCCCCGGCGTCGCGGAGCGCGGGTGTAGCTCAGGGGTAGAGCACAACCTTGCCAAGGTTGGGGTCGAGGGTTCGAATCCCTTCGCCCGCTCCAATTTCCAAGCATTACGCTGGATCTGCAAAAGCCGCCTTCGGGCGGCTTTTTGCTGTTTGGGGCTCGAGGGTCTCGTCAAACTCAAGGCATCGTCCATGGCTCGCAGGACTTGCCGTCCTTATCCCTATCGTGGTGTTGCCAATAGCCGGGTTCGCCTCTGTTTGCCGGGGCTAGATCAACGGCACGGGCGGCATTGCAGTGGGGAAAAGCTGCTAAGTGCCTGAGCGTCGTGAGCAGAGGCCACGGGCTGAAGCTCATCGAAATCCAGGTGATGGCAAAGGACGCTACTGCAGCGATCCCCGCCATTTTGAGCAACCGATACATCCGGCGAAGTCTCACCGTACGGTGAAAACGACCCGACACGGCTTGGAACCGTCGTTTTAGGTTGTGCAGTTCCGCTTCAGGGTCGCGACCCTGATGAACACGCCACTTCTTGGGCAGAGCCTTCATTTCAACCACCTCAGTGGAGTTTGTTATAGTATATAGCAACCGTAACACTACGCTTGCGTGGTTTGCTGCTCTCTCTTCCTCATGCTACCCGGACGCCTGATCCTGGAGCGCACCATGGCCCGCAAGAGCCTCCTGTCGAGAGGCGATACCACTCCGCTGATCCGCCGCCTGTGGCGGGACTGGATGCGTCCGCATGCCCGGGCGCTGGCGCTGGTGCTCGTTCTCGTCGTCCTGGTGTCGGGCGCGACCGGCCTCTATCCGGTGCTGATCAAGGCCGCCTTCGACGCCTTCTCGGCCAAGGACCAGACGGCCATCTACCTGGGTCCGATTTTCGTCATCGCGGTCACGTCCGTGAAAGGCTTCTCCCTGCTGGCCCTGACGATCCTCACCAACCGGGTGGTGACCAAGATCGAGGCCGACATGCAGACGGCCCTCTACGGCCACCTGATCGACGCCGATCTTGCCCAGATCGGGCGTGAAAGCCCGGCTGCCCTGACGCAGCGCTTCACCACCGACTTCCTGTTCATCAAGGAGGCGCTGACCCGCCTCTCTACGGTCTTCCTGCGCGAGGTCACGACGATCGTCGCCCTTGTGGCGGCGATGATCTGGATCGACCCGGTCCTGACCGTCGTGGCGGGGCTCACCGTGCCGTTCATCGCCTATCCGATCGAGAAGATCGGCCGGAAGCTTCGCCGGGTGGCGATCTCGACCCAGGAGCAGACCGGCCGGATGGCGAGCCTTATCACCGAGAGCCTAGCCGGCACCCGCATCGCCAAGACATATAATCTGGAGGGCTACCTCAAGGCCAAGGCAGCCCACACCTTCGACGAGATCCGCCGGCTCAAGATGAAGGCCGCCAACGCGCGCGGGCGGCTCGACCCGCTGCTCGAGGCAGGCGGCGGCTTTGCGGTGGCGGCCGTGCTGGTGCTCATCGGCCAGCGCATCGTGTCCGGGGGCAGCACGGTGGGCGATTTTACCGGCTTCGTCAGCGCGCTCATTCTCGCGGCCCAGCCGATCCGGGCCTTGGGCAACCTCAACGCCATCGTTCAGGAAGCGGCGGCCGCCTTGCAGCGCACCTTCGCGGTCATGGATGAAGCCCCACAGATCAAGGACAGGCCCAACGCGCTCCCGCTCGCGGTCAAAGGCGGCGAAGTCCGGTTCCAGGATCTCGGCTTTTCCTACGGCCAGAATCTGGTGGCGCTCGACCACATCGATCTCGTGGCGGAAGCCGGGCGCACCACGGCGCTCGTCGGACGCTCGGGCTCGGGCAAATCGACGCTGATGTCCCTGGTGCCGCGCCTCTACGACGTGACCCGCGGGGCCGTTCTGATCGATGGCCAGAACGTGCGCGATGTCACCCTGACATCCCTGCGCGCCGCCATCGCGGTGGTGAGCCAGGACGTGGTGCTGTTCGACGATACGGTGCGGGCCAACATTGCGTTCGGCCGGCCCGATGCGACCGACGAGGAAATCACCGCCGCCGCCAAGGCGGCCGCTGCGCACGACTTCATCATGCGGATGCCCGAGGGCTACGACACGATGGTGGGCACGGGGGGCGGACGGCTCTCCGGTGGCGAGCGTCAGCGGGTGTCGCTGGCCCGCGCGTTCCTCAAAGACGCCCCGATCCTGCTCCTCGACGAGGCGACGAGCGCGCTCGATTCGGAATCCGAGCGTCTGGTGCAGGACGCCATCAGGCGGCTCATGCAGGGGCGCACCACCCTTGTCATCGCCCATCGGCTCTCGACCGTGCGCGATGCGGACAAGATCGTCGTCATGGAAGCCGGGCGGATCGTGGAGACAGGGTCGCACGAGGCTCTGATCGCCAAGGCGGGCGCCTATGCCCGCCTGCACCGGCTGCAGCTGTCGGACGATGCCGAGACCGCTACTCCCGCCGCATGATCCGGTCGACCAGGATGTTGGACCAGAAGCCCGGCTTGAAGTCCCGCTCCAGGGCCTCCGCATCGTAGTGGTGCTCGACCCAGTCGAGGAACGGGATGCCCTTGGCCTCGCCCTCGCGGCGGTAGAGGTCGAAGAACGCGTCCAAAATGCCCGTCTTTGAGAAGCGGAAGTGTCCGAAGCGCACCGAGAGCTGCCGCAGGGCCTCGTCCACGGTCTTGCCCTCGTGGACGATGAGGTACAGGGCCGCTACGAACCCGGCCCGGTCGGCCCCGGACTTGCAGTGCATGACGGCCGGAAATTCAACCTGATCGAAGAACGCCTTGGCGTTGAGCAGGGTCTCGCGATCGGGCGCGCCTCGTGAGCGCACGATGAACTCGGTCAGATGGATGCCGAGCCGCTCGCAGGTCTCCTTCTGGAGCTGCCAGGAGCCGTGCTCCCGGCCGCCGCGCAGGTTGATGATGGTGCGCACGCCCTCGGCCCTCAGGCGGGCGATCTGGTGCGGGGCCGGCTGCGCCGAGCGCCAGAGCCGCTCCGACACCCGATGCTTGTTGAGATAGACGAGACGGAAAACCCCGTGATCGGCCAGGAGCATGTGCGCCCAGGCGCGCAGGCGGCCGACCCCGTTCTCGACGGGCCTGTCCCAGCGGGCGATGCGGGCCATGCGCCGCGCATAGCGGACTTCAGGCTTGAGGAACCTGTTGATCACGTCGGTCCAGTTATAGGGTCATGGGGAGGAAAAGCGGGCTTCCGGTCCGCCCTTATGGTTGAACGGGGCCGAAGAATCAACATTCCCGGGGGGCACGCGCTGACGCAGCCCGGCCGCCGCAAGGCAGGAGGCGCCCTCGAGGAAGCCTAACGTTAAGGAAGACGCAACCAGAAGAATCCTATCGGTTGCCGCCCCGCTGCCGGTCGTGTAAGGGGTGCGTTTCGATACAACCTCCTTGACGACAACAGCGGCTGAGGATCGGGCCAGGGGCCCGGCGGCGCCACATCGTTGGGACCAAGCACTTCAGGAGAGCGGCGCATGTCGTCCACCTACGAGACCGTCGCGGGCATCATTTCCGAAACCGCCGACATCCCGCGCGACCAGATCACGCCGGAAAGCCACGCCATCGAGGATCTGGGCATCGACTCGCTCGCCTTCCTGGATATCGCGTTCGCGATCGACAAGGCCTTCGGCATCAAGCTGCCGCTCGAGCAGTGGACCCAGGAAGTGAACGAGGGCAAGGCTCCGGCCGAGGAATACTTCGTGCTCAAGAACCTGGTAGCCCGCATCGACGGCCTAGTGGCTGCAAAGAACGCCTAAAACTCAAAGCTTCCCGGCGGGCTGGCCTTTTCGGGCCGGTTCGGAGAGGCGATCCGCCAAGAGCCTGGCCCTCGACGGATTTCCTCCCTCCCTCTGCCCGGCCGGACGAATGTCGGAATGGTTCGGAACCCCGGATGCGCCTCGAATACTTTGAAATGATCGACGAGGTGACGCACCTCGACCGCGATGCAAAGCGGATCGAGGTCCGGTCCACCGTGCCCATGGAAAGCCCGGTCTTCGAGGGTCACTTCCCAGGCCATCCCCTGGTGCCCGGCGTTCTGCTGACCGAGACCATGGCCCAGGCCTCCGGCTATCTGGTGCTGGGTCTCATGGACTTCACCCACATGCCGTTCCTGATGGCGGTCGACAAGGCGCGCTTTCGCACCTTCGTGGGCCCCGGCACAGTGCTCGCTGTCTCGGCGCAGCTGGAGCACGAGGGCTCGGGCTATGCGGTCACAAAGGCCAGGATCGCCGTCGACGGCAAGGCCATTTGCGATGCGGAACTGCGGTTCAGGATCATGCCGTTTCCTGAAGGCATGGATGCCCAGATGCGGGCGCAGGCGCGCCGCATCGGCCTCCTGGTGGAGACGGCCTGATGCGTGACGTGGTGATTACCGGCATCGGCCTCGTGTCGAGCGCGGGCGAGGGTGTCGAGGCCCATCTGGCGGCCCTATCGGGTAGCGCTGCGCCGAAGACCGATGGCGAGACCTTCGCGCCCTATCCGGTGCATCCGGCGGTGGCGCTTGACTGGGACAAGCAGATCGCCAAGAAGTCCGACCAGCGTCAGATGGAAGCCTGGCAGAAGCTCGGCGTCTATGCGGCCGGCCTCGCCCTGGAGGCGGCCGGCGTCAAGGATGATGCGGCCCTGAAAGGCCAGATGCACCTCATCGTCGCGGCCGGCGGCGGCGAGCGGGACTACGCGGTCGACGGGCAGATCCTCACCGGCCTGCGCCAAGCCGAGAACCCGGGCGTCTTCCTCAATGAGCGCCTCATGGGCGACCTCCGCCCGACGCTCTTTCTTGCCCAGCTCTCCAACCTGCTCGCGGGCAACATCTCCATCGTGCACGGGGTCACCGGCGCATCCCGCACCTTCATGGGTGAGGAATCGAGCGGTGTCGACGCGCTCCGCGTGGCCCAGAGCCGCATCGCCTCGGGCCAGAACGACATCTTCCTGGTGGGCGGCGCCTACAACGCCGAGCGCCCGGACGTGCTGCTCATCTATGAGATGGGCGGCTTCCTCTGGAAGAAGCCCTACCGGCCCGTGCGCGAACGGATTCCGGAGGGCGGCGGCATGATCCTCGGCAGCGGCGCGTGCTTCCTGGTTCTGGAATCCCGCGAGCATGCGGCCGCGCGCGGCGCGAAGTCCCTCGCCACCATCGCGGGGGTTGCGTCCGACCGCAGCCGCCGCGAGCCCGGCAGCATCGCCAAAGCCCTTCGGGCGCAGGCCGAGAAGCTGGGCGCGAAGCCCGATGTGGTGATTTCCGGTGCGACCGGCGTAAAGGGCACCACCGAAGACGAGCAGGTGGCCTTGACGGAACTTGCTCCCACGGCCGCCATTCACGCGACGGGCGATGTGGTGGGTCACACCATGGAGGCGCAGGCCCCCATCGGCGTTGGCCTGGCGGCGGCCCTGATCGCCGAAGGGCGGGCCGGCGAGGCGCTGGTCACCTCGGTCGGACATTGGCGTGGCGAAGGGGCCGTGCGGCTCACCAAGGCTTGAGGAGGGACAGCATGGCTCGTGACAAACAAGGCCGTCCGCTCGTTGCCGTAACCGGCATGGGCGTGGTCACGTCCCTCGGGCAGGGCAAACACGATACCTGGGCGGCGCTCACTGCGGGCAAGTCCGGCATCCACCGCATCAACCGCTTCCCCACCGAGGGATTGCGCACCACGATTGCTGGCACCATCGACACGGTGGAGGTCGAGCCCTTTTCGGCGCCCCTCCTGTCCGAGCGCCTCGCCATGCTGGCCGCCGAGGAGGCGGTGGGGCAGTCGGGTCTGGCTGAAAGTGATTTCCCCGGCGCGCTTTTCATCGCCGTTCCGCCGGTCGAGATGGAATGGCCGCAGCGCCAGGCGCTCGCCGAGGCCTCCGGTCAGAACGGCGATGTCAGCTACGGAGCTCTGCTCCAGGCAGCCTCCACCGGTCAGTTCAAGCCCTGGCACGACCTGTTCATCTTCGGCACGGTGGCCGACCGGGTGGCTGATCGGTTCGGCACCAAGGGCTCGCCGATCTCCCTCTCGACCGCTTGCTCGTCGGGCGCCACCGCGATCCAGCTCGGCGTGGAGGCGATCCGCCGAGGCGAGGCGGACGCGGCTTTGTGCATTGGCACGGACGGTTCGGTGAACCCGGAATCGCTCATCCGCTTCTCTCTTCTGTCCGCGCTCTCGACCCAGAACGAGAACCCGGAAGGGGCCTCGAAGCCCTTCTCCAAGAACCGCGACGGCTTCGTCATGGGCGAGGGCGGCGCGGCGCTCGTGCTGGAAAACGCCGAGACCGCGAAAGCGCGCGGCGCGACGATCCTCGGCTATGTGCTGGGCTGCGGTGAGAAGGGCGACGGCTTTCACCGCACCCGCTCCAGTCCGGACGGCACGCCCATCATCGCGGCCATCAAGGCGGGGCTCGATGACGCCGGCATGTCGCCGGACGACATCGACTACATCAACGCCCACGGCACCTCGACGCCGGAAAACGACAAGATGGAATCCATGGGCTGCATGGCCGTGTTCGGCGAGCGCATGGAAGAGGTTCCGATCTCGTCCAACAAGTCGATGATCGGGCATACGCTCACGGCGGCGGGCGCGGTCGAGGCCGTGATGTCGCTTCTGACCATCGCGAATGGGCGCATTCCGCCCACCATCAATCACACCGTGCCGGACCCGGCGATCCCCCTCGACGTGGTGCCGAACGTGGCCCGGGACGCGAACGTCTCTTACGTGCTGTCCAACTCCTTCGGCTTCGGCGGCCAGAACACCTGCCTGGTGTTCGGCGCGGAGCCCAAGTCGTGACCCGCATCCTCGTCACCGGCGGAGCCAAGGGAGTCGGTGCGGCTATCGTGCGGGCGCTTGTGGCGGCAGGCCATGACGTGGATTTCACCTATCGGTCCTCGGGCGATGCCGCCGTCGCACTCGCCGACGACCTGATGCAGGCAAGCCCCGGCAGCACCATCAAGGCGCATGCAGTCGATCTCGCCGACAAGACGGCCCTTGAGGCGTTCTGCGAGATGCTGGAAGGCGAGAGCTTCTTCGGCTTCGTGCACAATGCGGGCCAGCCCTATGACGCGCTGGCCGCCATGATGCAGCAGGACAAGGCCGAAGCTGCCATGCAGGTGAACTTCTGGTCCATGACCCGCATCGCCAAAGCGCTCATGCGGGGCATGATCCGCAGCAAGGCCGGGCGCATCGTGGCCATCGGGTCGGTGGCGGCGCTCCAGGGCAATCCCGGCAACGCCGCCTATGCGGCCTCCAAGGGCGCGCTGATCTCCTATTGCCGCACGCTCTCCGTCGAGACGGCCAAGCGCGGCGTCACCGTCAACGTGATCGCACCCGGCTTCATCGACACGGACATGATGACGCCCTACGCAGCCTACCGCGAAAACATGGAAAAGCAGATCCCGGCCGGCCGCTTCGCCAGACCCGAGGAGATCGCGGGCTTGGCTGCCTTCCTCATGTCCGAGCCCGCCGCCTACATCACCGGAGCGGTTCTGCCCATCGACGGCGGACTGACCTCGATGCTGGGCGTGCATCGGTAGGACATAGCTCTGTCATCTGGGGCCGCTTCAGCGGAGCCCGGGATCCATAACCACATCGAATTCCAGGATTGGCGCCGGTGGTTATGGGTTCCCGCCTGCGAGGGAATGACGGCTGAGGATCAGGCGTCATTCCGTCAGACGATTCCGGATCGGCTTGCCGTCCGGGATGACGCTTCGACAGCAAGGCTGGAACTTGCCATCCGGCGAACCCCGCTTTAAGCCGCCGCTAACAGTTTCCCATCCCTATGGCCCGGGCTACCCCGGCCATCCTCGTCTTGCGTCTGCCCGACCCAAGATGCCGACCAGGATTTCCCTCATGCGTGCCCTTCAGCTCTTCGGCGACCGTGACCTTCGCATCACCGACATGGAGGCCCCGCCGCCGCCGCCGGCGGGCGAGGTGCAGATCCGGGTGCGGGCGCTGGCGCTGAATTACCTCGACGTATGGGGCTTTCGCGGCATGGCGTTCGCCAAGCGCAAGATGCCTCAGGCGGTGGGCGTGGAAGCCTCGGGCGAGATCGTGGCGGTGGGCGAAGGGGTGACCCGCTTCAAGGCAGGGGATCCGGTGACCATGTACGGGGCCGAGACCTGCGGGCACTGCAAGGCCTGTCGAGAGGGCCGCGACAATCTCTGCGAGAACGTCGCAGGCATCATGGGCTTTCACATCGACGGCTTCGCCCGTGAGCTGATCAACCGCCCCGAGCGGCTGGTCATCCCGGTGCCGCAGGGCGTGTCGTTCGAGCAGGCGGCCTGCGCGCCCATCGGCTTCGGCACCGTGCAGCACATGCTGTTCGACAACGCGAAGCTGGAGCCGGGCGAGTCGATCCTGGTCCACGCGGGCGGATCCGGCATCGGCACGGCGGCGATCAAGATGGCGAAGGCCATCGGCTGCACGGTCTATACGACCGTGGGCGACGACGAGAAGGGCGAGAAGGCGAAGGCCTTGGGCGCGGACTATGTCGTCAACTACCGCACCGAGCGGTTCGAGGGTGAGGTGCGCCGCCTGACCAAACGTAAAGGCGTCGATGTGGTGTTCGAGCATGTGGGCGCGGATACCTGGAACGGCTCGCTGCTCTGCCTCAAGCGCGGCGGCCGCCTTGTCACCTGCGGCTCCACGTCGGGCGTGTCCACCACCATGAACCTGATGCAGCTCTTCCAGCAGCAATACCGAATCTTCGGCTCCTTCGGCTGCCGGATCGAGAATATCGGCCAGTCTCTCGACAAGATGGCGGCCGGCATGACGCCCGTGATCGACTCGGTCTTCCCGCTCGACGATTTCCAGAACGGCCTGGAGCGTCTCGAGGGCCGCAAGGTCTTCGGCAAGGTGGTGATCACGTTCTGATCACCACGACAAGCTGCCGCGTACGTCCCACCTTGACGAACCGGGCCTGACCAGGAAAGACGCGGTCCCGCTCAAGCTCCATTCCTCGAACCAGGACGCATTCGTGGCTCACCCCTCCCAACGCTCTCGCGGCTTTCTCTCACGCGTGGCCGAAACGGTCATGGTCGGGGTCGTGCGGGGCGTTTTCGCCCTGTCGCGGGCGCTCGGCCCCGAGCGCTCGGGCGCGGTCGGGGCCGCCCTGGCGCGAACGATCGGTCCGCTTCTGTCCGCCCACAAGACAGCCCTGCGCAACATCCGGGCGGCCTACCCGGGCAAGCCCGAAGCCGACGTCAGGGCGATGGCGCGGGCCGCGTGGGACAATCTCGGGCGCACCGGCGGAGAGTATCCCCATCTCGGCGCCCTGTTCGACTACGATCCCGACCGCACCGAGCCGGGCCGGGTCGAGGTCGACGGCATCGAGCACTTCCTTTCCCTCAGGGACGACGGCAAGCCCGGGATCATTTTCTCGGCGCACTTGGCCAATTGGGAGCTGCCCGCCATCTGCGCCGCCCGGTTCGGCCTTGACGCCACAGCGGTGTTTCGCCCGCCCAACGACCCGGCGGTGGCGCGCGTGCTGCACGAAATCCGCAGCGAGACCATGGGGACCCTGGAGGCGGCGCGACAGGGGGCGGCCTTCGCCATGCAGGGCGCGCTGGAAAAGGGCGGGCATCTGGGCATGCTCATCGACCAGCATTTCACCCGGGGCGTGCTGGTGGATTTCATGGGCCGTCCGGCCCTCGTGAATCCAATCCTCGGCAAGTTCGCGCGCCGGTTTGACTGCCCGGTCCATGGGGTGCGGGTGATCCGGCTCCCTAATTACCGCTTCCGGCTCCAACTCACCCCCGCGCTCGATCTCCCGCGGGATGCTGAGGGGCAGATCGACGTGCAGGGCGCCATGCAGGCCATGACCTCGGTGGTGGAGGGCTGGGTGCGGGAATATCCGGAGCAATGGCTCTGGATGCATCGCCGTTGGCGAACGCCTGCAACCGTTCAAGGTAAAGTGAGTTCCTCTTGAGAAGGATTCATGTTCCATAAGGGCACCATGGTTTCACGCCTGACACTCTCCTTCGCGGCGCTTGCCCTCGCGGCCCTCCTGCAGCCGGCCCTTGCGGACCCGCCCCGCGCGGTGGTCGAGCTGTTCACCAGTCAGGGGTGCTCCTCCTGCCCTCCGGCGGATGCCGTTCTGGCCGACCTCGCGCGCCGGCCCGACATTGTGGCCCTGTCGCTTCCGGTGAATTACTGGGATTATCTCGGCTGGAAGGACACGCTGGCCCATGCGGCCTTCACGGACCGGCAGAAAGCCTACGCCAAGGCCCGCCAGGACCGACAGGTCTACACCCCACAGATGATCGTGAACGGCCGGAAACCGTGCATCGGATCCGACCGGGCGCAGATCGAGAAGTCGATCCAGGAGACGACTGGGACCGGAGGCCTGCTGCCGGTGAACGTGGGCCTTTCGGAAAGCCGTGGGACCGTCACCATCTCGGTCGACGAAACGGCCCAGACGACGGATCGCGTCGCCGAAGTGTGGGTGCTGCCCGTCCTGAAGGAGCATGCGGTGCCGATCGGACGCGGCGAGAACCGGGGCCGGACCGTCACTTACGCCAACGTTGTGCGCGGCATGAAGCGGGTGGGCGAGTGGCGCGGCGGGACCGCGCGGTTCGAGGTCCCGTCCGATGAGGCCCGCGGCGGAGCGGACGGCTACGTGGTGCTGCTGCAGGCGCTCGACCATACCAAGCCTGGCGCGATCCTGGGAGCGGCCAAGAGCGAAGGCCTCTGAGCGGGGCCTTTCTGGCGGCGCATCGTCAGATCAGAAAAACCTTGTTCGGCAGTTCGTCCATGTCGTCGAACCGGGGCGGCGCATGCTCGGCCAGGATGGCGCCCGCCCGCCGGACGGCCTCCTCCAGCCCGTCGCCGATTCGCCCATCCCGGATGGCGCCCGTCAGCTTGGCGATGATGTCCTGCCACACGGCCGGGTCCACCCGGTCGGCGATTCCGCTGTCGGCGATGATCTCCGCATAGTGCTCCGCGAGCGCGAGGTAGATCAGCACGCCGGTCTTCTCCCGGGTGCGGGTCAGCCCGCGGCTCAAAAATTCCCGCGCGGCCGCCTCGTGGGCCCGCGCATGCTTGATGAAGCGGGGCACGAGGGCGTAGCGCCGGTTCGGCCAGGACAGGAAGGCGCTCAACATGAGGGCGACCACGAGCTGCAGCATGAAGATGCGCGAGGCCCCAAGCGTGGTGATCCAGATCAGCGGCCAGGGCGCGAGCAGGGCGCCGAGGAGCGCCCAGAGAACCGGGATCGACCGGTAGCCGCTGGCCTGCTGGGCGATCACCACCACCACCTCGCCCGAGGTGAGGTCCTCCACCTCGCGGATGGCATTTTCCAGACGCATCTGATCTTCGACTGAAATCATCCTGTCACCAGCTCCCTGACGCTCCTCCGCCGCCCGAGGATCCGCCTCCACCCGAGAACCCGCCTGACCCTCCGGACCAGCCGCCGCCCATTCCGCCGCCCATGGGAATGATCCACGGGCTGCCCCGTCGACCGGACCGGACCCGCCGGGACCCGCCGCTCATCATGCGGGAAATGATGAAAAACAGGATCAGCATGATGACGAAGGCCACCACGGGATCGATGGCGTCGGTCTCGTCATCCCGGACCTTTGCGCGGCGATGCCATTCCTCCGCATCGCCCGTCAGGATCGACAGCATGGCGTCGACGCCCGCATTGATGCCGCCGGCGAAGTTGCCCTTCTGGAATTGCGGCGCGACCGCCGTGGTGATGATCACCTTGGACAGGGCATCGGTCAGCGCGCCCTCCAGCCCGTAGCCGACCTCGATGCGCACCTTGCGCTCCTTGGGGGCCACGAGGAGAAGCGCGCCGTTGTCCTTGTCCTGCTGGCCCAGCCGCCAGTGCCGGAAGAGCCGGTTGCCGTAATCCTCGATGGTAAGCCCGTCGAGGGACGGCACGGTCGCGACCACCACCTGATCGGTGGTTTTGTCCTCATAGGCTTTCAATTTGGTGTCGAGCGCCGTTCTCTCCTCGGGCTTCAGAAGGTTCGCCGCATCGACCACGCGGCCGGTCAGCGGCGGGAAGGACTGGGCGAGAGCTGCGAGAGGCAGGCAGAGGACAAGCAGAAGAAGCGCGACGCCGCTGACGCGGACGCCTCCCCCCGAGGGGGAGGGGAAGGCGCGTGCTCCTGCCATATGACTAGAATTTCACTTCCGGCGGGCGGTCGGAGCCGGAGACGGCCGCGAAAGTTTCCATGGGCTTGGCCTCCGGATACACGATGGCGGCGATCCAGCGGCCCGGGATCGTGCGGATCTCGGTGTTGAAGGCCCGCACCGATTCGATGTAGTCGCGCCGCGCCACCGCGATCCGGTTCTCCGTTCCTTCGAGCTGCGATTGCAGGGCCAGGAAATTGGCGTTCGACTTCAGCTCAGGATAGCGCTCGACGGTGGCGAGCAGGCGGCCAAGGGCCCCGGAGAGCTGGTTCTGCGCCTCCTGGAACTGGCGGAATTTTTCAGGGTCGGTCACGGTCGATGCATCCACCTGCACCTGGGTGGCCTTTGCGCGGGCTTCCGTCACCTGAGTCAGCACCTCGCGCTCCTGCTGGGCGAAGCCCTTCACGGTTTCCACCAGATTGGGGATCAGGTCGGCCCGGCGCTGGTACTGGTTCTGCACCTCGCTCCAGGCGGATTTGGCCTGCTCCTCGAGGGTCGGCACATTGTTGATTCCGCAGGCGGACAACCCGAACGCCAGAACGAGCCCCATCAGGACCACGCGAAGCCGCGCCGGCGGCAGCAAACCCATCATCAATGTCATCTCACGCTTCGGTTGGAACCTTTGCCGGTTCAACAAATGGGGCAAGCCTGCCTGCTCAACAAGTCGCCCCATCTCGCCAGCGCCCGGCGATTCGGGCATAATAGGGCGATCCCATAGGGTAATCCCATGACCTTTCTGCCCGATCCGAGCACCCTGCTCACCTATTCGCTCGCCTGCGCGGTTCTGTTCATCACGCCGGGACCCGACATGAGCCTGTTCCTCGCCAAGACCATGGCGGGCGGGCGCAGGGCCGGCATGGCCTCCATGCTGGGCGCGATGACGGGATGCTGCGTCCATACCCTCTTGGCGGCGCTCGGCCTTTCGGCCCTCCTGGCAGCGTCGGTCACGGCGTTCACGATCCTCAAGATCGTCGGAGCGCTCTACCTGCTCTGGCTCGCCTTCGACGCGGTCCGCAACGGTTCTGCCTTGAACGTGAAGAACGATGCCAAGCGGGAGGTGTCGTTCTGGAAAACCTTCATGCTCGGGGTGGGCATCAACCTGACGAACCCGAAGGTGGTGCTGTTCTTCGTGACCTTCCTGCCGCAATTCGTGGACGCGGCCGACCCGAATGCGCCCGACAAGCTGCTCTTCCTCGGGCTGTACTTCGTGGCGCTCACTACGCCCATGGGCGCCGCCATGATCCTCGGGGCCGATCGGGTGATTGCGCTGTTGCGCAACCGGCCGAAGCTGATGCGGGGGATCGACTACACCTTCGCAGGCCTATTCTCGGCCTTCGCGCTCAGGATCCTGGCGACATCGACGCGGTGATCGGCCGGATGACCTAGGCTGGCCACTGGCCAACTGGCTGAATTGATCCGCGCCCTCGGGCGATGCAAAGTACCGGTGCTGGTTAGATCGTTTTAGCCGGTGTTCCTCCCAAACTTCGGAAGCGGCATGGGGGCATGCTGCTTCCGCTTCTCTTGGCTCAGAGGCCGTCGGCCGTCTGCTGAGATCGGCGGGAGCCCTGCCCGGCGATGGCCCAATAGACCAGTCCGGCGACCGCACCCGTGAGGCCGAGCACGAGGCTCACATGCAGCTCCAGGGGCGAGCCCACCCGGGCCGCACCGCGCAGGATCCACGGCACCGCCGCTGTCAGAACGCCTATGGAGCCCGCATACCAGACAAGGCTTCGCATCCCCAGCACCTCGCTGATCACCGCGATGAGAAGCGGCGGCAGGACCAGCAGCGTGAACACGATGCGGCCCACGGCCAGGAAGGCTTCCGAGACGATGGGGCCCGGGTCCTCTGCCGTGAAGACAGAATCCACGAAAGACCAGAAGCCCACGAACAGCGTCTCTCCCGTCAGGCTCGCCATGACCGGATCGACGATCGACGCCATCATGAGAAAGAAGCTGCTCGCACCGATGGCGATCAGCAGCGCGAACGGAATGAGCAGGAGCCAGCGGATCATGGCGCTTAAGCTAAGGGAGCTTTCGTCCGCCCGCCAGTCGCGATGCGCCAATAGATCCAGCCGCAGACGGCGCCGATCACAACGGTCAACGGGAAAATAGGTTGTCTGAATGGACTGCCAGGGAAATGCCAGTCATTCGTTAGAAGAGTGAAGCCCACTCCTGTGATGGCTCCAGCCACGAGATAGATCCAAGGAGCGCGCCAGCGAAAATATCGCTCGGCCAAGGCGAGCAGCAGCGATATCGGGAAAGCGCTTAGGAATACTTCGCCAAGACCGGCGTAGAATATGGCGAGCGAAACCAGAAGCGACGATTCTATGCTGGAGAAGACAAGGGTCGGATCGTCCAGCGTAATTCTCGCGAGGATATAGAGCGACAACAGGAATGGGGCCGCTACGTTGGCGGCGACCAAGGCCACTAGCATACGGATCATGACATCCCCGCAGCCTCCGCATTCTTGAGAGTCCGTTGTATCGAAAGCCTTGGTTTCGAGGAGGAAACGGCGCTTGTTGTTTGCCCTGATCGACCGTCAGTTCGCCGCGTTGTTGGCCGATCCCGCCAGCGCATTGTAGGAACTGACGAGGATCTGCATCTTTTGGCTGCCGGCCCGGCGGACGTCGCCCTTGGCGGGCTTGAGCGTGTCGCGGAAGTCGCGCGCGGCGGCGAGGTAGGACCGCAGGCCGCTCTGCAGGCTCCTGAGGGCTTCGGGGTCGGTTTTCCTGTACTCCTCGAAATCCCGTGAGGCGTCCGCGAAGGAGGTCACGTCCGCCTCGATGGCGGCCATGTCGACGACGGGGCGTTCATTGCTCGGCAGCCGGTCGACGATCCGGCGGGCGGCGAGCATCAGGTTGGCGCGGTGCCAGTTGGCCTTGCGCCCTTCGCGCCGCTCGATGGCCGCAAGCTCCTTTTGGGCGAGACCGGCCCTCTCGGATTGAAAGTCTTGCTCGACCTTGTCGCGAGCGGCCAAAAAGGCCTTGATGGCGGGCACGAGCCGCCCGTGGATCTCGCGTCCGCGCTTGAGGTCGTCGTCGAGAAAATCCTTGCGCTCGTAATAGCCGTCGGCTTCGTCGATGATAGGGGCAAGTTCCGAATAGGCCTTGATGTAAGCCCCCATGCCGGCATCGAGCGCGGCAAGCTTCGGCTCCTGCTTCAGGGCATCTGACGCCGCCGCGATCTCATTCGTGACGTCGAACAGTGCGTAGACGCCGAAAGCCCGGTTCTTGTTGACAGGGCCTGTCTTCATGTCGACCCAGCTTTCATACCGCTCGATGGACCGCAGCGCCTGACGGGTCTTGTTCATCAGCGCCACATAGGCATTCATCTTGGCGGTGATAGCCTCGAGAGCGGCATCCTCCGCCTGCGCGGCCGGCGCCGGAGGAGCCGCATTCGGCGTCTGGGCGTTGGCGAGGGTCCCGGCGCTCAGGAGCAGGAGGGTGCAGAGCCAGATACGGAGCATGATGGGTGTCTCTTCGGCTGAGTTGTGGACGCTTCGAAGCCGATCGCGACGAAAGCGAATTGTTGCAACTTTATTACAACACAGGAGCCGGGGGTGACAATGTCTTACGGCAGAGTGCCAGCGCTCTCCTCATGGACGCCGATCCACCAATAGATCCAGCCGCAGGCGGCTCCAGCGAGACCACCTGTAACGATGAGGCCCGGGAACTTGACGAAGATTTCGGATAACACCCATCCCCCGAAGTATGAACCGAGAACGGCTCCGCTTACAACAGGAGGCCACCAAGCCTCGCACTTGAGAACGTGAAGGCTGAAAGCCAGCAAGCCCCCTACGCAGAGCAGCGGCAGGCCGAAATACGGAAGCCTGAACGTTCCTATCGGGAGGACTATGAGGAAGTCGAGAGCGTTCTCGACTTCAGGCTCGCTGCATCGAAGGAGATCGATGATCAGCATGAACAGAGCCGTGAGGTAAGGCGCCGCGGCACAGGCCGCGAGTGTGGCCTGAAGCTGCCGTTTCATGGGCCGGTCACCGGTTCGTCCTGCGGGTGGGATCGTGTTCCAGAGTAGGCAATGCGCCAGTAGATCCAACCGCAGATCGCCCCGGAGAGAGCGCCTGCGAGGGGGAAAACCCACACATCGTCCCGATCTCTGACAAAGAGCAGAACAACCGCCAGGCAGCCGAGTCCGCCACCGCTTGCGATGGCGTGGAGCTTCGACCGGAGGTCCAGGATATGGAGCAGAAAGGCGAGGCTTGCGGCGGCAATAAGGATCGGAAGGCCGAATATCGCGGTGCCGAGGGTGCCGATCACAAGGAACTTGAGGAGATCGAGGAGTTCCTCAATGTGTGGAAGCGGGCCGAGAACGAGATTGGCGCCTGTCGATGCGCCAAACACGGGTATGAGAACGAAAATGAACAGCGAGGCCAGATAGGGAGCTGCCAGACTGGCTGCGAAAACACCCCCTACGATGCGCAGCATGATGTTCTCCAACGAGAGGTCGGAGAACGATATCACGTTAAATACACGAAGCAAAGAAGCCGGACCTCGTTCGGGTGCGGCTCAGACTTTCAAAGGCTTACTCGCTGTCCCCAGCGCATAAACCCCCTCGGCCCCGATGCCCTGCTCGAGCATCAGGCGAGCGCGGGCGCGCAGTTTTTCGGTCTCGCTCTTGAGCTGGCCGCAGGCGGCGAGAATATCGCGGCCGCGGGGGGTGCGGACCGGGGAGGCGTAGCCGGCCCGGTAGACGATCTCGGAAAAGCGCTCGATCCGCTCCCAGTCCGAGCACTCGTATTTCGAGCCGGGCCAGGGATTGAACGGGATCAGGTTGATCTTGGCCGGAATGCCCTTGAGGAGGCGCACGAGTTCGCGCGCATCGGCATCCGAGTCGTTCACGCCCTTGAGCATCACGTACTCGAAGGTGATCCGGCGGGCGTTCGACAGGCCCGGATAGGCCCGGCAGGCGTCGAGGAGCTGCCTGATGTCATACTTGCGGTTGATCGGCACCAGCTCGTCGCGCAGCTCATCCCGCACCGCGTGGAGCGAGATGGCCAGCATGGTGTTGGCTTCCGCCCCAAGCCGCTCCATCTGCGGCACGACGCCGGAGGTGGAGACGGTGATGCGCCGGCGCGAGAGGCCGAGGCCCTCGTTGTCCGACAGGACGCCGATGGCGGCGATCACGTTGTCCGGGTTGTAGAGCGGCTCGCCCATGCCCATGAACACGATGTTGGACACGAAGCGCCCGCCGTCATTGGGGACGAAAGCGCCCTCGGGCGGCATGGCGTCGGGCCAGTCGCCGATCATGTCGCGCGCCACGATGAGCTGTGCGACGATCTCGGCGGAGGTCAGGTTGCGCACCAGGCGCTGGGTGCCCGTGTGGCAGAACGAGCAGGTGAGGGTGCAGCCGACCTGGCTCGACACGCAGAGCGTGCCGCGGTCGACTTCCGGGATGTACACGCACTCGATCTCCGCGCCCTTGTCGAAGGGGCCCGTGGAGGACATGCGGATCAGCCACTTGCGGGTGCCGTCCTTGGAGACCTGCTCGGACACGACCTGCGGCCGGGCCAGGGTATAGGCCTCGGCAAGCTTGGCCCTCAGCCCCTTGCCCACATTGGACATCTCGGCGAAGTCGCGGGCGCCGCGGAAATAGATCCAGTGCCAGAGCTGGGCGACGCGCATCTTGAGCTCGCGCTCCGGCACGCCGATGGCCGCAAGCGAATCCTTCAGCTGGTCGCGGGTGAGGCCGACCAGGGAAGCGCCGCCGGGGGCAGCGCCTGTGACCACGGTCAGCTCGGCCGTCTTTTCGATAGCCGCGTTGCCTGCGACGCGCGCCGCGTCGCTCACGGCCACAGGGGCCGCGTTGGGGTTACGCTTGGCGATGTCGAGCACCGTCGCCATGGAAATCACGCCTTCGTTTTGAGCACGGTCCCAGGATGTGGGGATGGCCCCTCTCAAAAACCATGCTTTGAAAAACACAATAGAGCGGGCGCGCCGCCTTGAGGGCTTCGCGTCTCCGCTCTTCTGGGATCGACGCAATGTATAACACGATTGCGTCAGAAAGTTGAGATTTTTACGAGCATTCCTTGCGGGCGCGCTCAAGGGCCTGGTTGAAGCCACTCAGGGAATAGCGGTCGGTCAGCTGATTGCCGCGCAGGGACTGGGTCTTCACGATCACACTCTGGCCGCGGGACATGGTGGCGATGGCCTGGCCTTCCTCGGCCGGGTTCTTGAGCCAGGCATCCGTGGCCTTGGTGAGCAGGGCGTACTTGGCGTTGCCGACCATGGCCTCGGCCGGGCCGTTGTCCTTGGCGGTGAAACCGAGCACGAAGGCGACCTCGTTGCGCACGTTCTCGGCCGGGCGGAAGGACACGAACAGATAGGCCGGGTCCCGGTTGAGGTTCTTCGGCATCCGGTCCTTGGGCTGGCTCAGGGCGTAGCAGATCTTCGAGCGGCCGGTCTGGGCCGTATAGACGTTCCAATCGGCATAGTAGGCCAGAAGCGCCGTGCCGCCGGGACCGGCCGCGGGGGCTGCTTTCGCGGCTGCCGCTGCGGCGCCTGCGCCCACGGCCGCGCCTGCCGCCGCCCTGCCAGGGCTGGCCGGCTTAGCCGGGGTGGTCGCCTTGGCGGCCGGAGCCGCCCGGCTTGGCTGCTGGCGCTGCGACTGAGCCAAGACGGCAGACCCGGTTCCGATGACGAAAACGGCGGAAATGATGCCCGCGGCGATGCCGCGCTGAAAAGATACGATCTTCATGGACCCGGACCATACAGCCAGATGGTTAAAAACTCTTCACCATCTCCGTTAAGGTGGCTTGGCCCAAATGGCGATGCGTCGAATGGCACCGCTTGAATCTAGGCCGGGTCGGATTTCCCCAAGGTCTCGCGCGCCTTGGCCCGGTGCGCGTCCGTGATGGAGCCCGCCACCTGGGTGATGGCGGCCGCCAGAACCGCCGCGTCGTCGGCAAAGCCCAGCAGGGGCAGGATGTCCGCCACCGCATCGGTGGGCAGTATGAAATATGCGATCGCGCCCATGAGGATGATCTTCACGCGGCTCGGGGTCGACGAATCGGTGGCGCAGTAGAAGGCCGCCACCAGATCCTCCGCGAAGGGGATGCGGCCGCCCACGCGCCTCAGCTTGTCCCAGAACTTGCGCTTGAGATCGGACTCGTCGCGGGTGGCGTTGCGCATGGCGTCCATCTCGGCCTTGGTGAAAGGCTTCGTGAATGGTTCGCTCATCGGCTAAGGCTCCTTCGACAGTCTGATTTCGATATGCGGCCGGATCGTTTAAGACATCCGGGCGACGAGGCAGAGAGAAAACCCATGAAGCTCGACGAATCTATGGCAGCCATCGTGACCGGGGGCGCATCGGGCCTCGGCGAGGCCACAGCCCGCATGCTGGCCGCCGGTGGCGCGAAGGTTGCGCTCCTGGACATGAACGCGGAACGCGGCCAGGAGGTTGCCCGCGAGATCGGCGGGGTCTTCTGTCAAGCCGACGTGACCGATGAGGCTTCCATCGATGCGGCGCTGGCGCAGGCCCGCGGGGCGAACGGCATTGAGCGCATCCTGGTCAACTGCGCCGGCATCGCGCCGGGCAGGCGCACGGTCACCAAGAAGCGCGAGACGGGCGAGCTGATCCCGCACGACGTCGCGTCCTTCCGGCGCGCCGTCGAGATCAACCTCATCGGCACCTATGCGATGATCGCCAAATGCGCGGCCGCCATGGCGACCCTCGACATCATCACGCCGGATGGCGGACGCGGCGTCATCGTCAACACGGCTTCCGTCGCCGCCCAGGACGGGCAGATTGGACAGGCGGCCTATGCGGCCTCCAAGGGCGGCGTGCTCGGCCTCACCCTGCCGGTGGCGCGCGACCTCTCAGGGTTCGGCATCCGGGTGATGACGATCATGCCGGGGCTGTTTCACACGCCCCTGTTCGAGGGCATCGCGGAGGATTACCGCAAGGCGCTCGAGGCCAACGTGCCGTTCCCGTCCCGCCTGGGCCGTCCGCAGGAATACGCCCAGCTCGTGCGCAGCATCATTGAGAACGACATGCTCAACGGCGAGGCCATCCGCCTCGACGGCGCTTTGCGCATGCAGCCGAAATAACGGCTAGACCTTGCGGGCATTCTCCGGATAGGCGTCAAGATCCGGCATGCACAGCCAGGTCTCGCGCCGCTTGGTCCAGGCCTCGTAGGTGGGCGTGAACAGGTTCGGCTCGTCGAAGGCCCCGAGCTTGATCTCGATCTCGTCCGCCGCATCCCGGTCGAAGATCTGGGAGCCGCAGACCGGACAGAAGCAGCGCTCGCTTTCCGGCGTGGCCGACCAGCCCCTCATGTCGCCGTTGATCGTCACCTGATCGGTCGGGAAGATCGCGAAGGCGTTGAAGGCGCTGCCGCTGATCTTGCGGCACGTCATGCAGTGGCACAGCCCCACGCGCTTCGGTTCGCCGCGGGCCTGGAACGTGAGCTGGCCGCAAGCGCAGCCTCCCGTGAGCGTTCGGGTCTGGGGTGCGTCATGCATCGCGCGTGATTCCTGAGGCAAACTGGTCCATGCGCTGCGCCAGTTCCACGTCGCGCCGGGTCAGGCCCCGGGCGTCGTGGCTCGAAAGCGTGACGTCGACGCTGCGGTAGACGTTGGACCATTCCGGGTGGTGATTCATCGTCTCGGCCGCCAGCGCCACCCGGGTCATCCAGCCGAAGGCGGCGTTGAAATCCTCAAAGACGAATCGCTTGCGGATGGCGTCGCGGTCCTCGACAAGGCTCCAGCCGTCGAGGGAGGGCAGGATTTCGGCGCGTTCGGAGGGGCTCAAGGTCTTCATGGGGATCTTTCTTCGTGACGTTCCCATAGTGATTGGCCCGGCCGTGACGGTTTCAAGACCTCATTGAACGCCGAGCAGCCGAATGAGCGCGAGGCTGATCCCCATGAGGACGACGAGCGAAAGACTTACCGCAAGGGTCACCCGGCCGCCGACCCGCCCGAGGGCCTTAAGGTCCACGCCGAGACCCAAGGCCGCCATGGACAGGATCGTCAGGACCTTGGCGGCGGGCAGGATGGCGCTCAAGGCGGCGTCCGGGATGAGGCCGAGGGAACGAAGGGCCGCGAGGCCCACGAAGCCGATGATGAACCAGGGCACGAACCGGTTGAGGGAAAAGCGGGGCTTTGCTCCCGCCTGCCGGCCAGCCAAGAGAGACAGCACGACCACGACCGGCCCCAGCATCAGGACGCGCACGAGCTTGACGAGGGTGCCGATCTGGGCGCTCAGCATTCCGACCGGCAGCGTGGCGGCAAGAACCTGCGGCACGGCATAGACAGTCAGTCCCGCGAGCACGCCGTATTGCGTAGCCGAAAGGCCAAGGAGCGGCACCAGAAGCGGCAAGGACAGCACGACGATGACGCCGAGAATTGCCGTGAAGGCGATGGAGGACGCCACATCCTCGGGCCGCGCGCCGATCACCGGAGCCACCGCCGCAATGGCGGAGTTGCCGCAGATCGAGTTGCCGCAGGCCACCAGCACGGCCATGCGATAAGGCAATCCCAGCAATCGGCACAGGCCGTAGCTCGCGCCGATCGCCAATGCCACCACCAGGGCGATGCCGAGAACCAGATCAAGCCCCGCCTCGGCGATGGCCTGAACGCTGATCGAGGCGCCGAGCAGCATCACGGCGACTTCCAGAAGCGTCTTGGCGCTCAAGCCGATCCCGGGCATCCAGCGGCTGCCCGGCGTCCAGGCGGTCCGAACAGGATCGCAAGGACGAGGACTTCAAGGTAGGGCCGGCCCGCCCAATGCTCTTCCAGGGCCTGAAGGCCTACGGCCACAAGGGTAATCGCGCCACAAAGGGCCAGTCCCGGCGCCAGTCGCGCGATGCTCTTGCTGCTGGTCATTCCCATCCCCGGCCGATTTTGTGGCCGCCGATCTGTTACACCAAACGTCGGTTCTGTGGAGTCTTGAGTAGACCTCCTGTCCCGCCCTGGGAGGCTGACTCATAGAGGGAAAAGCGCCCCACGCAGCCCTCATGCTGAGGAGGTGCGCAGCGCCGTCTCGAAGCACGAGGGCGTCTCCAGCACTCTCTGGACCTTCCTTCGAGACGCCACTGCGTGGCTCCTCAGGAGGAGGTCGGAGGCGGCCTCTCAGGATGAGGCGGCGTCGGGCCGGCCTGTCTTCGGGAGGGGCGGTTTAAAGGGCGACATCCTCAATCACCCGCCAGTCTCTCGCAAGCGTGAAAGACTGGCGTTCAATGACAAGGTAGCAGCCGCCGCCAGGATGGGACGGACGGCTGCCCTGGCCGATCTCCACCTTCTGGAGATGATCCGTGAGCAGGCTGCCGACGCCCCCATGGGACACGATGACGATGTCGCCGGTGGTCGGCTCCTCCCTGGCGATGCGCGTCACCGCTCCCACGATCCGGGTCTGCGCATCGATCGCCCGCTCCCAGCCGCGAATGCTCTTCGTCGGGTTTGCAAAGACCTCCCGGACGACCTCCCAGAATTCCGGCGGTGCGATATAGCCGGTGGCCGAGCGGTCGTTCTCGCTCAGGTCCTCCGCGGTCCGGTAGGGCAGGCCGAGGTGCTCCGCGACGATCTCCGCCCCATCCATGGCCTTGCGCTCGGTGGAGGCGTAGACCGCGGATACGTTCCTGCCCACGAGGGACTCGGCGAAACCCTCCATGCGGGCGCGTCCGATCTCGTTGAGGGGCCACTGGGGAACGGGCACCAGCGGATCGATGACAACCTCGGGATGGGTGACGAAGATGAGCAACGACATAACGGCAGGCATAGCCAACCTTGGCCGTTTCGTCGAGGCCTGCCGGAGCCTAACCGAGCGGGTAGGCCGCCTCCACCACGTAGGGACCGCCGCCCACCGATTCGCGGGCTGAGTACAGCACGAAACGGCGCGCCGTGAAGGTCAGCTTCGGGAAGCGCCCTCGGGTGGCGAAATAATCCGCCACGTCGATCGGGGAGGCGTCCCGCAGACGGGCCAGGGTCACGTGCGGCGTGAACTTGCGCTTTTCCGGCGGCAGGCCGATCCGGCGCACCAGGCGCTCCTGCTCCGATTGCAGGTCGGCCAGCACGCCGTTGCCGTTGGCCCGGGCGAAAACCGCCCGCGGCCGCCCACCGCCGAACGTGTCGAGGCTGTCGATGGTGATGGTGACCGGATCGCGCCTTCGGCTATCTCCCAGGATCGAGAACACGTCGCCGGCGGTGCGCTCGTCGATGTCGCCGATGAACCGCAAGGTGATGTGGTAATTCTCGGGATCGATCCAGCGCGCTCCGGGCAACCCGCCGCGATAGCTCGAGAGTTGAAGGCCGATATCGGCGGGGATCTCGATGCCGGTGAACAGGCGTGGCATGTCGCACCTCCTGGCCTAGCGGAACTGAACACATCATGGGACCGGCAGGACCGCGCCCACAAGATGAAGAATCAGACGATCAACAACCCAGTTGGTTCCGGATCGAGGATGCCGCAGGAGCCGCTGTCCACAGGAGGTTGATTGGGAGCGGGTCGGCCAGCGAGCACGACCGAGGGGTCGAGCGCTTCGGCTTGGGCGCGCTCGGATCCCTCCGCGCAAGGAGGAGGGATCCGCCGGGGCGTTTAGGGGCAGGGATTGCAGTGCTTCAGGTGGATCGCGTTGATCCGCTCCTCCAGGTCCGGCGTGATTTTGACGTCCACGGACGCGATGTCGGTCTTCAGCTGCTCCATGGTGGTCGCGCCGATGATCGTGGAATGCACGAAGGGCTGAGCGTTGACGAAGGCCAGCGCCATCTGGGCGGGATCGAGGCCGACCTCGCGGGCGAGCGCGACGTATTTGCGGATGGCCTCCTCGGCGCCCGGGGTCTCATAGCGCTGGCCGCGCTTGAACAGGGTCGTGCGGGCGCCGGCAGGGCGTGCGCCATCGAGATATTTGCCAGACAGGTAGCCCTGCGCCAGCGGCGAATAGGCCAGAAGCCCCACGCCTTCGCGCATGCTCACCTCGGCCAACGCCACCTCGTAGGTGCGGTTGAGGAGGTTGTAGGCGTTCTGGATCGTCTGGACCCGCGGCAGGGTCCGGTCGGCTTCCGCTCCCTTGAGGAACGTCATCGCCCCCCAGGCACTCTCGTTGGAAAGACCGAGGTGGCGGATTTTTCCGGCCTTCACGAGATCGCGCATGATCTCGAGGGTTTCCTGGATCGGATGAAAATCCGCTTCCTTGTGGTGGTAGATCGTCGGGTTCGAGCCCCAGGGCATGGGGCGGTCGGGCCAGTGGATCTGGTAGAGGTCGATGTAATCCGTCTGAAGCCGCTTCAGGCTCTTGTTCACCGCCTCCTCGATCTGGACGCGGGAGAGTTCGGCCGGGGAGCCGTCCTCCCGGAACCAGGTGTTCTCGGAGCGCCCCACCACTTTCGACGCCAGGATGACCTTGTCGCGCTTGCCCCGCGACTTGAACCACGAGCCGATGATTCGCTCGGTCGACCCTTGGGTCTCAGGCTTGGGCGGGATCGAATAGAGCTCGGCCGTGTCGAAGAAGTTGATGCCCTGGTCGAGGGCGTAGTCCATCTGCGCGTGGCCGTCCGCCTCGGTGTTCTGCTGCCCCCAGGTCATGGTTCCGAGGCAGATGAGGCTGACATTGAGATCCGTTTGGCCGAGACGGCGATATTCCATGGCGGGCTCCTCGCGGCGAAAAGCATCCGCCGCGTTCAGGCGAGAGGAAGACGCTGAACGGCGTCAGCGCTGGGACAGGGTGGCGAGAAATTTCTCGACGGTGGGAAGGATGCGCGCCACGATGATCTCCACCCCCTTGGCGGTCGGATGGATGCCATCTTGGAGGTTGAGGGACCGTTCGCCGGCGACGCCGTCCAGGAAGAAGGGATAGAGCACAAGCCCGTGCCTGTTCGCAATGTCCTGATAGAGCCCGTCGAATTTCTGGATGTAGTCCGGCCCCAGGTTGCGCGACGCATACATGCCCGCGAGCATCACCGGAATGCCCCGCGCCTTCAGCCGCGTCACGATTGTCTCGATGGCGCGGCGGGGAACCGCCGGATCGACCCCGCGCAGCATGTCGTTGGCGCCAAACTCCACGATCACCCCGTCGGTCCCATCGGGAACGGACCAGTCGAGGCGGTCGAGGCCCGCGGTCGCCGTGTCGCCGGACACGCCCGCGTTGGTGATCTCGACCTTGTAGCCTTTGGCCTTCAGGGCCCTTTCCAGCACCGCCGGGAAGGCGGCTTCCTGCGAAAGCCCGTATCCCGCCGTCAGGCTGTCGCCGAACGCCACGAGGCGAATGGGGTTCTGCTGCGCCAGGGGCGCATCCAGGGGGACGATCATGGCCGCCAGCGCGGCCGCACACGCAAATATGATCGTCATGAACGAGCCGGATTGGCGCTTCATCGATATGCTTCCCATATGTGTTCGAGCGAGGCTTAGGGGTCTCGGCGGAAATCTTCCCAACAGATCGGGTGTTAGGGCATGCAGGACAAGGCCATTGCGCTGCAGGATGTGGATTTGAGCCTCGGGCGCGGGGCCGCACGGGTGCATATTCTGAAAGGGGTTTCCCTGGAGGTGGGTCGCGGGCAGGCCGTGGGGCTCGTGGGTCCGTCCGGATCCGGCAAGTCTACCCTCCTCATGACCATGGCAGGCCTCGAGCGGCCCGATTCCGGCCGGGTCGTCGTCGACGGCACGGATCTCGCCGCCCTCGACGAGGATGCCTTGGCGCGCTTTCGCGGACGCCGCATCGGCATCGTGTTCCAGTCCTTCCACCTCGTGCCCACCATGACGGCGCTCGAAAACGCGGCGCTGCCCCTGGAGCTTGCCGGGGAGGACGAGGCCTTCGAGCGGGCGGAGGCCGAGTTGCAGGCGGTAGGCCTCGGCCACCGCCTCCACCATTACCCGGCGCAGCTTTCCGGCGGCGAGCAGCAGCGCGTGGCGATCGCCCGCGCCATCGTGCCCAATCCGGCGATCCTGGTTGCCGACGAGCCCACCGGTAATCTCGACGAGAATACCGGCCAGTCCATCATCGACCTGCTCTTTGCCCTCAAGCGCGACCGGGGCTCGACTCTGGTTCTCGTCACCCACGATCTCAATCTCGCGC
Source organism: Microvirga aerophila (assembly GCF_003332305.1). GTDB lineage: Bacteria > Pseudomonadota > Alphaproteobacteria > Rhizobiales > Beijerinckiaceae > Microvirga > Microvirga aerophila. The sequence continues at coordinate 35,543 of NZ_QOIO01000016.1, read as the reverse complement.
GTCTGTGCGACCGGACGGTGCGCCTGCGCTCCGGCCGCGTCGAGGCCGATGCGGCCACCGCCGCCGCTTGAGAAGAGGCGAACCATGCACGGCACCATTCCGGCCCCGGTCCCGGGTCGCTCCCCATCCGGCTCGTCCCTTCCCCTCGTGCTGCGGCTGGCTCTTCGCGAATTGCGCGGCGGCCTGAAAGGCTTCGGGATTTTTCTCGCCTGCATCGCGCTCGGCGTCGCGGCGATTGCGGGAGTCTCGTCCCTGTCGCGCTCGCTCACCGATGGCATCGGTCGCGAGGGCCGTCGAATCCTCGGCGGCGACATGGCTTTCTCCCTTCTTCAGCGGGAGGCGAACGAAGCCGAGCGGGCCTACCTCACCTCCAAGGGCGAGGTCAGCTCCATCGCGTCCATGCGCGCCATGGCGCTGGCTGGCGAAAAGGGCTCGGCTCTGGTCGAGCTCAAGGCCGTGGACGCGGGCTATCCGCGTGTCGGAACCCTTGAGACGGACCCGCCCTTCAGCCCGGCCGATCTGCTTGCCGAGCGCAACGGCGCGTACGGCGCGGCCGCCGATCTCGCCCTCCTGGCGCGCCTCGACCTCAAGGTCGGCGACCGGGTCACCGTGGGCAACGCGACCGTCGAGTTGCGCGCGACCCTCGTGTCGGAACCCGACAAGATCGCCAGCGGCATCGGCTTCGGTCCGCGCCTCTTGGTCTCGCAGGAGGCGGTGCGTGCGACAGACCTCATCCAGCCCGGCAGCCTCGTGCGCTGGACCTACCGGGTTATCCTGCCCCAGGACCTCTCCACCGAGGAGGGGCTGGGACAGATCGAGGCCGAGGCCGCCCGCGTCCTGCCGGAAGCCGGTTGGAACATCCGCACCCGCCTCAACGCCGATCCGCGTTTTGCCCGCAACATCGAGCGCTTCACGCAATTTCTCACCTTGGTTGGCCTGACGGCGCTCCTCGTCGGCGGCGTGGGCGTCGCCAACGCGGTGCGGGGCTTCGTGGACCGCAAGCGCGCCTCCATCGCCACCCTGAAGAGCCTGGGCGCGCCGGGCGGCCAAGTGGTTCTGCTCTACCTCACCCAGGTGATGATGATCGCAGCCCTCGGCATCGCCATCGGCCTTGGCGTCGGGGCGGCGCTGCCGTTCATCGTCACGGGCCTCTTCGGCCATCTCCTGCCGATCCCGATCCAGCCCACGCTTGCCTGGACGGAGCTTGGCGTGGCGCTGCTCTATGGGGTGCTCACGGCCCTGGTGTTCGCGCTAGCGCCGCTCGGCCGCGCCCATGACGTGCCGGTTTCCGGGCTCTTCCGGGATCAGGTCGACCCGGAGCGGCGCTGGCCGCGCAAGCGCTATCTGGCGGCGCTCGCGCTTTCGGTCGCGGCGCTCGTGTCGCTTGCAGTACTGGCCGCCTACGACCGCAGGATCGCGCTGATGTTCGTGGGCGCGGCCGCCGCCTCCTTCGTGCTGCTGCGCCTCGTGGCGACCGGCATCATGGCGCTCGCCCGGCGCATGCCGCGCCCCCGGAGCACGGCCCCGCGCCTGGCGCTTGCCAACATCCACCGGCCCGGCGCGCTGACGCCCTCGCTCGTCCTATCCCTGGGGCTGGGGATCACGCTTCTGGTGACGCTCGCGCTCATCGATTCCAACCTCACGAAACAGCTGCAGCAGACCCTGCCGGAGCGCGCACCGAGCTTCTTCTTCCTGGACATTCCCAACGCTCAGGCCGACGCCTTCGAAGGCTTCCTGAAAGAGCAATCGGCCGACGCGCAGATCGAGCGCGTGCCGATGATGCGCGGAAGGCTCGTCTCGCTTCGAGGCTTGCCGGTCAGCCAGATCAAGGCTCAGGAGGATGTGTCGTGGGTTCTGGATGGGGATCGCGGCATCACCTACGCCAAGGCGCCGCCGGACGGCTCTAGGATCGTGCAAGGGGAGTGGTGGCCTGAGGATTATCGCGGCAAGCCGCTCGTTTCCTTCGACCAGAGGGTCGCCGAGGGGTTGGGCCTCAAGATCGGCGACGAGATCGTCGTCAACGTGCTCGGCCGCAACATCACGGCCACCATCGCCAACCTGCGCCATGTGGAATGGCGCTCCATGGGGATCAACTTCGTGATGGTGTTCTCCCCGAACGCCTTCGCGGGCGCGCCGCACACGCACTTGGCCACCGTCACCTATCCGAACGGCTCGGATGCGGCGGCCGACGCCAAGATCCTGCGCAGCGCGGCCCAAAGCTTTCCCATGGTGACGAGCGTGCGGGTCAAGGACGCGCTGGAGGCGGTCAACGACGTGGTCTCGCAGCTCGTCATGGCGATCCGCGGCGCAAGCGCCATCGCGCTGATTGCAAGCCTTCTGGTTCTGGCCGGGGCCCTTGCGGCCGGTCACCGGGCCCGTCTCTACGACGCGGTGGTGCTGAAGACCCTGGGAGCCACCCGCGCCCGCCTGCTTTCGGCCTATGCGCTGGAATACGGCCTTCTCGGGTTGGCCACGGCAGTCTTTGGGCTCCTGGCCGGGACCCTTGCGTCGTACCTCATCATCACCCGGGTGATGAACCTGACCTTTGCCCTCGATCTCTCGGGCGCGGTCCTGGCTTCGGGTCTGGCGGTGTTCGTGGCGGTGGGCCTCGGATTGACCGGAACTTGGCGAATCCTGAGCCAGAAACCGGCGCAGTACCTGCGCAATCTCTAAGGTAGGGCCGGTTCCGGAGCGGTTTTCACATCGCTCCGGAACCGGTCTCCCAACAGGTGGTTTCCCTTTCGCAATCCTGCCGTTAGGGAAGCTTCTTCGAGCTTGGCCCTGCCTCTTGCGCAAGCAGTGGCGACATCTCATATTCTATCTGTCGCCCGGGAGGGCGGTCGGAGGCTGATGTCCAGCCTCTGTTGGAACATCACGGGACACCGCGAGAAAGGACTCCGATGCAACCGTATGAGCAAAACCAATACGCCTCTGGCACCGGCTTTGCCCGGACGGCAGCACAGGTCGACCAGGGCCTGCGCGCCTTCATGCTCGGCGTCTACAACAACATGATCCTGGGCCTGGCGATCTCGGCTGTGATCGCCCTTGGGGTGAACCAACTGGCCGTGACCAGCGACCCGGCGCAGGCCGTCGCCCGCATGGGCGGCGTCAACCTGACCGAGTTCGGACGCGTCCTCTACGGCACGCCCCTGATGTGGGTGGTGGCGCTGGCGCCGCTGGCCTTCATCTTCCTGTTCTCGTTCCGGATGGACCGGATGTCCGCGTCGTCGGCGCGCATGACCTTCTTCGCCTTCGCGGCGGTGATGGGCGCTTCGCTCTCGACGCTGCTCATCCGCTACACCGGCGCGAGCGTCGTGCAGGTGTTCTTCATCACGGCCGCCGCCTTCGGCGCGCTGTCGCTGTGGGGCTACACCACGAACCGCAGCCTGTCCGGCATGGGCTCGTTCCTGATCATGGGCCTTGTCGGCCTGATCCTCGCCTCGATCGTCAACATCTTCGTGGCCTCGAGCGCGCTGCAGTTCGGCATCTCGGTGATCGGCGTTCTGATCTTCGCGGGCCTCACCGCCTACGACACGCAGAAGCTGAAGGAGATGTACCTGTACGGCAACTACGACAGTGAGGCGGCCGCCAAGGTGTCGGTGTTCGGCGCCCTGACGCTGTACCTCGACTTCATCAACATGTTCCAGTTCCTGCTCGCCCTCGTGGGCAACCGCAACGAGTAACGGCGGAACAACGAACAAGCCTTTCAAGCCCCGGCCCGAAGCCGGGGCTTTTTTGTTGAGTATTGCGCTCGTCGGGGCTTGTCATTACGAGGCGTCCCATGAGCCTCCTTGTCCGCCCTTCGGTCGATTCCGATCTTTCCGCCATTGCGGCCATCTATGCCCACGCGGTGACCTATGGCACCGCGTCGTTCGAGCTCGAACCGCCCGATGAGCCGGAAATGGCCCGACGCCGGATGGCGTTGATCGAGAGCGACTACCCCTATCTCGTGGCTGAACAGGATGGCGCCATTCTCGGCTATGCCTATGCGGGGGCCTACCGGACACGGCCAGCCTATCGCTCCACGGTGGAAGATTCGATTTATGTCGCGCCGGACGCCATGGGGCATGGCGTCGGCCGCACATTGCTGACGGCACTGATCGACGAGTGCGAGAAACGGGATTTTCGGCTCATGGTCGCCGTGATCGGCGACGAGGAATCCCATGGCTCGATCGCGCTGCACCGGAGCCTTGGCTTCGAACCCGCCGGCGTGCTCAAAGGCATCGGCTACAAGCACGGCCGCTGGCTCTCGACCGTGCTGATGCAGCGGCCCCTCGGGTGCGGCATGGCGCAGCCGCCGACGCGGCCGATCGACTGAGCCCATCTCGTCGATGTCTCGAACGAATATCGGGCAGGGACAGTCCTAGTTCGAAACGACCTTCAGGGGTTTGTCGAGCACGTTGAGCACGCGCCCAAGTTCGTGCCCGCGCTTCAGGATCAGCCCGGTGGAGACGATTACCGAATAGGCTCCCTGCTTCTTGGCGAGCTTCGGATGCTTCTCGATCCGATAGAGGGGCACCTCGGAGGTGCGTCGGTAGATGGAGAAGACCGCCTTGTCGGCCAGGAAGTCGATGGCGTAATCGCGCCACTCGCCTTCGGCGACCTTGCGGCCATAGAGGTTGAGAATGGTCTGCAATTCCACTCGGTCGAACGAAACTCGTTTTTGCGCGGCGGGAAAGGGCACGATATGGGCCGAGCCCTGACCGGCGCCGCGCAGCGGCTCTGCGATGTCACCTTCGCTCATAATGTCTCCTGTGAACCATCACTGATCCCTTGATGATGGGTCCGTCGGAGTATTGGATCAACCCGTTAAGGCTGAATAACCCGCCGGGCCTTGAGACAAATCTTATTGTTGCCGTAATCGTGCCCTGTGGTGGCCCCACTGGAGATTGATAGTTCGAGCGTTGCCTCGACGGCCCGGCTCCTTGACCGACTCGGACACGTCAGCCCCCCAGCCCTCTGGGTTGGCCAATGGGTCGGGCCACTTCATTCTTGAGGCTATCAATAGCCGCCTTCGGGCGGCTTTTCTTTTGCCTGTCGACGGCTCCGGTTGCCGCAACGGGAATGGACCGGATATGTCGTCCGGCAGGGGCGAAACAGCCTAAACCGTCGTTCCTTCATGCGCCCGCCGCGTTACATGTGTAGACAAGGCGGGCTACGGTTGCGTGTTGTGTAAGTCTGTGGCAACGCTCCCAACAACGATCATAGCTAAGGATGCGCGCATGAAGCTGGAAACGCCAACCAGCGGAAGCGAACTGACGGTTGAAGCGGTCGCGGTGCTGGAAGCGAGCCACAGGGCCATTCCTCCGGGCTTCCTGCGTGACCTCTTCGGGCGAGTGCCGCCGGAGGATCTCGCATCCTATTCGCCCAAGGCCCTCGCCGATCTGTCGGCCGAGGCCTATGAGCATCTCAAGACCCGGCGCACCGGGGAGGCCGACGTCCGCCTCGTCGATCTGGAAGTCGAGCGCGAGGGCCGCCGCCGGGATGTGACCGTCCTCGAAGTCGTCAACGACAACATGCCGTTCCTGCTCGACTCGACGCTCGCGGAGATCGTCGACGAGGGATACGAGGCGTTTCTCGTGGCGCACCCGATCCTGGCCGTGGAGCGGGACGGGACCGGCGCTCTCGTGCGCCTCGTGGGAGAGGCCACGGCTCATTCCCGTCCGGGCGTGAAGCGCGAGAGCTTCATCCACATTCACCTGCCGCGCATCGACGATCCGCATGCCCGCGAAAGGCTCGTGGAAACCATCCGGCTCGTCCACAAGGACGTGTCCCTGGCGGTGCACGATTGGCCCGGCATGCGCGCCCGCGTGACCGAGATCGTGCACAATTACCGCCTCAACCCGCCGCCTCTGCCGGAGGACGAGATCACGGAGGCAGTCGCCTTCCTCGACTGGATGGCGCGCGACAATTTCACGTTCCTCGGCATTCGCGAGTACCGGCTCCCCAGCGGCGACGCAGCGGCCGACCCGGTCGAGGGCTCCGGCCTCGGACTTCTGCGCGATCCCCTCATGCGGGTTCTCCGCAGGGGCCGCGAACTGGTGACGATGACGCCGGAAATCCGGGCGTTCCTGGGGCGCCCGAAAGCGCTCATCATCGCCAAGGCGAACGTCAAGTCACGGGTCCACCGCCGCGCCCATCTCGATTATGTGGGCGTCAAGCTGTTCGACGGAAACGGACAGCTGGAAGGGGAGCTGCGCATCGTCGGGCTATTCACTGCGAGCGCCTACACCAACACAACGGCCGAAGTGCCGTATCTGCGCCACAAGGTGGCGAAGGTCATCGGCCGCGCGGGTTTCGATCCCTCGAGCTATGCGGGCCGCGCCCTTCTCAATGTGCTGGAAAGCTATCCGCGCGACGAACTGTTCCAGATCGAAGAGGAAACCCTCTACGAGTTCGCCATCGACATCATGAACCTGTCCGAGCGGCCGCGGGTGCGGGCGCTGGCGCGGGTCGACGAGTTCGATCGCTTCGTGTCCGTGCTCGTGTTCGTGCCGAAGGACCGCTACGACACGGACGCGCGCCGCCGCATCGGCGAATTCCTGGCGGGCGTCTTCGAGGGCCGGGTCTCCGCGTCCTATCCGTCCTATCCGGAGGGGCCGCTCTCGCGCACCCATTTCATCATCGGGCGCGACGAGGGCGCGACGCCGCAGGTGCCCCGCGAGGTCCTGGAACGGGGCATTGCCGGCATCGTGCGCACCTGGGCAGACGCCGTGCGCAATCAGCTCGACGCCACGATCGGCGGTCCGCGCGCCCGGGCCCTGGCGAACCGCTACGCCGAGGCGTTCAGCGCCGCCTACCGTGAGGCCTTCGGGGCCGAGCAGGCAATCCAGGACGTAGCCATCCTGGAGCAGCTCTCCGAGCAGCGTCCCCGGGCGGTGGATCTCTACCGGCGCGAAGGCGACGACGAGACCCGCGTTCACCTCAAAGTCTTCTCGCGCGGCACCGCATTGCCGCTCTCCGAGCGGGTACCGCTGCTGGAAAATCTCGGCTTCCGCGTGGTCAACGAACGGACCTACCGGGTCGCGCTTGGAACCGAGCGCGTGTGGCTCCACGACATGACTCTCGAGCGCGCCTCCGGGGGCGTCATCCGCATCGACGAGATCCAGGATCTGATCGAGGCGGCCCTGCTCGCCCTGTTCCGGGGCCTCGCCGAGTCGGACGCTTTCAACCGCCTCGTCCTGGAGGCGGGGCTTGGGTGGCGCGACGTTGCCATGGTGCGGGCGTTCGGGCGGTATCTGCGCCAGATCCAGGTCACCTACGCTCAGGATTATCTCGCCGAGACCCTCGCCCGGCACAGCGCCATCGCGGCGCGGCTGGTGGAGCTGTTCTATGTGCGCTTCGACCCGCGGGTCGACGACAAGGCGAAGCGGGCCGCCTCCGAAGCCGCGATCCGCACCGCCATCGAGGAGCAGCTGACGAGTGTCACGAGCCTAGACGACGACCGGATCCTGCGCCGCTTCCTCAACCTCATCGACGCGGCCGTACGCACCAATTTCTTCCAGCTCGAAGGCAACGGGCTTCCGCGCCAGACCATCGCGTTCAAGTTCGAATGCGCCAAGGTCGATGGCCTGCCGCTGCCCAAGCCTCTCTATGAGATCTTCGTCTATTCACCCCGGGTCGAAGGGGTGCATCTGCGCTTCGGAAAAGTCGCGCGCGGCGGTTTGCGCTGGTCCGACCGGCCGCAGGATTTCCGCACCGAAGTTCTAGGCCTCGTAAAGGCCCAGCAGGTGAAGAACGCCGTGATCGTGCCCGTGGGCGCGAAGGGCGGCTTCGTGCCCAAGCAGCTGCCGCCCCCGGGCGACCGGCAAGCGTGGCTTGCGGAAGGAACCGAGAGCTATCGCATCTTCGTGCGTACGCTCCTGCAGCTCACCGACAACATCGTGGGCGACGCGGTGGTGCCTCCGCCGGATACCGTCCGCCATGACGGGGACGACCCCTATCTGGTGGTGGCGGCCGACAAGGGCACGGCGACCTTCTCCGACATGGCGAACGAGCTTTCGATCGAAAAGGGCCACTGGCTCGGGGACGCCTTCGCGTCCGGCGGCAGCCAGGGCTACGACCACAAGAAGATGGGCATCACGGCCCGCGGCGCGTGGGAGGCGGTGAAGCGCCACTTCCGCGAGATCGACATCGACATCCAAACCCAGCCCGTCACGGTGGCGGGCGTGGGCGACATGTCCGGCGACGTGTTCGGCAACGGCATGCTGCTGTCGCGATCCCTGAAGCTCGTGGCGGCCTTCGATCACCGCGACATCTTCCTCGACCCGAACCCCGATCCGGAGACGTCGTTCAGGGAGCGTGAGCGCCTGTTCGGTCTGCCCCGCTCCAGCTGGCAGGATTACGACAAGGCGCTTCTTTCCACCGGCGGCGGCGTCTTCCCGCGCAACGCGAAGGCGATCCTGCTGTCGAACGAAATTCGCGAGCTGCTTGGCATCGACAAGGCCGAGGCGACGCCTGCCGAAGTCATGAGCGCGATTCTCAAAGCGCCGGTGGGCCTGCTCTGGTTCGGCGGCATCGGCACCTATATCCGCGCCTCCACCGAGACGGACGAGCAGGTGGGCGACCGGGCGAACGACGCCATCCGCATCACCGGTGCGGACGTGCGGGCGAAGGTGGTCGGCGAAGGCGCCAACCTGGGCGCGACGCAGCGCGGGCGCATCGAGGCGGCGCGTGCAGGGGTTCGCCTCAACACGGACGCCATCGATAACTCGGCGGGCGTGAATACCTCCGACGTGGAGGTGAACATCAAGATCGCCCTGAGCGTGCCCGAGCGCGACGGACGCCTGAGCGAGGACGATCGCAACGCGCTCCTGGTCGACATGACCGACGAGGTCGCCAAGCTCGTCCTGCGCAACAACTACCTGCAGACCCTGGCGCTGTCGCTCTCCGAGCGCCGCGGCGTCGGCGATATCGGTTTCGCCCGCCGGCTGATGCACATGCTGGAAGCGCAAGGGCGCCTCAACCGCACCGTGGAGTATCTGCCGGACGACGGGACCCTGACGGAGCGCGCCCGCAGGGGCGAGGCCCTGACGCGGCCCGAGCTCGCCGTGCTGCTCGCCTATGCCAAGCTCTCCCTGCACGATGAGCTTTTGGAAAGCTCCGTGCCGGACGATCCTTACTTGGGCAAGGAGCTGGAGCGCTATTTCCCGGCCGATATGCGCGAGCGTTTCCCCGACGCCATCGCGAACCATCGCCTGCGCCGGGAAATCATCGCCACGCAGCTTGCCAACGCCATCATCAACCGGGGCGGGCCGACCATGGTGGCCCGGCTCGTGGACGAGACCGGCGCGGATGCGCCGACCATCGCGGCGGCCTATGCGGCCACCCGGGATTCCTTCGGCCTCACCGACCTGAACGCGGCCATCGACGCCCTGGACGGCGTCGTCCCGGGCCAGCTGCAACTGAGCCTGTATGCCGAGCTGCAGGATCTTTTGATGAACCGGATCGTCTGGTTCATCCGCCATGTGGACTTCACCGCGCATTCCCTCGACGACATCGTCGGCGCCTATCGGGCCGGGATCGTCGAGGTGGAGAAGGGTCTCGACGAGACGCTCTCCCCCGAGGCTCTGGCAGCCTGGGCGGCGCGCACGAAAGAGCTCGTCGACCAGGGGACGCCGGAAGAGCTCGCCCGCTCCCTCGCGGCCACAACCGATCTCGTGGCCGCTCCCGACATCGTCCTCACGGCGCAGAAATCCAACCGGCCCGTCGCGGAGATCGCTCGCATTCATTTCGCCGTCGAGGCTGCGTTCCGGCTCGGCTCCCTCATCGGAATGGCGCGCGATATCACGGTCAGCGATTATTTCGACCGTCTGGCGCTCGATCGCGCCATCGACGCCATCGCGTCCGCGCACCGCAACCTGACGGCGGAAATCGCCTCTCAGGATGCGTCCGGGGCCGACGCCGTGCAGGTGTGGAGCGAGCGGCGCGGCTCGGACGTCAACCGGATCAGGGGCGCGGTCGACGGCATCGTGTCCTCGGGGCTCACCCTCTCGAAAGTTACCGTCGCGGCAAGCCTTCTGGGCGATCTGGCCAAAGGCTGATAGAACCGGGCCTGCAAGTCATCTCCGTGGCCTTGCCAAGGCGGGGGCAGGACAGGGAGATCCGGTGAGCGAGCGCGGTGCGATGAATCCCTTGGCCCCTGAGGCAGTATCGACGACTGGAGGCAGGGCCGTTGCGCCGGAACTGTCTGCGCGACGCTCGGCCATTGCCGGCTGGCTTTTCTTCGACTGGGCCTGCCAGCCATTCTTCACCCTCGTCACCACCTTCGTGTTCGCGCCCTATTTCGCGTCGGCCCTCGCGCCGGATCCGGTCTCCGGGCAAAGCCTGTGGGGGTTTGCAACCGCCGGCGCGGGCTTGGTCCTCGCCTTCCTGTCGCCGGTCCTTGGCTCCATCGCGGACGCCACGGGACCCAAGAAGCCCTGGATCGCCGCGTGCGGCCTCGTGCTGTTCTGCGCATCCTTCGCCCTGTGGAACGCCGCGCCCGGCGCGCCGTACGCCATTGCTATCGGGCTCGTCGGGTTCGCGGTCGGAACGGTGGCGGTCGAGGTCGCGGCGGTGTTCAACAACGCCATGATCCCGCATCTCGTGCCGCCGGAGAAATTCGGCCGGCTCTCGGGCACCGGATGGGCCATCGGTTATCTGGGAGGCCTCGTGTCGCTCGTGGTCGTGCTTGGCTTTCTGGCAGCCAACCCGGAGACCGGCAAAACCGTCCTAGGGCTTGATCCGCTCTTTGGTCTCGATCCGGCATCCCGTGAAGGCGACCGCGTCAGCGGGCCTTTCTCGGCGGTGTGGTTTCTCGTCTTCGTCCTGCCGCTCTTCTTCTTCACGCCGGATATCGCACGCTCCCGGCTCTCCATGGGGCAGGCCGTGACACGGGGGGTGGCGCAGGTGCGAAGCACGCTCACCGATGCGCGCCAGCACAAGGGGCTGGTTCGATTTCTCCTCGCCAACATGGTGTATCAGGACGCCCTCGTGGCCTTGTTCGCCTTCGGGGGCATCTATGGAGCGGGAGTCTTTGGCTGGCAGGCGACTGAGCTCGGCGTCTTCGGCATCCTGCTCACCGTCACCGGCACGGCCGGAGCCCTGATCGGCGGACGGCTCGACGACCGTACCGGCGCCAGATCGGTGATCCTGGGATCGATCGTGGTTCTTGCCCTGGTGTGCATCGGGGTGCTGTCGCTTGGGCGCGAGCATGTCCTGTTCGCGATCCCGACCGCGGCGCCCGAGCCCGGCGATGGATTGTACGGCACCACGCCCGAAAAGGTCTTCCTGGCCTTGGGCCTCGTGATCGGCTCCGTCGCGGGGCCGCTTCAGGCCTCGTCCCGGAGCATGCTCGCGCGTCTCGTCCCAGTGCACGAGGCGGGGCGCTATTTCGGCCTGCTCGCCTTATCGGGGAAGGTCACGTCGTTCCTCGCGCCCCTCGCGGTCGCCGTGGCCACCGGCTTGTTCCAGACGCAGGCCGCCGGACCGGCGGTGCTGATCCTGTTCTTCGTGACCGGCGGGCTGCTGCTCAGTGGCGTGAGACGCGTGTGAGAGCAAAGCCCTTTCGCCACCGCCTATGCGTTTCAGCCCTCCAGGCCGGCGCCCAATGCAACAGGGGCTGATATCATTCCAGCGTGACGGCAGTGCCGTTCGCCGTCACCATCATCATGCCCTCATTGGCCCCCAGCGCTCCGTAATCGAGCTGCACGCCCACGATGGCGTGGGCTCCGAGCCGTTCGGCTTCGTCGATCATCTCCCGAAGCGCGGTGTCGCGGCCGTCGCGCAGAACCCGCTCATACGACCCGGAGCGCCCGCCCACCACGTCGCGGATCGACGCGAAGAAGTCGCGAAACACGTTCGCGCCTAAGATGGCCTCCCCCGAAACGATGCCCCGGTAGGATGCGATGCGGCGGCCCTCGACGGTGGGCGTGGTCGTGATGATCATCAGGATCTCCCTTGAAGATGATCCTGATGTAGGGGCGGATAGCACAGACGGAAGAGAGTGGCCGTGGTTCGATTGGCAAGGCAGGTGAGGTCATGCGGTTTCGGAGACGGCGCGACGCCAGTTCCCTCCCCCTTGCGGGGAGGGTGGCTGCGTGAGCAGCCGGGTGGGGGGGTGTGACCGGGTGAGAGAGGATGAGGTGAGGCACTGATCACCTCTCTCATGGGGAGAGGTCGGACCGTGAGGTCCGGGTGAGGGGCGTGGGTTATCCGGAGAGGGCATAACCCCTCACCCTCGCTTTCGCTCGACCTCTCCCTCCAAGGAGAGGTGAGGCTGTAGCAGCCTCGCGCCTCGACAACGAAGGTCAGAGTTCCGACTGTCCGACCCCCACCTCCACCTCCTCCCCGCAAGGGGGAGGAGAGCACCGTCGGCGCTCGCGGCATCAGTGGCGGAAGTGCCGGTATCCCGTGAACACCATGGCAAGGCCCGCCTCGTCCGCCGCCTTGATGACCTCGTCGTCCCGCATGGAGCCGCCCGGCTGGATCACCGCGGTGGCTCCGGCTTCGGCGGCGGCCAGCAAGCCGTCCGCGAAGGGGAAGAAAGCATCCGAGGCGACGACCGAACCCCTGGCGAGGGTCTCGGGAAGCCCTGCGACCTTGGCGGCTTCCGCAGCCTTCCAGGCGGCGATGCGGGAGGAATCGACGCGGCTCATCTGGCCAGCGCCGATGCCGACCGTCGCCAGATCCCGGGCATACACGATGGCGTTCGACTTCACATGCTTGGCGACCCGGAAGGCGAAGCGCAGGTCGTCCAGTTCCCGGTCGCTCGGGGCGCGCTTCGTCACGACCTTCAGGTCCATGGCGTCGACGACCGCATTATCCCGGCCCTGCACCAGGAAGCCCCCTGCGACCGTGCGGAAGGTCAATCCTTCCTGGCGCGGGTCGGGAAGGCCGCCCGCGAGCAGCAGGCGTAGGTTCTTCTTCGCAGCCACGATGGCGATGGCCTCCTCGGAGGCGTCCGGCGCGATGATGACCTCGGTGAAGATCTCGGTGATGGCCCGTGCGGCCTCCGCGTCCAGCGGCCGGTTCATAGCCACGATGCCGCCGAAGGCCGAGACCGGATCGCAGCGCAGCGCCTTCCCGTAGGCCTCGTGCAGGGTCGTACCCTCGGCCACGCCGCACGGGTTGGCGTGCTTGACGATCACGATGGCGGCGGAGCGCTCCGGCGGGAATTCCCCCACGGCCTCGTAGGCGGCGTCCGTGTCGTTGATGTTGTTGTAGGAGAGCTGCTTGCCCTGCACCTGGCGCACGGTGGCGACGCCGGGGCGCTTCTCGGGCGACCGGTAGAAAGCGGCGGCCTGGTGCGGGTTCTCGCCGTAGCGCAGCACCTCGGCGATGGAGCCGCCGAGCGCCCGGAAGGATGGGGCCTCCTCACCGAGCTCGTTGGCGAGCCAGTTGGAAATCGCCGCGTCGTAGGCGGCGGTGCGCGCATAGGCTTTTTGCGCCAGGCGGCGGCGCAGAGTGAGCGTGACTGCGCCTTCATAGGCGTCGAGATCCGCCAGCACCGATGTGTAGTCAGCGCCATCCACCACCACAGCCACGTCGCCGTGGTTCTTAGCCGCCGCGCGGATCATGGCGGGACCGCCGATGTCGATGTTCTCGATGCAGTCGTCGTAGGGCTTGTTGGCCGCGACCGTGGCCTCGAACGGATAGAGGTTCACCACCAGCAGGTCGATGGGCTGGATGCCGTGGGCCAGCATGGCAGCCTGGTGCTCGGGATTGGCCCGGATGCTCAGCAGGCCCCCGTGAACCGCCGGATGGAGGGTCTTGACGCGCCCGTCCATCATCTCCGGAAAGCCCGTGAGGTCGCTCACGTCCTTCACGGGCAGGCCTGCCTCGCTCAGGGTCCTGTGGGTGCCGCCCGTAGAGACCAGCTCGATCCCCCGTTCATGGAGCGCGCGGGCGAAGTCCACGAGACCTGCCTTGTCGGACACGGAAAGCAGGGCGCGCGTCACGCGCTTCGGATCGCTCGGCATGGCGGCCGCTCCATAGGGGTTTTGATGTGCGGGCGCGATAGCACGGCGGGGCGGTGATGGGAACCGCGCCGGACGCATATGCCGGTTGTTAGAGCAGACCAGGTTCGGGCTGGGCCTGCGGCGCGCCAGGATTGAACGTGCGGGCCAGGCGCTCGAAGCGCCAGCGCACCGAGGGCGTCTCGCTCGGGCGAAAGGCCAGCACGATCTGCTCGGTGCGGCGCATGCCGTCCGAGGAGGCGAGGAAAATGCTGTCCTCGACGAAAGCCTCGGCGGGCGCGGCCGAGAACTGCCAGGCCTCGCGATTGGGCAGGATCAGCATGACGACGCGCCCGCCCTGTGCGCGGCTCGCCCGGACGCCGGGAGCGAGATGGAAACGGATGATGGCCTCGCGGGTCTTGCCGGCGCCTTCGCCCCAGAACACGTCCTCGCCCTCGAGCCTGGCACCATCTTGGGCGAGCTGCCAGCGCCGCTCATGGGTGAGGCCGAGGCTGGCCTTGTATCCGTCATGGCTCGCCGTGAGCGATTGCACGTGCTCGCGTTCGCCGCGCTCCACCGTCACCCGCTCGGGCCCGCTGATCACCACCGGCCCGACCCGCCGCAGGACATGGCGCGCCATGAGGCGGTCGAGCCAGTTGCCCTTGATGGCGACGATCTGACAGGAGGAGACGTCGTCGATGGATGCGGTGGAATGCGCCACCGTGGAGCGCGAGGCCTGGAGCACCGCATCGGCGGTGATGTGCGGCGTTCCGCAATTGACCACGATGCGTTGCGTGCCGCTCGAAAACTCGAAGGACAGGCAGCTGGCGGTCGCCTCCGACGAGAGAGGCGCCGGCGGGCTGGCGCCCACATCGGCCACCAGGAGCGACCGGCCGGCTTCCACGCGCTCGTATCCGGAATGCGGCGCATGGTGGATCGGCTGGCTGCGCATGTCGTCATAGGTCAAAAGGGTCGCCAGGTGATCGGCCGCCGTCACGCCCATGCCGTTGAAATGGGACAGGGTGCCGTCCCCGTGGCGAAAGAGGCGCACCATCGGCAGCATACGGTCGATGGCGTGAAGCAGGGCTTGGGGCGTATCGACTTCGCGGCTGGCGAACATCTGGCGCAGGGGCAGGAGCTCGAACAGAAGGTCCACGAGAACGCGGGGATTGCGGCTCGCGTGACCGCCGTCGGCGAGGATCTGGCTTTCCAGCTCACGGTCGAGAAGGCGCGTTGCGCGTCGAAGGGTCCGGTCCAGGCCCTCGCAGCACAGCCCCGCATAGCACAGCGCAATGGCGGCGACGAGCCGGTCATAGGGAAGGGCGCCGGCGCGGACGCGCCGTTCCAGGTCGCGCACGCCCTGGCCGAGAATTCGTAGGAAACGCTGGTAGAAGGCGTGGTCCGCTCCTTCCAGGATCAGCGGCGACTGGCTGATGAAGGAGATGAGGCGACGGGCCATGACGGGCGTGCTGCAGGCCAGCCGCCGGTCGCCGAGCTTCGACGTGACGAACTCGTCTACCAGGGAGCGGGCGTTGGCTTGGGCCAGCGCGGTGCCGGCAGCCCGCAGGTGCCGCAGCCAGCCGAACCCGTAGAGCGCCTCGCCCCAGGCGCGGCTCGGCGGCGTGAAGCTGAAGGGTGAGCGGCCGCTCGTCGTGATGGCGCGGCCCGCAAAGGAGAAGAAGCCGGAATAGATGTCGGTCGCAATCGTCGGATCGGCGGTGCGTAGGTCCTGCGGCGCGAAGATCAGCCGCGCCGGAACGGGCGCGCCGAACAGCATCCTGGACGCGCTCCAGACCATGGTCTCGCGCATGGCCCGGCCCGACTCGCGCAACGCGAGGCCATATAGCCGCCAGCGGTCCGGCCCATAATCCACGCGTGGCGCTCCTCTCCTGATGCTGACCTCGACCGCAGCTTAAGTAGGAGTTCTCGTTTTTAGGTTAACATCCGGTAAGCGGCGGGCTGTTTCTTTAAGATTCGCCTCTCACGAACCGCGCCATGAAGAACCCGTCGAGGCCGCTGCGGTCGTGATCGGTCAGGGAGAGGTGGCAGGGCAGGGTCCTCACGTCGCCGTCCGGCGTCAGGCACTCAGTCAGTCCGCCGATCTCGGACGCCGTGATCGGCTGGCGCTTGAAATCCGGATGGCGGGCCAGAAACCCCTCCGCCTGCCGCTCGCCCTCGTCCTGTTCGAGGGAACAGGTGCAGTAGACCAGACGGCCGCCGGGTTTCAGCAGGGCCGCGGCCTTGTCGAGAAGACGCGCCTGAAGGCCCGTGAGCTTCCGCACGTCCTCGCCGCTCTTGGTCCAGACCACGTCGGGATGCCGGCGGATCGTGCCCGTGGCCGAGCACGGCGCATCGAGCAGGATGGCGTCGAAGGGCGGCTCGTCGAGTTTTTCCGCGTCGATGGCGCGGGTCGTGGCCGACAGGTCGAGGCGCGCGAGGTTTTCCTTCAGACGCTTCAGACGTTTCGCCGAACGGTCCACCGCCAGCACATCGGCGCCGGCCGCCGCCAGCTGGGCGGTCTTGCCGCCGGGCGCGGCGCACAGATCCGCGATCCGCTCGCCGGGCTTCGCATGGAGCAGGCGCGCCGGCAGGGACGCGGCCGCGTCCTGCACCCACCAGGCTCCTTCGTCGTAGCCCGGCAGATCCCGGATCGACGTGCGCTCCGTGAGGCGCACGCTGCCTGTCGGCAGGAGAACGCCGCCCAGACGCTCCGCCCAGGCACCCGGGTCTTCCTTCACGGTCAGGTCGACGGACGCCATGGACCGGTGCGCCTTCACGATTTCGGTGGCAATCCCCTCACCATACTGGGCGATCCAGCGCTCCTCGAGCCAATCGGGGGTGTCGAGCCAGGGCTCGGCGCCGTTAAGAATCGCGTTGCGCTCGCGCGCCACACGCCGCAAAACCGCGTTGATGAGGCCGCCTGCGTGCTTGATCCTATGTTCCTGCTGGGCCAGCTGCACGGCGGTGTCGACCGCCGCGTGGTCCGGAATGTCGAGAAACAGGATCTGCGCCGCCCCGATGGCCAGGAGATTCAGCAGGCGATCGTCGCGCAGGCCCTTATCCAAGCGCTCGCGCAGGGCCCAGCCGATGGTGCCGAGACGGCGCATGGTCACGATGGCGATGGCCCGGGCAAGGGCCTCGTCGCGCCCGGACAGCTGCTCCGCCGGCGCGTATTCGTCCAGCATGTCGTCCAGGGGGACGCGCCGCTTGAGGGTCTCGGTGACGGCATTCCAGGCGAGTCGGCGGGGCCCGAGGCCCGCATTTGAGTCTGTCTGATTCACATTTAACCCCAAGGCCCCCGGCGGGGAGCAGTTCCCCACGGGCTACCCGATGCCGGCCGCGAAGCAAAGCCGCTTCTCGCAGGCGCGCCCATCTGCTGCGCCAGCGACTGCAGGGCCGCGATGCGGTTTTCCGTCGCCGGATGGGTCGAGAACAGGTTGTCCATGCCATGGCCCGACAGGGGATTGATGATGAACAGCGACGCGGTGGCGGGGTGGCGCTCCGCATCCCCGTTGGGAATGTGCGCGACGCCGCCCGCGATCTTGGCCAGCGCGGAGGCCAGGGCCATGGGTTGGCCGCAGATTTCCGCGCCCATCCGGTCGGCGTCGTATTCCCGCGAGCGGCTGATCGCCATCTGGATGATCATGGCCGCCAGCGGAGCCACGATGGCCGTGAGCAGCATCGCGACCGGGCTCGGCCTGTCGTCGCCCCGGCCCCCGAACAGGAAGCCGAACTGAGCCAGCGTCGTGATTGCGCCAGCGATGGTGGCGCTCACGGTCATGATCAGGGTGTCGCGGTTCTTGATGTGCGCCAGTTCGTGCGCCATCACGCCCGCAAGCTCGTCGTAGGTGAGCATGTGAAGAATGCCCGTTGTCGCCGCGACGGCGGCGTTCTCCGGGTTGCGGCCGGTCGCAAAGGCGTTCGGCTGCGGATTGTTGATGAGATACACCCGAGGCATCGGAAGGCCGGCCCGGTGGGACAAGTCCCGCACCATGCCGACTAGTTCGGGAGCCGTTCGCTCGTCCACCTCGACGGCGTGGTGCGCGGCCAGGGCGAGCCGGTCAGAATTCCAATACGCGAAAAGGTTCGTGACCACGCCCAGCCCAAGGGCGATCATCATGCCGGTCGCGCCGCCGAGCATGTAGCCGACGACGCCGAAGAGCGCAGTCAGGGCCGCCAGCAGCATTGCGGTCTTGACGGTGTTCATCAGGGTCTCCACCTCGTAAGCATTCGCGGATGAAACCATCCGCCGCGGATGCATCTATCCGCCAACCTTCTATGTGGGAATGGTTCAGGTTTTGCCCAAGGTCTCGAACGAAGCCCTGGGAACTGGCATAAGGCGCCTCATGAGCACGAACGACACACCCGACACGAGCCTGCCCGACGGAACCGAGGGCGCGGCCCCCGGCAAAACCCTTTCCCCAGCCGCCCAGCGCGCCCTCGAGGAGGCGGCTCAGCGCCGCCGAGAGATCGACGCCCGCGCCGCCGAACTCGCCAAGCAGAAGGAGCACCGGGGCCGGGGCGGCCTGGAACCGGTCCGATACGAGGACTGGGAGGTGAAGGGCCTCGCGAGCGACTTCTAGCCTGTTCCAACTTCCGCCATTAACGGTTGTGTCCCTGTCCGGCCCCGCTTAGTCTCGCGCAAAACGGGAGGGCCGGTTGAGCGGGGCTGTACGTCTGGAGATGTTTCGGGATCTGTTGACCGAGGCGCACAAGGCGCTCGATCTCCAATTCGGATTCGAGCTGTGGGACGGCTCGACGATTCCAAAGGATCTTCCGTCCTATGAAATGCGGCTCGCCATCCGCCGCGAGAGCGTAATCGCACGACTGATCCGGCGTCCGACCCTCGACACGGTCCTCAACGCCTATGTGGCGGGGCTGATCGATCTCAAGAACGGCACCATCTTCGACCTCGCGGCGCAGCGCCCCCAGGGCAAGATAGGCCGGCGCCTTAAGGGTGTGAGCAAATTCAAGGCGCTGAAAACCGCCTTCCAGTTCTTCCGGGCCCCGGCCGACATGCCGCGCCCGCTCGATCCCGTGAAGGACAAGCCCAATGCCCGCGACGGGAATCCCAACACCAACAAGCAGAACGTCGCTTATCATTACGACGTGTCGAACGACTTCTACCGGCTCTTCCTCGACCCGGAGATGGTCTATACCTGCGCCTACTTCACCGAATGGCACGACGACCTTGCCCGCGCGCAGACCGACAAGCTCGACATGATCTGCCGCAAGCTGCGGCTCAAACCCAATGAGCGCCTTCTCGACATCGGCTGCGGCTGGGGGGCTCTCATCTGCCACGCGGCGCAGCATTACGGCGTGAAGGCCACCGGCGTCACGCTCGCCGAGGAGCAGGCGGCCCTGGCGCGGCAGAAAATCGCGCGCTTAGGCTTGCAGGACCGCGTCGAGGTGGTGGTGAAGGATTTCACCCAGATGGAGGGCGAGTTCGACAAGATTTCATCCATCGGCATGTTCGAGCATGTGGGCATCGCCAACCACCCAACATACTTCCGCGCCGTGCACCGCCTCCTGCGGCCGCGCGGCCTCTATCTCCATCACACCATCGCCCGACGCGCCAAGCGGTCGGACCGGGCGTTCCGCAAGCGCAAGGCCGAGTACAAGGCGCTCACCCGCTACATCTTCCCTGGCGGTGAACTCGATCATCTGGGCATGTCGGTTGCAAATCTCGAACGCTTCGGGTTCGAGGTGCACGACGTGGAAGCGTGGCGCGAGCATTACCAGCGCACCACGCGCTTGTGGTGGGAGAACCTCAACGCTCGCCAGAAGGAGGCTGAGGCCCTGGTGGGGCCGGAAAAGACCCGCATGTGGCTTCTCTACCTCGCCGGCTGCTCGCTCGCCTTCGAGCGCGCGGCCGTGGGCGTCAACCAGACGCTGGTGTCGAAGCGCAACCGCGGCCCATCGGGCCTGCCGCCATCCAGGGCCGACCTGTATCGAGAAGGCTGACGCGGCCGGCTCTCCACTCCCGCCTCAGGGCCGCGCCTCCAGCACCATGTTGAAGGGCGTCGCGGTCGCCTTGCGGAACTTCGAAAAGCCGCCCTGGAGCATGACGTCCCGCAGGCGCGCTTCGCCGGCCTGCGCCCCCAAGGCCGCGCCCACCTCCTGACCCAGGGAGGCCGGAACGCAGATGCTCGTGGAAAACGCGTAGTAGATCCGCCCCACCGGATGAAGGTTCTCGGCCAGGCTGTCGCCCGCCATGGGCTCCACCACCATCAAGGTGCCGTCGTCCGAGAGGGCGCTGCGGATGTGGGAAGCGGCCCAACCGGATCGCCCATGTCGTGAAGGGCATCGAAGATGGTCACGAGACCGAAATCGTCTCCTGCGAAGTCCTGCGCCCGCGCCACCTCGAACCGGACGTTCGAAATTCCGCGCGTTTTCGTCCGGGCGGCCTCGATGGACGCGTCGTGGAAGTCGAAGCCGATGAATTCGGAATTCGGGAAGGCCTCCGCCATGATGGCCGTCGAAGCGCCGTGGCCGCAGCCCACGTCGGCCACGCGAATTCCGCGCTCAAGACGCTCCACCACGCCGTCGAGGGCGGGCAGCCACTCGGGCACCAGATGCGCCTTGTAGCCCGGCCGGAAGAAGCGCTCCGTGCCGCAGAACAGGCAGTTGCAGTGCTCGCCCCAACCGATGCCGCGGCCCGACCGGAAGGCGTCCGTGTGACGCGGCTCGTCGGCGAAGATGGCCGAGATGGATTGGAAGCCGCCCGCCATGAAGACCGGACTTTCCTCGTCGGCGAAAACGGCAGCCTGCTCCGGCGTCAGGGAAAAGCGCTGGGTGTCCTTCTCATAGGTCACGTAGCCCGAGGCGGCCTGGGCCGAAAGCCATTCCCGGATATAACGCTCGTGGGTGCCCGTCTTCGCGGCGAGTTCGGCCGCGCTCATGCCGTCGGGAGCCTGCGCAAGAGCCCGGTAGAGGTTGAGCTTGTCGCCGATCAGAACCAGCGCCGAGGTCGCCGCCGCCCCGAGCTCGGTCACTACGGTGCCCAGAAGAGCATTCAGCCTGTCCTCGTTGATGTTCATTGCATCCTCCCGCATGACCTCCGGCCGGGAGCCCACGCTCCACCGGCTTGACCCGAAGGCACTGATGCCTCGATATCTACAGGCGACTCTCCCCTGCCGTTGAGGGCTGGAACGGCCAAGGAGCAGGCGATTCTGCCAACGGGGTTCTGGTCATGCGGAACGAGCCCATTCGCGTCAGCCTGACGGTGTTTCCGGAATCGGATCCGTCGATCTTCTACGGCATCTTCGACACGCTCTGGGCGGCCGGTCGGGTGTGGAACGCCATGACCGGAGAGCCGCCGCCCAACGCGCCCCTGTTCCTGCCGCGCCTCGTGGCCGCCAAGGCGGGCCCAATCGAACTCGTGACAGGGGTCACCATCCTGGCGCAGGACGCCGCCGAGGACGTGACGGCGACGGATCTCGTCTTCGTGCCCAACGTGATGGTCGATTCACCGGCGGCCCTGAGGCGTCTCGACCGCGGGCTGATCGAGTGGTTGTGCCGCATGTACGACAGCGGAGCCCACGTCTATGCGGCGTGCGGCGGCTCCCTGGTGCTGGCAGAGGCCGGGTTGCTCGACGGGCGCGAGGCCACGACCCATTGGGGCTACGCGGATCTCTTCAGAAAGGCTTTTCCGGAGGTGCGCCTATGCGCGGACCGCATCCTGGTGCAGGCCGGCCCCGGTCACCGGATCGTTTCGTCCGGAGGGGCATCCTCCTGGCAGGATCTCGTGCTCTACCTCGTGGCGAAGCACGTGGGCACGCAGGAGGCGATCCGCCTCTCCCGGATTTTCCTCTATCAGTGGCACAGGGATGGACAGCTTCCCTACGCGTCCATGATCCAGAACGTGACGCACAACGACGCCGTCATCCGCAACCAGCAGGCATGGGTCGCAAGTCATTACGAGCGTCCGCACATCGTGGCGGAAATCACCCGTCGCTCCGGCCTGCCGTGCCGCAGCTTCGCCCGTCGTTTCAAGGCGGCGACCGGTTACACGTCCATTGCCTACGTGCAGGCCCTGCGCATCGAGGAGGCCAAGCAGATGCTCGAGACCACGGAGATGGCCGTGGACGCCATCGGGGCCGAGATCGGCTACAGCGATCCGACCTCGTTCCACCGTCTCTTCAAGCGGCTCACCGCCATGACGCCGGCCGAATACCGTCGCAAGTTCCACCTGCCTGCGTTCCTGTAAGCCTTTCAGTCCTAGGCAGCCCTGACGCTGTCGAGGAATCGGCCGATTTCAGCCCCCAGACGCTCCGCCTGCCGGTCGAGCGCGACCGAGAGATCGGCCACGACCTGGGCGGTCTCGAGGGAACGGGTGGCGACCGTTCCCGTGGTCTGGATGGCCGATGCGCCTGCCTGAGCCTCGTCCGACACCTGGGCGATGCTGCGGGCAATGTCCGATACGGCGGCGGTCTGCTGTTCAACGGCGGCCGCCACGGTGGAGACTGCCCCTGCCAGATGCTCGACGGTCCCCTGTACGGAGCGCAGGGCTCCCAGGGTGTCGCGGGAGGCTGCCTGCACGGCCTCGATCTGCCGGGCGATGTCTTCCGTTGCCCGGGTGGTCTGGTTCGCCAGCGCCTTGACCTCGGTCGCCACGACCGCAAAGCCCTTGCCGGCTTCGCCGGCGCGGGCGGCCTCGATGGTGGCGTTGAGCGCCAGCAGGTTGGTCTGCTCGGCGATGGAGCGGATCAGGCCCGCCACCTCGCCGATCTGGGCCGTCGCGGCCGACAGGCTCGACATGCTGCTCGAGGCCCCCCTGGCCTCCGCCACTGCACGCTCGGAAGCCTTGGCCGAGGCGCTCGTCTGCGCGGCCACCGCCGCGATCGAGGCATCGAGTTCCTCGGCGGCGCTTGCCACCGTCGAGACGTTCAGGGACGCCCGGCTCGAAGCGTCGCCCGCGGCCTGCGCCTGCTGCGTCACGTGATGGGCCGAGCCCTCGAGCTGGCCTGACGCCGCCGCGAGGTCGCCCGAGGCCTGCCGGACCTCGGACAGAATCTGGTCGACGGTCGCTCCGAAGGCGCTGATGGCGCGGCCGATCGTGCCGGCGCGCTCCGTCTCCAGGGCGGCCATTCCCTCCCGCTCCCGGTGAGCCGTTCCCGTTCGCGGGCATTGTCGCGGAACACCAGCACCGTGCGGGCCATGGCGCCGATCTCGTCGGACTCTTTGGTGGATGGGATTTCCGTGGATGCGTCCCCGTCGGCGAGGCGCTGCATGGCCCGTTGGAGCCGGGTGAGCGGCAGCGCGATGGAGCGCCCGACCAGCAGGGTCAGGGCGAGGCCGAGCGCGAGGGCGCCGCCCATCGCCCACAGGATGAGCGTGAAGGTATGCTGCTGCGACGCGATCAGATGCGTGTTGGTGGCCTGCGCCTCCGCCCGGACCTTGGCGAGGAGCTGTTCCAGGGCCGGCACGAGAAGATCGAACTGGCCCGTCAAGCGCTCACCCTCGCCGGAGACCTTCTTTTCCACCTCCGCCCAGGTGTTGAACGCTGCCTGATAGGCTTCGCCGGCGGCCAGGATGGCGGGCTTCGCTTCGGCGGTGTCGCCGCCAAGGCGGCCCACGGCGCGCGTGAAGCGGCCCTGCTCGACCTCGAAGGCGCCCAGGATGGTGTCTTCGATCAGGATGCGCGCGCGGGCCTCCTGGTTGAACATGCCCAGCGTCGCGGCCCAGAGGCGCAGCGGATCCGGCTCGCCGCCACTGGCAAGGGGTCTGACGAGCTTCTCAAGGGAAGCGGCGGTCGACAGCAGGGCTCCGCGCGCGCCGTCCTCGGCCTGATAGCCAACCTGCTTATAGAGCTTGTCGAGAGCCGCCGCCTGCTCGCTGAGGGCCGTTGACCGCAGGCCGAGTGCCTTGATGTCCGCAGCGATCAGGTCGGCGCCCGGCGCGGCGTTCATCTGGTCAAGTTGGGCCGCGAGGGCACGGTGCTGGTCCATGAAGGCCTGGCCGTGATGGGCCAGGCGGCTGGCGGTCCATTCGCGGGCGGTGACCTTCAGGGCATCGGCTTGAACCCGGAACTGATAGGCCTTCTCGGCCAATGCGTTGTAAATCTGCTGGGTGTCCAGGGCGCGTTCCACGTCGCCTCGGCCCGCGTGGAAGACTCCACCGATGACCGCGAAGCCAAGCACCATCACGCCGCTCAGCGCGGCAACGCGAACCCGAACGGACGGCCATCGCAACCGAGCAAAAAACGACATCGTGCCGAATCCCTTCCTTTACGACAGGCGGGCACAATGTCGCCAAACCTGTTAACGATGACTTAGCGTCAACAGGGATTCATTCCTTTGTCAGGGCGTCACCACCACGCGGGTTCCCACGCTGACCTGATCGTAAAGATCCACGATGTCCTCGTTCAGCATGCGGATGCAGCCGTAGGACGCGTAAGTGCCTATGGAGCCTGGGCGGTTGGTGCCGTGGATGGCGTATTCGTCGAGGTCGAGGGTCAGGGCCCGCGCGCCCATCGGGTTGTTGGGCGCGCCGCCGGGAATGACGTTGGGCAGCTGCGGGTTGTCTCGTTTCACCTCCGCGGGTGGCGACCAAGCGGGCCTCACGTACTTGCCGTCGATACGCGCCTCGCCGAACCACTGCTTGCCGGGCTTTCCGACGGCGACCCGGTAGCTCAGCGCGGTTCCGTCGCCGCGCACGTAATAGAGCCGCCGCTCCGCCGTCCGGATGACGATGGTCCCGGGCGTGACGCCCGCCTGAAAAGGCACAATCTCACGGGCGGACGCGCCTGTGGCCCACGCCGCGATGACGTTCATTGCGATCGCTAAGAGTACCCGCCGGCCCATGTGTCGTCTCTCCTGACCCAAGCTGCGCAGGAGTGAGACGCGAAAGGAAACGCTAAGGTTCCGGCGGGAGGCCTCAGATCACCGGATCCCAGGACGGCATGCCATCCAGGACTGCGGACTGCGGCGCGGAACGGGGCACGCGGTTCACCATGCGGGCGTAGAGCTGTTTCACGGTGCTGCTCGCGGTGCTCGTGCACAGGAACGGCAGGAACGCGTGAACGAGGGCCGCAAGTCCTGCCTTGATGAGAGGACCAGCGAAACTCAGGGCCACGCCCATATGCTCGAAATAGGATTCGCCAACCGACTCGGGATGCTCGGTGAACAGCCGCTTCAACGACATGGAACCCTCCATCTGAGGGCCCGCATGTTAGGCGTGAAGCCCAGGTGGCTCAAGTGCGCCGCGGCACCACCTGAGGAGGCCGGGCAAACTTCGTCAGCGCCTTATCTCGAAATCGTCCACCGTCATGCCCGGCCTAGTGCCGGGCATCCACGCCTTTTTTGCGCTCGGCTCAAAGACGTGGATGGCCGCAACAAGTGCGGCCATGACGCGAAGCGGATGAGGCCAACGTCCTCAGGCGGCCTGAACGCGCTTGTTCTGGCGGTTGGTGACGAGGTCGTCGACGACGGTTGGATCGGCGAGGGTCGAGGTGTCGCCGAGATTGCCAGCTTCGTCTTCGGCGATCTTGCGCAGGATGCGGCGCATGATTTTCCCCGAGCGGGTCTTGGGCAGGCCCGGCGCGAACTGGATCAGGTCCGGCGAGGCGATCGGGCCGATCTCGCGGCGCACCCAGGCGACCAGTTCCTTGCGCAACTCCTCCGAGGGCTCCTCGCCCGCCATCAGGGTGACATAGGCGTAGATGCCCTGGCCCTTGATGTCGTGCGGGTAGCCGACCACGGCGGCTTCCGACACCTTCGGGTGCGCCACCAGGGCCGATTCCACCTCCGCCGTGCCCATGCGGTGGCCAGACACGTTGAGCACGTCGTCGACGCGGCCGGTGATCCAGTAATAGCCGTCCTCGTCCCGGCGGCAGCCGTCGCCCGTGAAGTACTTGCCCGGATAGGTCGAGAAGTAGGTCTGCACGAAGCGCTCATGGTCGCCGTAGACCGTGCGCATCTGCCCGGGCCAGGAATCGGCGATCACCAGGTTGCCCTCGGCCTTGCCCTCCAGCACCTTGCCGTCCGCATCCACCACCTGCGGCTTGACGCCGAAGAACGGCCGCGTGGCGGAGCCGGGCTTGAGCTTGGTCGCGCCGGGAAGCGGCGTGATCAGGATGCCGCCGGTCTCGGTCTGCCACCAGGTGTCAACGATGGGGCAGCGGCCGTCGCCCACCACCCGGTAGTACCATTCCCAGGCTTCCGGGTTGATGGGCTCGCCCACCGAACCCAGGATGCGCAAGGATCGGCGCGAGGTCTTCTTCACCGGGTCCTCGCCCGCCTGCATCAGGGAGCGGATCGCCGTGGGGGCCGTGTAGAAGATGCTCACATTGTGCTTGTCGATCACCTCCCAGAAGCGGGAGATCGACGGATAGGTGGGCACGCCCTCGAACATGAGGGTGGTCGCGCCGTTCGCCAGCGGCCCGTAGAGCAGGTAGGAATGGCCCGTCACCCAGCCCACGTCGGCGGTGCACCAGTAGACGTCGCCGTCATGGTAGTCGAACACGTATTGATGCGTGAGCGACGTATAGACCAGATAGCCGCCCGTGGTGTGCATCACGCCTTTGGGCTTTCCGGTGGAGCCGGAGGTGTAGAGGATGAAGAGCGGATCCTCCGCATTCATCTCCTCGACCGGGCAGTCGCCCGACACCATGGCGGCCGCCTCGTCGTAATAGACGTCCCGGCCGGGCTCCATGTTGACGGCCGCTCCGGTGCGGCGCACCACGAGCACGTGATCCACCAGCTTGGAGCCGATGCGATCGAGGGCCGCGTCCACGTTCACCTTCAGGGGAACCTTGCGGCCGCCGCGCAGGCCTTCGTCCGCCGTGATGACGAATTTGGATTGCGCGTCCTCAATGCGGCCGGCGAGCGAATCCGGCGAGAAGCCCCCGAACACCACCGAGTGGACCGCGCCGAGCCGGGCGCAGGCCAGCATGGCATAGGCGGCTTCCGGAATCATCGGCATGTAGATGGTGACCCGGTCGCCCCTCTCGACGCCGCGGTTGCGCATGACGTTGGCCATGCGGCACACTTCGTCGTGCAACTCGCGGTAGGTGATGCTCTTCGACTCCGACGGATCGTCGCCTTCCCAGATGATGGCGACCTGATCGCCCCGGGTGTCGAGGTGCCGGTCGACGCAGTTATAGGCCACGTTCGTGGTGCCGTCCTCGAACCACCGGATGGCGACGGTGCCCGGGCCGAAATTGGTGTTCTTGATCCGGGTGGGCTGCTTGAACCAGTGAATGCGCTTGGCTTCCTCGGCCCAAAAGGCGTCCGGATCCTTCACCGAGGCTTCGTACTTGGCCCGGTAGCCCGCATCGTCCAGAAGCGCGCGGCGGCTCCATTCCGGTGACACGTCGTAGATCTTGTCTTGCATGGCGCTTCTCCCAGAGCTTTGTAACTAGTTGTCTCTAGATTTACGGAAAGACGGCGGCGGCGGGAAGCGGTTCGGGCTCGCACTTTGGTCGTTGATGCTTTCGGAGGAGTTCGCGGAACCGTGATCCCGGATCCAAAGGCGATTGGTATGGAGGATGGCGCTCTTCCGTTCCCCTCACGTCACATCAAAGCCCGCCCATGCGGCAGACGATGGCCCATTCCTCCTCGGTGACTGGCTGCACCGACAGCCGGGAGTTGTTGACGAGGATCATGTCCTTGAGCCCGGGCTCGCCCTTGATGGCATCGAGCGTCACCGGGTTCGGCAAGGCCTTCACGGCCTTGATGTCCACCATGCCGAACTTGCCCGTCTCGTCCGTGTGGTCCGGATAGTATTCCCGGATCACCTCCACGATGCCGACCACCGCCTTGCCCTCGTTGGAATGATAGAAGAAGCCCTGCTCGCCGATTTTCATCGCCATCAGGTTCTGCTTGGCCACGTGGTTGCGCACGCCGTTCCAGAAAGTGCCCTGGGCGCCTTGTGCGACCTGGTTGTCCCAGGACCAGACGGAAGGTTCGGACTTGTAGAGCCAATGGGCCATCGGTGGTTGCTCAGTGTTCTGACTTGATGGGACGGTTCATGAGGGCATCGACCGCCTGGTCGATGGAAAAAGCGCCGCTGAGGACCTGCTCGACGGCTTGCGCGATCGGCATGTCGACGTGCTCGGCGCGGGCGAGCGCCACGAGGGCGCTGGCGGTGGTTGCGCCCTCCACGAGCTTGCCGCCGGCGGCTTCTTCGGGAGAAAGACCTTGGCCAAGCCTCAACCCGAAGGCGAAGTTGCGCGATTGCGCCGACGAGCATGTCAGAACGAGATCGCCGAGGCCTGAGAGCCCCATCAGGGTTTCGGCCTCGCCCCCGTAGGCGCGGGCAAACCGCAGCAGTTCCGCGAAGCCGCGCGCGATCAGGGCCGCCTTAGCGCTCTCTCCGAGGCCGCGGCCCACGACGGCCCCGCACGCGATGGCGAGCACGTTCTTGGCCGCGCCGCCGATCTCCACGCCGCGCACGTCGGTGCGGTGATAAACCCGCAAAGTCGGTCCAGAAAGCGCCGTGGCGATGTCTTCCGCGAGCGCCGGATCCCCGCAGGCCAGCGTCACGGCGGTGGGCAGGCCCCGGGCCACGTCATGGGCGAAGCTCGGGCCGGACAGAATGGCGGCCGGGGAGGCCGGACGAACGGTCTCCACCACATCGCACAGGAAGGAGCCGGTCTGGCGCTCAATGCCCTTGGCGCACAAGACGAGTGGGGTTTTCGGCGGCAGCACCGCCGCAAGCGCCGCGGCCATGTCCCGGGTCGTCTGGGCCGGCGTGACGAGAAGCACGAAATCGGCTTTCGCCAGATCGGACAGATCGATCGTCGGCTCGATGTGGTCATGGAGCCGAATTCCGGGCAGGAAACGCTCGTTCTCGCGGGTGGCCGCAAGACGTTCGGCCTGTTCGGAGCTGCGCATCCACAGGACCACGTCGTTGCCGGCGAGGGCGGCCGCGTTGGCAAGCGCGGTTCCCCACGCGCCGGCGCCGACGACGCCGATCAAACCGGCTCGTGCTGGCATCAGGCCTTGGCTCCGGCCTCGTCGCGGCTCGTATCGAGGGGCCAGCGGGCGCGGGCAGGGGCCGAAATGTCGTCGATGAGGCCGAGTCGCATCCGCTCCAGACCCGCCCAGGCGATCATCGCGCCGTTGTCGCCGCAGAGAGCCAGGGGTGGCGCCACGAGGCGCAGGCCCGTCTCGACCGCAAGCCGCTGAAGGGCCTGGCGCATGGCCTGGTTGGCCGCCACGCCTCCGGCCACCACGAGGGCGGTGGGATGACCGGCGGTTTCGCGGAAGGCTCGCAGGGCCACGCGGGTGCGGTCCACCACCACGTCGACCACGGCGGCCTGGAAGCTGGCGCAGAGATCCGACACGTCGCTCTGGGTCAGGGGCGCGATCCGCTCCGCCTCCAGGCGAACGGCGGTTTTCAGGCCTGACAGGGAGAAGTTCGGCTCAGGTCTTCCCTGCATGGGCCGGGGCAGGTTGAAACGCTCCGGATTGCCCTTTTGAGCTTCCTGCTCCACATGCGGCCCGCCTGGATAAGAAAGCCCGAGAAGCTTCGCGACCTTGTCGAAGGCCTCGCCGATGGCGTCGTCGATGGTGGTGCCGAGGCGCACGTAGTCGCCGACGCCGCGCACGGCGACGAGCTGGGTGTGGCCGCCGGATGCGAGCAGCAGGAGGTACGGGAAACCGATCCCGTCCGTGAGGCGCGCGGTGAGCGCATGGGCCTCCAGGTGGTTCACCGCCATGAGGGGCTTGCGGGTCACCAGCGACAGGGATTTGGCGGTCGTCAGGCCGATCAGCACGCCGCCGATGAGGCCGGGACCCGCGGCGGCCGCGATGCCGTCGATGTCCCGGATGCTGCAGCCGGCGTTCTTCAGGGCCCGCGCCACGAGCCGGTCGATCACCTCCACATGGGCGCGGGCGGCGATTTCCGGCACCACGCCGCCGTAGCGGGCGTGTTCGGCGATCTGGCTCAGCACCTCGTTGGACAGGATTTCGCCCTTGCCGTCGAACCCAACGCCCACCACGGCGGCGGCGGTTTCGTCACAGGTCGTCTCAATGCCGAGAATGCGCATGATCGTGGCGGCGTCCTTAAGGCTGATCTTTCGGGCTTCACGGCCCGCATGTCCTCCCCCTATAGTCCGCCCCGCCGCACAAGATCAAACACCGTTCTGTCGTTTTGAAAGGAAACCCAGCCCGAATGGCCGACACATCCACCCTGGTCATCGGCACGCGGGGCAGCCCCTTGGCGCTGGCCCAGGCCCACGAGACGCAGGAGCGTTTCGCCAAGTCTCACGGGTGGACGCCCGACCAACTGCCGCTCGCCGTGATCAAGACGACCGGCGACGCCATTCAGGACCGCCCCCTCTCGGAGGCCGGCGGCAAGGGCTTGTTCACCAAGGAGCTCGACATCGCGCTTCTCGAAGGTGCGATCGATCTCGCGGTGCACTCGGCCAAGGACCTGCCGACCACCCTGCCCGAGGGCATCATGATCGCCGGTTACCTGCCGCGCGAGGATGTGCGCGACGCCTTCATCAGCCGCCGCTTCAAGGGCCTGCACGATCTGCCGAGCGGCGCGGTGGTCGGCTCCGCGTCGCTCCGGCGCCAGGCGGAGCTGCGGCGCCTGCGGCCCGACCTCAACGTGACGCTCTTGCGCGGCAACGTGCAGACGCGGCTCGCCAAGCTCGAGCGCGGAGAGGTGGACGCGACGCTGCTCGCCATGGCGGGCCTGCGGCGGCTGGGGCTGACCGAGCACGTGACCGCCGTTCTCGAGACGGAGGATTTTCTCCCGGCCGTGGGGCAGGGCGCGATCGCCATTACGGTCCGGGCCGACGACGAGCGGGTGATGCGGGCGGTGGAGCCGATTCTCGACGCGCCCACCGGTCATGCACTCGCGGCCGAGAGGGCCTTCCTGACGATCCTCGACGGTTCGTGCCGCACGCCCATTGCAGGCCACGCCCACCTTGTCGGTGACGAGTTGGTGTTTCGCGGTCTCGTGTTGCGTCCCGACGGCTCTGAGCGGTTGGAGGTCTCCCGACGCGGGGCCGTGTCGGAGGCCGTGTCCCTCGGGCGCGAGGCCGGAACGGAACTGCGCACCCGCATGCCGCCTGGATTTCTAGACGCCTGATGCGGGTTCTCGTCACACGCTCACAGGACGATTCGGAGCGCACGGCCAAGCGTCTCGCACAACGAGGCCACGAGGCGCTCGTCGCGCCTACCACCCGTATCGTTCCGACAGGCGAGCCACAGCCGGCCGGACCCTTCGATGCCTTAATCGTGACCAGCGCTCATGCGGCCGAGGCTTTGACCGCGATGGCACATAAGCACTGGCCCGTTTTCGTCGTTGGACCCCATACGGCCTTGGCGGCGCAGCGGGCTGGGTTCCGCACCGTCGCGGCAGCCGACGGGGATGCAAGATCCCTGTCCGGCCTGATTCGAGGCCTGCCCGGCATCGGCCGAAGGATTCTTCACGTGACGGGCCGGCATCACAAGGCCGAGCCTGCGGAGTCTTTGCGCAATGCCGGCTTCCATGTCGTCTCATGGGAAGCCTATGAGGCCAAAGGGCTGGATTGCCTCGTTCCTGAGGCCATTGAGGCGATCCGGACTGGCCAAATCGGCGCCGCGCTCCATTATTCCCGCCGGAGCGCAGATATCTTTCTTCAGCTGGCAGGGGAGGCCGGATTGACATCGTCCGTCGGAAATTTTCCGCATCTGTGCCTGTCGGCCGATGTCGCGGCAGCCTTCGCGGGCCTTGGCGTGACGACCGTGCCGTCCCGCAGGCCGGACGAGGAGGCGTTGCTCGACCTGCTTGACGGTCTCCCGTGACGCTTGGGTTCGCATCGGCTACGATCCCTGCCCGAAGATGATTTTGCTGATCCGGGCTTTGAGTCGAGCAGCCGGCTTTTAGGGACCAGCCTGACCGAGGGAACGAAACGCCGCGCCCAAGCTTGCCTCATTTGCATTCCATGTGACCTTCCAAGGTGACCTTCCCCAGAACGATCCGCCAAGAGTGACCCGTGACGAATCCATCCGATCCCAAAGCTCCGAAGTCCTCCCGCAAGAAATCCGCACGTGAGCCGGCGACGATCGACCTGAAGGCGACGGTGGTCGATGCCGGAGCCAAGCCGGACGTCCCGGCCTCTGAGGATCCGCCAGTCGCCGGAGCCGAGCGGGCCGCCGAGGCGGGCGCGGCGGAGCCGGCTGTTTCTGTCGATTCGGGGCTGGGCACGGATTCGATTGCGGCCGGCACCCTCCCGGAAGATGGTTCGCCGCAGAGCCCCCCGCCGCTAGATACCCCGTTCCGAGATACCCTTTCGACGGACGACAATCTCCCGAAGGACGACACCCTTGCGCAGGACGCCCCGCCGCAGGACATTCCTGCGCCGGGCATCTCCATGAGCGACGCCACGTCCCACGACGCTCCGCCCCAGGAGCCGCCGCCTCCCGAGGAGGCGTTCCGCCATGACGCCGCGCAAAATCCCGTCCCGCCTCCCGCGCAGCCGGCCCGCCGCAGCAGCGTCGGGGCGATGATCGGCTCCGGACTTCTCGGGGGGCTGGTCGGGGCTGGGCTGATGTATGGGTTGCAGCAGGCGCGGCCAGCGTCTCGAACGCAGGACGATTCACGCCTTGCGCAGCTGGAGCAGCGCGTCGCGGCCGTGAGCCAGCAGGGCGGCGGCCAGGGCAGCGTCAATATCCAGCCTCTCGACCAGCGGATCAGGACGCTCGAGACCGCGCAGGCTTCCGTCGACCAGCGCGTTCAGGCGGCGCAAGCAGCAGCCGAGCAGGCCACCGCCCGAGCCGAGGAGGCGCTGAACCGGCCGGCCCCGGCAGCCGGGCCGCAGACCGATCCGGCCGTGGGCCAGCTCACGGAGCGCGTCACCGGCTTGGACAATCAGGTTCAGGCGAGCCTTCAGCAGGTCCAGCAACTCCAGACAGGACTTCAGCAGGTGCAGCAGCTTCAGGCCGACCTGCAGCAGATCCGGTCCGACATTCAGGCCGCCGCCGGAGCCCGGCAGGCGTCCGAGGGTCGGGTGGCGGAACTCGACCGTCGTCTTGCGGATCAGGACCGCCGCGCCTCCGAGCAGGAGAAGCGCCTTGAGGACCTGTCCCGGCAGGCTGCGGAGCGTGCAGAAGCGGGCCGTCCCACCGTGCGGGTCGTTCTGGCCGAGCGGCTCGGCGACGCCCTGCGCGACGGCGAGCCTTACCCGGAGGTTCTGGCGGCTCTGCGAGGTGCGCAGGCTGATCCTGGGCGGGTCACGGCCATCGAGCCGTTCGCGCAGCAAGGCGCGCCCACCGCGGCGGAGCTTGCGCAAAGCTTCGAGCCCTTGAGCGCCGCCATGTTGCGGGACGAGCGCACCGCCTCCGGCGACTGGACGGACCGGCTGCTGCGCATGGCCGACAAGGTGGTGACGATCCGGCCCGTGAACGCGCCGGATTCCACCAGCGCCTCAGGTCTCGTGGCGCGCATCGAGCAGGCGCTGGCGCGGGGCGACGTGGGCGACGCGGCCAAGGCCTGGGAGGCCCTACCGGAACCGGCGCGGCGCATGTCCGAGGACTGGGGCCGCCAGGCCAAGGCCCGGGCAGACGCCGATGCGGCCGCGCAGGCCATCGCGGCCGATGCCCTGTCCGCTCTCAACCGTACGACGCAGTAAGTAAGGATCAGGCCAGGATGTGGCGCGCTCTCGTCTTTATCGGTCTTCTGTGCGTAGCAGCTTTCGGCGCAGTCTGGCTGGCCGACCAGCCCGGCACCGTGCTGGTGACCTTCGGCGGCTATGAACTGCGGACCTCGGTGGCCGTGGCGGCCGTCGCCCTCGTGGGCATCGCCCTGGCGCTGGCCATGATGTGGGCGGCGGTGACCGGCATCATGGGCCTCCCGTCGCGGCTGACCTTCGCGAATCGCGCGCGCCGCCGCTCCCGCGGCTATCAGGCGGTATCGCGTGGCATGATCGCGGTCGGCGCGGGCGATCCCATCGCGGCGCGCCGCTATGCCAACGAGGCCGAGCGCCTGCTGGGCCACGAGCCGCTGACGCTTCTTCTCAAGGCTCAGGCCGCCCAAGTCTCAGGCAATCGCGCCGCGGCGGAAGCCGCCTTCTCCCAGATGATGGACGAAAACGAGACCCGGGTGCTCGGGCTTCGCGGCCTGTTCGTCGAGGCGCGCCGGCGCGGCGACGCGACGGCGGCGCGGGAATATGCCTCGGAGGCCGTCCGGATCGCCCCGGCGGCCGCCTGGGCCAGCGATGCCGTTCTCGAGGCGCGTTGCGCCGAGCGGGATTGGCGCGGCGCGCTCGAATCCATCGACCGCCGAGCGTCCCTCGGGCTGCTCGACAAGGCCACGGCCAAGCGCCACCGGGCGGTGCTCCTCACCGCCGATGCCCTCGACCGGGCCGAGCGCGATCCGGACGGTGCTCTCAGAAGCGGTCAGGATGCGGTCAGGTACGCGCCCGATCTCGTTCCGGCCGCGGCCCTCGTCGGACGCTACCTGTCCCATCGGGGCGACCTGCGCCGGGCCGCCAAGGTGGTCGAGGCCGCGTGGCGCAGCCAGCCGCATCCGGATCTAGCCGACGTTTATCTCAATCTGCGACCGGGCGATTCGGGCCTCGACCGGCTCAAGCGCGCCGAAACGCTCATGCGGCTTTCAAACGGCGCGCCCGAGGGGCGGCTCGCGGTGGCGAGAGCCGCCCTCGAAGCGCGTGAGTTCGACCGCGCCCGCGACGCCCTCGAGCCGCTGCTGGCGGATCGCCCGACCATGCGGGTCTGTCTGCTCATGTCCGACCTCGAACAGGCGGAGCATGGCTCGACCGGGCGCGGACGCGAATGGCTCGCCCGTGCGACCCGCGCCCCGCGTGACCCCGCCTGGATTGCCGATGGGGTGGTGTCCGACAAATGGGCTCCTGTGTCGCCCGTCACGGGCCGTCTCGACGCCTTCGTCTGGCAGGCCCCGCCGGACGTGCTCGTGGCCCCGGAACTCGCCATGAGCGATGATGTCACAGGGGACGTCGACGACGATCAGAAGATTTTGCCGGTGACGTTGCCCCCCGGAATCGAACCGGCCGCAACCGTCGCGCCGCCTCCCGACGAGCCGGAGGTCCTGGCGGAGCCCGAGCCCCAGAAGGAGGCCTTGACCGAGGCCATGGCGAGCGGGATGCCGCCCGAGGCTGCGAATGAAGCCGTCAAGGACAGCCAGGGCGCGAGGGAGACGACGGATGCGACAGGCGCGCCGCGGCGCGGCGCCGTCGTCTTTCCGGCCACGCCGCCCGACGTCCCCAAGCTCGAGGAAGCGACCCCGGTCCGGCGCGGACTTTTTCGATGAGCCCGGCGAGTCTTCTGCCTGGCATCCCTTGCAATGCGCCGGGCTTGGGGTTATGAGGTCGCCCTCTTCGATCGCATGATCGCAATGCCGCAATAGCTCAGCTGGTAGAGCACCTCATTCGTAATGAGGGGGTCGGGGGTTCGAATCCCTCTTGCGGCACCACTCACTTTCCTTGCAAAACAAGGATTTGAGCGTCGATCAGACAAGTCCCTTAGGCTTGCCAAGTCTTCCGGTGACCACCAGGTGACCACGACGAAGAGAAACAGGTTCGACTCAGATTTGAGTCGGCTCTGTCCAGGTTGGGGCCATAGCTCAGTTGGGAGAGCGCTTGAATGGCATTCAAGAGGTCGGCGGTTCGATTCCGCCTGGCTCCACCAA
>NZ_QOIO01000159.1 GCF_003332305.1 Microvirga aerophila | reverse complement strand
CGCTCTGATGACGGTTGAGGGCGAGAAGGACGACATCACGGGATGTGGTCAGACCTCAGCGGCTCTCACGCTCACGCCAAACCTGTCGGCTGACAAGAAGGAGCATTATGTCCAGGCGGGGGTCGGGCACTACGGTGTCTTCAACGGCTCACGCTTTCGGACAGAAATTGTGCCACGGATCAAGGCATTCATGACGAGGAATGCAGGCCGGTCCGCTAGGCCCCGAATGCCTCCCACGAGCAAACGACCTGTCGTGACCATGGAGAGAGTTTCAGTCTGAACATGGCCGGGAGACGCAATCCAGGATGAGCGGACTTGCGGCCCGACCGCAATAGGCTCTGTCGCACCGAATGGCGGCATCTGCATCCCGCTCGCGAGACCATCCCCTGTCAGGGCCATTCCCCGATGGCATTTCTGATCCGTGTTGCCGCCTCGTGCGGCTCAACCCCATCGGTGTACCAGTCTAAGACCGTCAGATAGAGATCGCCCCGCATGAACCTGTGGTGCGTGGACGGAAGCCTGCGCTCGACAGCCTCCAGGTACTGGGAAAATGGCTTGGTCATTGGATCAGTCCTGTCGCAGCACGGCTCGTGGCCGTTCAGTCTCTTGGGGCTGAGGTTATCCCTCCGTTTGGCATCTGTGTGGCAAGTTCATCCTTTCTCGATGGTTAGGCGATCAGCCGTATGATCAGGGCACCCCGAGGAACCCGCCGATGTGCGGCTAGCGGGTTTGAGGCGAAGCCTTGTCCCGGCGCACACCTTGGCCCCGCTTCAGTGCGAGCCAGCGGAACCCTGCGCTTTTTCTGGCTCGTCGAGCGGCACAGATATATGGTGTTGCGGTAGCCAAGGTGGAGCCAAGCCATGGCACGAACTGCTTTCTCTCACAGCCATCCGGCCCCTCAAAACAAGGTCGTTTCCGATCCCGCCGGGATCAGGCGGACGCGGTTACAGCACATTCATCCCCTCACGCATGAGCGGCAGGCGGCGCTGATCCAGACGGCTCGTGCCGCTTGCCACTTGGAGCCATCGCCACGGTTCAGCCCTGTTGAGCCCGTCCTGCGCGACCAGATGCTCGGGTTCCTCCCCAACCTGAGGTCCTTTGCTCTCTCGCTGACCAACAACCCCGCCTGGGCCGATGATCTGGTGCAGGACACCATCCTGCGGGCCTGGGCCAACCTTGCCCGCTTTGAGCAGGGCACCAATCTCGGTGCGTGGCTCTTCACGATCCTGCGCAACGGCTTCTACTCGCAGTACCGCAAGCGCAGGCACGAGGTTGCGGACCCTGACGGAGCCTATGCCCGATGCTTGATGGTCCAGCCTGAGCAGGAATCCGCTCTCACCTTTACTGACCTGCGGCGGGCGCTGGTTCAGTTGCCGCCCGAGCAGCGCAAGGCTGTCCTCCTGGTGGGAGCCGAGGGGAGGTCCTACGAAGACGCAGCGAACCCCTGCGGAGTGGCGGTTGGGACGATCAAGAGCCGAGTGAACCGGGCACGGACGCAATTGGCGATGCTGTTGCAGATGAAGGATCGCCATGACCTTGATCCCGACCGGCTGATCCAGGCGGCGCTGCAAAAGCCCGCCATGAGGCACCTCTAGCGACAGGTATCGCGATCAAGCTCCACAGGGGACTAGCCATGGCACCCTCCAAACCCGAGAAGCCTGAAGCGACAGCCAAAAGCATATCTGCCGAACCGGCTTCTGGCTTCTTGAAGCCCTTGCAGCCGTCACAGGAACTGGCCGCCGTGGTTGGCTCAGCCCCTTTGCCGCGCCCTGAAGTGGTGAGCAAGGTGTGGGAGTACATCAAGAAGCACAAGCTTCAGAACCCGCAGAACAGGCGGGAGATCATGGCGGACGAGAAGCTTCAGGCGGTGTTCGGTGGCAGGAACAAGGTGAGCATGTTCGAGATGAACAAGTACCTCGCCCAGCATCTCAAATGAACCCGTGGCAGCGGCGAGCCATGCCAGCCTGCATGGAGGGCAAACTGAACTGCCCATCATTCGTGGGCTGCTCGTCTCAGCGCAGCGGCTTGCAGGCGGTCGCGGAGTGCGGCTTGGCGCAGGTAACGGGCAGCAAACCTGAGACGGGCAGCCTGATCGGCTCGATCCTGATCAGTCAGCCGCTTGACCTTACGCTCAAGCCTCACAACGGCACG
>NZ_QOIO01000158.1 GCF_003332305.1 Microvirga aerophila | reverse complement strand
TTGCGGCCCCATATAGAAGCCATCGGTGGCCCCGAGTTCAGGCTGTTGCCGACTGAGAGATGCGCATGCTCCCGCCTTATTGGCCAAGGGAGCACCCCATGCCCCGCTACTTCTTCCATGTGACCGACGGCTACTCGACCCGCGACACCGAAGGCACCGTGCTGCCTGACATCTACACCGCTCAAGCCCAGGCCATCCGCACCAGCGGCGAGATCCTGCGTGACATGGGCGCCAAGTTCTGGAACGGCACCGAATGGAAGCTGGAGGTCACCGACGAGCAGGGCAAAATCCTGTTCATCCTCCGCTTCTCGGCCGAGGAGCGCCCTATCTTTATCGAACCGCCGCCCGAGCCTGGGACCCCTTAAACGCTCTGTTCCGGGAGACCGTTCTGATCGGAAAGATGCAGGTAATTGGGATTGAAGCCGCTGAGCGCCTTCAGCCGCGCAACGTCCAGGATGACAAGGTTCTTGCCTTTGAGGGTGATGAGCCCATCGCCCCGCAGGCGCTGGAGCACCCGGTTCACGTGCACCGCCGTCAGACCCACGGTGTCAGCCAGCTCAGCCTGGGTGATCGGCAGCTCATAGGTGTCGCCGTTGGTCAGACCGACCGTTTCCAGCCGCAGCAGCAGCTCGCACAGGAGGTGAGCCACGCGCTGCTCGGCCGTGCGAACGCCGACATTGATCAGCCACTCGCGCAGCGTCGCCTCGTCGACCAGCGCCGCCCACCAGAACGCCCGTGCGATGGCAGGCCGCTCCATCAGCGCCAGGATCCGGGGCCGCGGGATCTTCACCACCTGGCACTGCGACAGCGTGGCGATGGTGTGATCCATGGCCTTGAGGATGAAGACATGCAGGTCGCAGAAGTCGCCCGGCACGAGATAAGCCACGATCTGGCGGGTGCCGTTGGGCGTCATCTTGTAGCGGCAGGCGAAGCCTTCCAGGATCAGGTTGACGTCGTTTGGGGTCTCGCCCTCCCGGATCAGGTCCGTGCGCGGTTTGACAGAGCGGGCGTCGCGAATGATCTCGTCCAGGAGGCGCTTGTCGGCGTCGGGCAGCGGCCCGAAGGCCTCGAGCTTGCGGGTGAGCCGGTTCATCATCGGACGGCCTCCGGAACCGTGTCCAACTGAACCTAATGCAAATCCTTTGGAGGCCAAGAGGTGCAAGCCCCCGTTGGCGGTGTTCATTCGTGACCTTGCGGCTGTCGAACTCAAGGCCCTCTTCATCAGAGGTGAAGCTCGCCCCCTCGCGCACGTCGAAATTGAGCCGAGGCATCGATCTCCCCTCGGCAAACGAGGATGAATTTAGTTTTCCTGCGTGACCCCAAAGTTTTTAGGCAGAACTAACCTAGATCACTGGTCGAAGTTAAACTGTGTGCTACGTTCAAATCATTATCAGCAACCACTCGTAGGCGCTGATACCTGAGAGAGACGTGTGCTCCCGCCTGCTACAGGAGGAGTTTCACATGCATGCTTCTTTCCATTACCAAGACAATCCGCTCATCCGCAAGCTGGAGAGCATCTTCACGCTCACCGATGACGAGCGACAGGCGCTGCTGGACCTGCCGCTGCAGGTTGTCGCCATCAAGGCCGACCAGGACATCGTGCGCGAAGGCGACCGCCCCTCCCGCTCCTTCACGATCCTGAGCGGCTTTAGCTGCACGTACAAGATGACCGGCAACGGCAGGCGCCAGATCGTGAACTTCAGCATCGCCGGGGACATTCCCGACCTGCAGAGCCTGCACCTGAAGGTGCTGGACATCAGCATCGCCACCATCAGCCCGTGCCGCGTGGGCTTCATCACCCATGAGGCGCTGTGGGATCTCTGCACGCGCCATCCCCGGATCACCGCTGCCTTCTGGCGCGAGACCCTGGTGGAGGGAGCCATTTTCCGCGAGTGGGTGCTCAACGTCGGCCAGCGCGAAGCCTACCATCGCATGGCGCACATCCTGTGCGAGCTGGTGGTGCGCCTGCGGGCGGTGGGCCTTGTCCAGGATCATGCCTGCACCCTGCCGATCACCCAGAGCGAGTTTGCCGATGCCATCGGCACCTCGACGGTTCACGTCAACCGCGTTCTTCAGGAGCTGCGGGCGGACGGCCTCATCGAGCTGAAGGGCGATCGGCTGAACATTCCCGACTGGGAGAAGTTGAAGCAGGTAGGGGACTTCGACCCGACCTACCTGCACCTGGAGCAGGATCAGGCCGCTGCATGAGCTTCACCCTTCAGCCTGTGCGTGTCGCCAACGGCAGTGATGAGGA
>NZ_QOIO01000157.1 GCF_003332305.1 Microvirga aerophila | reverse complement strand
GCTTGCAGCAGCCTAACCCCGGCAGAGGCTCCACTTAGCGAACCGAAAACGCTGTTCAGACAAACCGAGCCACCTCACGTTCCTTCTGTGTGAAACTACATTCCATAGGCTGACCCGCCACCGCCTGAAGTCATCAAGACTGTCGATCCCAGCAGCGATGGAGATCGCATAGATCGGCCCAGTGGACCGGCACTGGAAATCACGGGCAATTCGGCAGGCATATCTCCTGGAGCATTTGGGCACTCAATCCTGGCGCAACGGTGTGCAGAGCAGCATTTCCTGATAATCTGGTATTTATTAGCCGATCGATACAAGGCGTCTCATTGGGTCCCTCCGGATAAATAGAGGAAATCCAACAACGAGATATTCATATGCGTTCCCATGAGATCGTCCGCGCTTCTGCCCGCCACCACATGACTACAGCCTTTCGACAGATTGGACAGGCGCTCGGCCTGAAACAAGGCTTCATCACTGCCGCTCGTCGTGCCGCCACGTCCCATGTCGTCGATTGTATCTGCCTCAATGATGAGGATATGCCCTACGGCGTCTATGTTGGTCAGCTTCGAGAGTGCGAGGAGTGGTGTCAGCAGAACTGCCCTCATGATCATGAGATCGAGCCTCTTCGAGATCGAGGTCGTCTCATAGGTCGGCGCTATCGGTTTGCTCGTGAGAGCGATGCGGCCCTGTTTAAGATGCTGTTCGTGTGACTTCGGAGTACCGAGGCGCTTCAGAAGGAGTCCCACACGACCAATCTCGTGTGAGACTCTGCAAACTCATTCGAGATCGTCCCACAGGAGTTGTCTCATTTGACGAGCTTGACAATTCCCACTAAGTTGCCCCACAAATTGGGGAGAAATGGCATGCTCGTGGGGTTGGCTCGGACATCGACAACGGAACAGCAGGCTGGCCTGGAGCATCAGATCGAGACCCTGAAGAAGCTGGGTTGCGAAAAGCTATTTGTTGAGGAGACCTCCTCGGTCGGTCAGCGCCCAGTTCTGGAGCAGGCTATTGACTGGGTACGTGAGGGAGATGCGCTCTGCGTGACCACGCTCTCCAGGCTGGCGAGATCAGTGCCTCACCTTTGGCAGATCATTCAGCGGCTGGAAGAGAAGAAGGTCAGCCTTCGTATCCTCGATATGGGTGTGGACACGGCGACCCCAAACGGTCGGCTCATGCTGAACCTCATCGGCTCTATCGTTCAGTGGGAACGCGAGGTCATGCTCGAAAGGCAGGCTATCGGAATAAAGAAAGCTCAGAAGGAAGGGAAATTCCGGGGCCGGGTTCCCGTAGCGCGTCGTCAGACAGAGGAGATCATTCGATTGAAGAATGACGGCATGAACCCAGCCGACATTGCGAAAACGCTGAAAGTAGGTCGGTCGAGCGTCTATAGGGTGCTGGCTGATAATCCATTCAAAGTTGAGGCGTGACGGGCCGCACGTGAGAGCGGCAGGCCGACTTGGGCCTCAACTTGGCCAATCCTAGTTACCTGTATGCAGCGCCTGCTTCGGCGCAGTGCTCTTTGACCTTCTCGATCCAGCCTTCGTACCAATACCACATATTGTCCGATAGCTTAGTGCCCCAGTTGTTTTTCGGGTCTCTGGCTTTCAGCTTATTACAGAGTTGCGTGTGATGGTGCATATTGAACTTCGGGTATCCCGCCGCTCGGACGATCTCCACCACCTTTCCAGGCCGAAACTTCTGCTTTTCAACTTCTTTTAAAAGATAGCGATTGATAGCCTCACTCTCTTCGCTTCCGGACTTCACGAACTCTATGACATCATCCGCAGTTCCTCTGTTAGAGACGGTCTTCTGCACCAAAGCGATACGAAAGGCATATCTTTCGTTGTTGTAGTCGTCAGCACTCAACCCCTCCTCAAAACTCTTCTGAGCGGCGAGAATATTAGCGGGCAAGTCTCGTTCTCTGAACAGTAGCTTCTGCTGATCGAGCGTGAATGCACTAAATTGGATCGCACTGGCTAACTCGCCATCGAGCTTTGTTCCATCTCCGAATAGCCTTTTGATATAGCGATTGAAGTTCAATGCGCATGCTTGAAGCTTCGCGCTAAGAGCATCATCAATCCGGGATGTCATTTGATGCTCGATCTCATGCCGGATAGTGATAAGGAACAGAAGATTGTTTTTGGTGTGCTTATCAACTGGACTTGCTGCATGCTCTAAGCACTTTTCAAGTTCCCAATATTTATCTGCGCCATGCTTCGTTTTGGATAGCGTCCGCCATCCCTCCTTTATTTCATAGTATCTATGATCTAAAGCATCGGACGGTTAAACAGACGCATATCCGGCTGCCTTGAGGTAGTTCCAGCACTCCTGAGGCTCGAACAAGT
>NZ_QOIO01000156.1 GCF_003332305.1 Microvirga aerophila | reverse complement strand
GTAAGCGGTGTTCTCGCCGCACCTTACATTCGCATGTCTGAGCAGCGAGACTGACGATCTCTGATTGGGGATCGTTTTGTGTCGATGGTTGACCATATGCTTGAGCCGCCCCGGCCGGTGCGGCGCCTGGAAGTGATCACTGGGGCCGGCGGACGCCGGCGCTGGTCGGCGGATGAGAAAGCGCGGATCCTGGAAGAAGCGATGGCGCCGGGTGCGATCGTGTCCGAAGTGGCCCGCCGCAACGGCATGTCGCCCCAGCACCTGTTCACCTGGCGTCGTCAGGCCAAGCGCGAGGCGGACGATTCTCCGCTGGCCTTTACCCCGGTTGTTGTCGCCCCTGACGGGCCGCAGCCCACCCCGGCAGCCTGCCGGGAGGCGGTGATCGAGATTGTCGTGGCGGGCGCTGTCATTCGCGTCCCGCGCGGGATCGATGGAGCGACATTGGCCCTCGTGCTGCATGCGCTCAAGAGCCTGCGATGATCGGCCCGAGCGGCAGCGTGCGCGTGATGGTGGCAACCAAGCCCGTCGACTTCCGTAAAGGGGCCGATGGACTGGCTGCGCTCGTGCGCGACACCATGGGAGCCAATCCGTTCTCTGGCGCCGTATACGTGTTCCGCGCCAAGCGCACGGATCGCGTCAAGCTGGTGTTCTGGGATGGCACTGGCGTGGTTCTCGTCGCAAAGCGATTGGAGGATGGTGAGTTCCGCTGGCCCAAGCTACAGGACGGCGTCATTCACCTGTCGGCCGCCGAGCTCTCCGCTCTGCTCGAAGGTTTGGACTGGCGCCGGGTGCATGAGGCGCGCCAAACCATAGCGCCGTCGGCGGCGAGTTGATTGCGCCGTCAGCCCCATCCATCAGAGCCATCGCCGGCATGACTGAGGCATGATTCACTTCGTCTTGTGACCAGTGCGATGCAAGCTCTCCCCGATGATCCCGATCTGCTCAAGGCCATGCTCCTGGC
Organism: Microvirga aerophila; assembly: GCF_003332305.1. Classification (GTDB taxonomy): domain Bacteria; phylum Pseudomonadota; class Alphaproteobacteria; order Rhizobiales; family Beijerinckiaceae; genus Microvirga; species Microvirga aerophila. Next base: position 1,481 of record NZ_QOIO01000156.1, on the reverse strand, counting down.
CGAGCGGGCCCGCGCTGAGCGCCTGGAGCAGATCATCAAGGCGATGCAGCGTCACCGCTTCGGCCGCCGCGCCGAGAGCCTGCCCGAGGATCAGCTGCTGTTGGGACTGGAAGAAGCCGAGCAGACTGAGGCTGCCGAGGAAGCCCACCACGAGCAAGCGGATCCGGCCGAGCGCCAAAGCCGCGCGGCTCGGCGACGCCGGAACCGGGGAGCGTTACCGGCTCATCTGCCGCGGATGGAGACGATCATCGACATCGATGATCCGGCCTGTCCCTGCTGCCGCAACACCCTGCACCGCATCGGCGAGGATATCTCCGAGCGGCTCGACATCGTGCCGGCGCAACTGCGCGTGCTGGTGGTGCGTCGACCCAAATACGCCTGCCGCGCCTGTGAGGCCGTGGTACAGGCGCCCGCTCCGGCGCGTGTGATCGAGGGCGGGCTGCCTACCGATGCGCTCATCGCCCAAGTGCTCGTATCCAAGTATGCCGATCATCTGCCGCTCTACCGGCAGGCGCAGATTTACGCCCGTCAGGGCATCAGCTTGGATCGCTCGACCCTGGCCGACTGGGTCGGACGGGCCGCCTGGCATCTGCGGCCGGTGCATGAACGTCTGCTGGCGCAACTGAAGACCTCGCCTCGATTGTTCGCCGATGAGACCACTGCGCCCGTGCTCGACCCTGGTCGCGGCCAGACCAAAACCGGCCAGTTGTTTGCCTATGCGCGCGATGATCGTCCTTGGGGCGGGACGGATCCGCCCGGGGTGGCATACGTCTATGCGCCGGATCGCAAGGCGGCGCGGCCGATTGCGCATCTGGCGGGCTTTGCCGGCGTGTTGCAGGTCGATGGCTACAGCGGCTATCGGGCGCTGACTGGAGGCAACCAGATCACCCTCGCGTTCTGCTGGGCGCATGTGCGGCGGCGCTTTTACGAGCTGGCCGTGGCCGGCGCAGCGCCGATTGCCAGCGAAGCCCTCACGCGCATTGCGGAACTCTATCGGATCGAGAGCGACATCCGTGGCATGAGTGCCGCGGAGCGATGCCGGATTCGTCAGACGAAGAGCCGTCCGATCCTGGAGGCTCTGGAGCCGTGGCTGCGCGCCAAGCTCGGTCTGATCAGCCAGAAGAGCAAGCTGGCCGAGGCGATCCGCTATGCGCTCTCGCGCTGGGACGGGCTGACGCAGTTTGTGGAGGACGGGCGCATTGAGATCGACTCCAACGTCGTCGAGCGGGCAATCCGGCCTTTGGCATTGACGCGCAAAAATGCGCTGTTTGCTGGCTCGGATCGCGGGGGCGAGCACTGGGCGATCATCGCCTCATTGGTCGAGACGTGCAAACTGTGCGAGGTGGATCCGCAGGCCTATCTCGCTGATGTGCTGAACCGCATCGCCACCGGCCATCTCAACACCCGCATCGATGATCTGCTGCCGTGGGCCTACGCCACCGCGCCAGACCTCAAGGCCGTGGCCTGAGAACACCGCTAAC
>NZ_QOIO01000155.1 GCF_003332305.1 Microvirga aerophila | reverse complement strand
ACAGCTTCCCGGCGGACGAATGCCAGAACTACCTCAGCAACTGCGGATACGAGTTCACCTAAATCGAATCCGCTCTAGCTCAGCATCCAGAAGGGAAACACATGAGTCAGACCTGGAGGCCGCTTGTATCGGGCTCCAAGCACAAGGTAATTACCCACGCCGTTGCTGGGGCTGACTTCAGGCGCTGACGGTAGCGAGAATGGTGTCGAAGACGATGCCACGTGGCGTGAGCCGAGCCGTGTCGATGACGGTGCGCACGGCCGCTTCGCCTTCAGCCGCCCACATGGCCCGGTAGCCGTTGGTGACCTTTCGCTGAACCACGGCGGGGCGGAGCGCCCGCTCACAGGCGTTATTGGTCGCCGCGACCTGGCCGGGATGGTCGAGGAAGGTCAGGAGTTGCTCGCGAGCCCGGCCGATCTTGGCCTGGAGGGCCTGGGTCAGGTCACAGGGACTCGGGGCCGCGAGGACGCTGGCCAGTTGCCGCTCCAGTGTCCGCCGCTTGGCCAACAAGGTCGATGGCGCCAGCGTGGTGACCTGGTCCGAGAGGGCGAAGACGGCATTGAGCCAGAGCTGCAAGCGCCAGGGCACCGGATCGTCGCTGACCTCCACCGCATAGGCAACGTCCCGCGCCAGATGCGCCAGGCAGGTCTGATGCGCGGCCCCATGGCCCTGTTGAGCCGTGTAGCGGTCCGAGAGCCACACGGCCGGGCGGTGCCCGTCCATCATCGCGCGAACCACACTAGCCCCGCGGGTGGCCGCGGCCTGATGCACGACGGCGTGCGGGCTGTGGAACACCCGGTGGTAGACATTCGCGCCCCTCAATCCGGACGCCGGTCTCGTCTGAGGCGACGACCTCAGCCCGGCGCAGCAGGTTCATCAGCCCGTCCTGGCTGAGCGTGAGGCCGAACAGGTCGGCCAACGCAGCTTGCAGCCGTTCGTAGGACAGGGCCTGGAAGGTCTTCAGATAGGTGGCCACCGCGTGCAGCCGTGGCCCGAATGGCGTTCTGCGAGCGGCCTCCGGGACAGGAGCGACGACCCGCGCTCCACACGCTCGGCAGCGCACCGCCAGGCGCCGATGCTGGGTGACGCGGGGCTTCACTGCCGGCAGGTCGATCTGCTCGTGGAGGCTGATCGCCTCACCAGGCAGATCGACCATCAGGACAGCCGAGCAGCACGAGCACCGGTCATGACGGTGCTCGACCACCTCATCCGGCGTGTCGCTGATCATCCGGCTGTGGCCTTCGTGACCGAGCTTGGCTCCACCTGGTTTGGAGCGCTCGCGCTGCTCCTTGCGATCGGTCGAGGGTGGTTTTGAGGATGTGCGTGACGTCTTTGGCGGGCGCTGCAGGCGCAGCACCAGCTCGATCAACTCTTCCTTGCTCAGACGCTCAAGATCGCTGCGGCCCATGACAGCATGGAATCAGCGAAACCTAGCTCACACAAGAGCCTGGGTAATTACAGCACAAGCTCATGGCGACTCGTAGATCAAAGATGTGATGCTAGGGCCTCGAACTCGGAGTAGCAGCCGCACTCGGTCCATCATACCCCAGCTGCGGAGTTATAACCGGCAGGCTCTGATCTCTGGAATAAACTCGTATATAATCGACTTTCTTGCTAGCACTCTTGACCTCTAAATCTGGTGCTCTTCTTGCGTAAACTGCGAGATTGGTCACAAGGTTTGCTGGTGCGGTGTGCGTCCCGGGCGCCGAGAACACGAGCTGACCGTCAATATACCACTTTGTCCCACTTGGGCTAATGTCGGCACCATACGTGTGATACCCACTAGTAGGGTCAAACGGGAGAATAAGGGTGTGACTTCCGCCATCGCCAACATGAGAGGTCAGATACAAGCGCGCATGGTCATTAGAATAGAACTCATAAACATCCGTTTCCTGCGTGCCAGGCCCAGCATACCCGGGTGTTTGCCAGGTCCAAAAAGCAGGCCAGAACCCTTTATCGGCTGGGAACATCGCTCTCTCCTCAATGTACCCGTACTGAAAAGCGAAAGACGGAGACGTGGTCAGCAGGCTCGAGGTCCAACTATATTCACGACCTGATTTCGAGATGAATTTTTCGCGTCGAGCCGTGATAGTGAGTACACCATTTTGGACGCTAGCGTTGGCAAATGAATTCCATTCAAGCTGCTGGTTGGGTTTATTGCCCTGCCCAAAATCCTGCTGCGAGCTCGAAACCTCTGCCCACTTTGATTTATCAATCGAGGTTCCATTAAACTCTTCGTCAAATACAAGCTTATAACCTGTTAAGTCCATGGACGCACTCACCCTAGGGTGCGCAGCTACGGCAATGAAGACTAATACACCGGCGACTGCTTGCCTCATGCTTCTCTCCGTTAAAACGTATCAATCGTAAGTTGGTCTTGCTCCGCTTTTATGGGTTCACCGCCTAGTAGCTATCCGGCCAACCTTTCGAACTGAATCGGACTGACATAGTCCAGCGTCGAA
>NZ_QOIO01000154.1 GCF_003332305.1 Microvirga aerophila | reverse complement strand
AGACGGACGAGAACTACGGCTCTTTCGTTGCTCTTGCTCTGAGCTTCATCCTCATCAAATCCGTCCACACGACCTAGCCTCGCGTAGGGTGCTAAAAAGAGAGATGCCAATGACAAAGACAGCGAAAAACAACGTTTCCATGCTACAATGGAATGCCCTTCGAGTTGCCGGATCGGGTGAGAGTTTTACTGTCAACCTAGACACTGGACGGTATGTTGATTGGGACAGCCTTGGTGGGGAACACGGCGGGGAACTAACGAAGACCGAGCTTAAGACGCTAGACAAACTAGCAGAGAGCACTTGGGCCACCTCACTGGCTCAGGGTACGCTAGATCATGTCACAGAGTTTGGGCCACGGAACGACACTGTCTACGTGGACTTTGGTCTCTTAGCCGGATACTGGACCAACATCTTCTCCGACAACCCAGCGACACTCGACTCTTACAAAGGAAATATGGAAACTGACCTTAAGCTGGAGTTCTACCTCCGGCAGCTGGACGCCAAGTACATCCACCCAGACGTGTTGATCTGACAAAACCAAAGTTGGACGACGTCGGCCCGTAGAGACCATGCCGACTAAGAATGGAAGACGTCCGTCGGGTCGCGGACGCTGAACTAAGCTGACCGCCAAAGGCAGTAGCGGACTCGGGCAATGCGCTTAAAACATTATTGTTAACGCGGCCAGTAACTTACGTGACAGGTCCGCGAAAAGGGGGCTAAATCGCCCAAATACCTGAACAGCCTTAGCCTCAAGCAAGCAACAAAATTAGCATATAGCCTCGGGTTTTTAGGTCTTGAAGCCGCAGAGTTTGTGTGAGGAAAGTCGCACAATCAAAGTGACTGGCCGCTCGTTGCATTCTGGCTGTGTCAGGCTACCCGAGAAGGCTCAATCACCCAAACGTGGCATCGGCTTCAAAGCATCCATCCCTATGATGTTCTTCGCTCTGACGGAGTGCTTTGTAGAACATACTCGCGAGAAAGCCGCACAATGCTTGAGGCAGAAAGGGGCCTGGATCCTGTTCCTGCCACCCTACAGTCCTGACTTGAACCCGGTTGAACAGGTCTTCTCACAGATCAAAGCGCACTTGCGCAAAGCTGAAGCCCGAACCGTCGAGGCCCTCTGGCACACCATCGGCGACATTTGCGATCTGATCGAGCCAGAGGCATGCCGCAACTACTTCACCGCGGCCGGATACGGATTCGTCTGAATGCCCGTTGCTCTAGACCCACTCCTGAAGCGGCGCAGAGGTCCGGTTTGGTCAGGGGCCGACCATAGCGATCAGCAGCCGCCGTTGAGGGCCGTAAACGGTTTCACGAAATTGAAACCATTCCTTCTCGTGCCGCGATCCGGGCTGAAACCCAAAGTTTTTGGCAGTACGGTCGCCAAAGCGGGTGTCCTTGGTGACATAGCGCAAGGCTCCACCCAAGTCGTAAACCGCCCGAGCATGAAACCGAGCAGCGCCAAACCGATTGGCCGGAAGCCGCTTCTTCAGAGCCTCGATCTGCTCCGCGGTAGCCCAAACTAAGCCATGCCAATGCACCTCGATAGCAATCCGGTTTACAGCGGTTTGGCGACGAACAGCAAAAATCCAATTGCAGCAGATACGGAACACCGCGCAACTCCCGCTGAGCAGCCCGCCGCATCCGGCTCAACATCCAGCGAAGATCGCGCTCAGAGGGTCCACGAGGATAGGTACTGAACATCCAATCACCAATGATCGTCACCATCCAGGAAACGTCATGAAGTCAGCCCGCTCGATCACCACATGCAAAATCCCCGGCCATTTGTCCCCTGCATAGGGATTGAGAGAATGGAGGTAACGGGCCTAGTTGATGAATGTCACCTAGCTACATCAGGCTGCACGACGCTCACGGCACCGCAATGGCTGCAACGCCGTGTTCCGGATTGTCAGGAGCAACTCCCGTCCAGCCCCGCCGCCCAACATCATCCAATCAAGATAACGGTCGCGCATTACCTCAAACATCCGAACCTGCACTTTCCGTCGGAGCAGTCGGCTTTTCTGGCGGAACCGGCCTGTCCGACGAATCTCCATCTCGCCGGTCACAGGGTCAACGACTTTCTCTTTCTTCGGCCAAATCCGGTACTCGCGAGGGGACTTGAGCATGTAGAGGGCTTTGGACGCTAAGTGCACCGGCGCGATGCGGCGGTAATCAGCTGAGGGAAGACCCTCAATCAAGCTTGGATGCTCGGCGCTGATCTCGTCTACCAACCCTCTCAACCTTGCGCGGGTGACATTCCAAACGAGAACATGAACGTGCCAAGAGACAGTCGGCTCCTGCTCCCCCATCGGCAAGCTCTTGTTGGAGTATAAGGCCGCCTCAACCAGAGCTGGCTCGGGAAATTTGGACAGCGGGATCAGTGGAGTTTCTGCCTGACTGCGGTCAGAATGGCTGCCGAACAGGAGAAACGATGAGCAAGAGACCGCGCCGGAACCACTCTCCGGCCTTCAAGGCCAAAGT
>NZ_QOIO01000153.1 GCF_003332305.1 Microvirga aerophila | reverse complement strand
CAGAGGAGAATACACCAAGATGATGTAAAAAGCTCTTGTCGATCACATCAGTGGTCCAGGGATGGTGCGGCTTGGTCAGGCGATGGTCCACATCGTTCTGGGCACAAGCATACTCAAAGGCATGGGCTCGGAAGAGTTCGCCTCGTTTCATTGCTTTCTTGATCAGCGGGGCTGCAGAAGCTGTGTTGCTGGGCGTGGTGAAGTGGATGCCATGGTCCGTCAGGACCGTATGCACCCTGTAAGGCACGGCCTTGATGAGCGCGCGCAGGAAGTCGCCAGCGATCCCGGTCGTCACCTTCTCGTGCAGTTCCACGAAGGCAAACTTGCTCATGCGGTCAATCGCGACCAGCAGATAGAGCCTTCCCTCCTCAGTGCGCACCTCAGCGATGTCGATATCGAAGTAGCCGATCGGATAGGCCTTGAACTTCTTCTTGGCCGGCTTGTCGCCGGCCACCTCGGGGAGGCGGCTGATGCCATGCCGCTGCAGACAGCGATGCAGCGAGGAGCGGGTCAGGTGCGGGATGGTGGCTTGCAGGGCGTGGAGGCAATCGTCCAGCGGCAGCAGGGTATGCCGGCGGAAGGCGATCTGCGGTGGTATCCCGCTTCTTCCATTTGGCGACGGTCTTGGGGTTGATGCCATGGCGCTCGGCCAGGGCCCTCAAGCTCGCTTGACTATTTTGGATTGCTCGACGGACTGCCTCTGTCGTGGTGGCGCTCCCATGGAGAACTTGGCCCATAGCGCGTCCCTCCATTCCGGCGATAAGAATGCACCAGCAAACTCTGGGATCGAACATCTAGCCGTTGGAAACGGCGACCCGCAGGCGGCGCTGGGCCACCTTCGACCGCAGGATCGAGCAGATCGAGGCCGCGGAAGCGGTCTGCAACGCCCACCTCTTCCAGTTCATTCAGAAGCTCACTCAAGTAAAATGTTTAAATAAGCTGAAAATTTTCCCATTGACGACTGGGGTAGGAGGAAAAATCACAAATATTTGCTTAGAGATAAAGGAGTGCTTCAGAATAGATAATTCAATACTTCTGGAAATATTTAGTGCCGTTGAAACTAGCAGCCATAGGATAGGCTTTTCACTAGTTCAGATATGTGCCAACCATGGATTTCAATGTGCGCTCACTAACGTCGCGAGCTGCCCAAGAGCACAGCTTGCAAGCTGTGACTGTCCACACTCTTGAAGATCTTAGACCTCATATCCCAGCTTGGGATCGTTTGGCTTGGGATGCGTCGCAGAAGATCCCGACCCTATCACCCGCGTGGGTCGATGCCTTCCTGCGCCACCGGTTGAAGAAGGGCGAGAGGTGGTTCTGCAGCTTTGCCTATGCCAGTGACGAACTGGTGGGTGTGCTGCCGACCATCGTCGTTCCACATCCGGTTTTGGGGGAGCGCTGGCCGCTGCTCCACACGCCATTCGACAACGAAACGACGCCATCGTGCGACATTCTGCTGGCGCCCGAGGAGGCCGGAGCAGCACTTCAGGCTCTGCTGGCGGAGGCAGAGCGCCAAGCTCCGAACCATATCGGCCTCGATCTCAAAGCCGTGAGACAGGGCTCCCCAGCCTGGAGAGCCCTGCAGAGCGGATCTGACGGCTATGTTGTGCATCGGGGCCGGCGCTCGATGTATTCCTTCCTTGATGTGCAGGGAGATTTCGACACCTACTTGGGCAACTTCAGCCACATGGGCCGCAATCTCAGACGCTTTCGCAAAAAGCTCGAACGGCTAGGAGCTGTCTCGGTTGAGATCAGGAAAGAGAGCACCGCAGATGAAAACTTGCTGCTGGAGTTCCTGGCTCTTGAAGCGTCTGGATGGAAAGGCCGCAACGGCACCGCTATTCTAAACGACCACAACTTAGTTGACTTCTACACAACTGTGGCACGCAACTTCGCCATGCGCGGCCATCTGGAATGGCATGCGATCCGGGTCAATAATCGGCTCGTCGCGGCGCAGATGGCTGTCCAGTGCGGCGCAACCCTCATCCTGCTAAAGTACGCTTTCGACGAGGACTTCGCTGACTGCAGGCCCGGCACTCTTTTGACCGAGGTGACGTTGAGAGAGGCATTTTCCCGCTCTGATCTCGATGAGGTCAACCCCATGAGCGACTTTGATGCTCACCGCCTCTGGCACATGTCTAGTGATGAGTACATTGATATCCACCTTGTTCGCCGAAGTGCATTTCCAGTCCTGCTTCAGCTCCCGCGGACCCTATATCACGAGTATGTGCGCCCTCGGATTCCTGAAGCCGTGAAGGTTGTTTACCGCAAGCTCAAGCATCCAGGAGATCATAAACCTCGCCGAGCCGCTGAAGCCGCTCAACTCAGACAGGCCGACCAAGAAACGGAGCTGAGATAGGACGCTGCAGCCGATGAAAGCGGACCTGGTTGTTATTCTTTCATCTAGATCAACTTCGGCTACAGATTTTGCCCTCTCGGACGTGAAAGTCGTTCTGAGTATCCGTGACCACGCCGAGGCCCGCGCTGGAGCGGGTTCAACTGAGCCTGTAATAGTTTCTCCCTTGATCCAGTAAAAACGCCTTCCGAACACTTAAAAAAGACACCGGATCCGGTTCTATACAGTGTCTTATCAGAATTATGAGCTGTCACCTCTGAGGTGCTGCATCGATGCAGCTATCATCTTATACCAACGCCAGATGTTCTCGACCGGGTTCAGCTCGGGCGCTTTGGCGGGCAGCGGCACCAGAGTGATGTTGGGCGGCACCTTC
>NZ_QOIO01000152.1 GCF_003332305.1 Microvirga aerophila | reverse complement strand
GTCATACGGCACGTCCTCCTACAGCCCCGAAAAGCAGGAGAGTGCCATTTGAACTTTGCAGAGGGGTGTCATCTCTATATTGCGCTTACACAGATCCTTCGCGGAAGGTTGGTTATGGAACTGGGGATCACCCGCTTCGGATAAGGTCTGCTGGTAGGCCGCAATCTGACCCTATTCTCAAGCCAGTATTTGCAGCAGAGCCTCGCTGGCGCCATAGCACATCTTGCTAAGGAGGCACCATCACCAAGACAGTTTCTGATTATCGCTACGTTTCAATCGTGCAAGAGGTCGACTGTCAGTTAGCACAGATGTATCGCTGACCTCTGCTGTATCAATAGCGTTGCCGTTTCCTGTTGCCATGTTGCATCAGTCATCTTTGTAGCTGCTGTGCCTCGTGCAGCGGTGCCTCACCACGCATCATCCTGAGATCATCCATCCTGAGATCATATGGAGAAGAGCTATGGCATTTCTTCCTGGTACTCCTGATGCCGACACCCTGCCCGGCACTGACGACATTGACGTGATATTCGGTGATCTGGGAAATGACACCATTACGGGCGCTGCCGGCAACGACTTCCTGTCCGGCGATGAAGGGGATGACAACATCACCACTGGCCTTGGTGATGACATCGTGCTCGGCGGAACAGGCAACGATACAATCGGCGGCATGGCCGGTCGTGACGTCGTTCTGGCCGGTAATGGCAATGACATCATCGCCTGGAATGATCCGACTGGTGACGCCGTGTTCGGCGGACAAGGGAATGATACCATCCTTGGCGGTAATGTTGCCGCTGATACGATTTTTGGCGGTGGCGGCGATGATCTCATCCGCGCCTTCGCAAATTCGCCTGGAAATGCCACCGCGGCTGACCTGTTGCTGGGAAACGACGGCAAGGACGTGGTGCTGGGTGGCGATGCCACGGACACTATCGAGGGTGGGCGTGGCGATGACTTCCTCACCGGCAATGGCGGCGCCGATGCTTTCATCTTCCGGGCTTCGGACAAGGGAACGGGCACCGACACCATCACGGACTTCGATCCAGCCGAGGACGTTGTGCAACTGATCGGCTTTGAGCAAGGCCTCGACCCCGTCGCAGCCCTGAGCGATACCCCACTGGGTACTGTGCTGGATTTGGGTGGTGATAACAGCGTGCTGTTCCTCGGTCGCGTTGCTGCCGAGTTCAGTGCCAACGATTTTCTGATTACTTGAACCCCGCTCGGCGCTCAGCGCGGGGCAAGAGCGCCAGATTGGGAAGCTCAACAGGGCTTCAGTAAAGGCGCTAGGGCTTGCTGTAGGCAGGTCTGGGGATGGGGGTGTGCCCCATCTCCTCGCTTTGAGCTCGCGACTCGAGCAGTCTAAAGCGGTTGACGGGTTTGCCCTACGCTCCGGGCCTCCGCTTGTTTGGATGCGAATTGCCGAGAAGACGCTTTATGAAACCTGGCGATAATCACACACTCCCTGCGCCTAGGTTACCTCGAAAGCAGCCTGGCGTTGCAAGCACTAGGGGGCTAAACTGGATGTGCTGCGGGTGAAGCTGGCGAGATCGAGGGACCACCTCGTTTGGCGGCGGGCAGCACCGTCCCACCCGCTCTATTCTTTGGCCATGGGCCGAGGGGCATCATTCTGTACCGAAACAGATCACAGATCAGCAGGTGAGACGGATGCCGAATGGTTTTCATGGAAGCTGCGAGGGGCCCATTGAAGGTCTCTGTCTGCCCCAAAGCGTCTGGAATGTGCTGCAGAGAGAGAACATTACGACCTTCAACCAGCTCAAGGCTGTGGCTGATCAAATTGAGCAGGTCCTGGGCATCGAGCCCAAAACGGCGCTCGTGGTCAGAGAAGATATTGCGCGTGTGGCAGCCCTCGATGATGCTCTGAGCAAGGGTCGGCCTCACAATTCTTGGCAGGCCGAGTAATTCGCAGAATTGCCCTGATGGAGCACAGGCGGCCCTTAGGCCTGAGGCGTCTTGAACTCGATCCGAATGCCCCGAAAGGCGTGCGGTGCGTCAGCCGCAGAGCACGGCAGCTCGGGATTGGGTGGCGTCCCGTCCGATGGGGGGATCTCGTTCCTGTCCGCGTCGAAGTTTCGGTAGTTCGGCCGGGCCAGCACGACCATCAGGCTTGGCTAACGGTGGTGATGCAGGTTCTCACGCTCACTAGAGCATCGGACGAGAAGTCGGATCCGATGAGGTCTGCATCTCAGCCATCCTGGAGCCATGCCGAAGCCGCCGGTGGCGCGTCCACTTAACGGTCCGATGCTCTAGGCTCGACGGTGACCTCCAGCACCCGCACCGTGTCGTCCTCAAAGAGGAGGCGGTGGATTGCCGGTGCGGCGACCAGCGCATTCAGGTGCGGCGGCCATTCCGTTTCGTCAGTCTTAGTCACGCGATCCTCCTCCATAGAGAGGTACGCGCATGATGCTATAAACGCCGCGAATTTCGCGGAAGCCCCAGTATGGAACGAAAGTTCAGGCCGCTCATCCTCGCGTGGCGGAGCCCACGATGAGCTGTCAATGGATGCGGAACTGCTTCAGGGTCCTCTTCACAGAGATTGACCCTGATTGGTCACGGGCATGGCGGCTGGCGCGGGATGCCGCGGAGTGGAAGGCCCGTCAGAGCACAAAAAACCCGGATGGTTCTGACCAGCCAGGGCCTGGATTGATGTCGGCGACCAAGGTTGGGATGCTGCTCCCGGCCTCGATCCGGTAGAGCTCGCGTCCGGTCTCCTCCGTGGCTGCCCGGAAGTAGAGATCTCCGCCGAACTCGGTGAAGCCAATCGGGGCTGAGCTCCTCGG
>NZ_QOIO01000151.1 GCF_003332305.1 Microvirga aerophila | reverse complement strand
ACTTGTTCGAGCCTCAGGAGTGCTGGAACTACCTCAAGGCAGCCGGATATGCGTCTGTTTAACCGTCCGATGCTTTAGCAGCGTCTGCGCTCGACCGCCTGTAACTTACTGTATGTTACGGGGTCGGCGCTCACGTTCAGCGCTGGGGAATGCCCGACTGAAGGGCCGTTTCCGCCGCCGTCGTGTCCGGTACCGGAAAGCCGGCCTTGCGCGCGCCTTCGGCCAGCAGGGCACCGTCCTTGGGCCCGTAATTGCGCTTGGCCACCTCCCGATCCCACTGGTCGAAGAACGTGGGGCGCTCCTGGAGGAAACGGTCCCTTGCCTCGGCGGCCTCGGTCTTCATCCCGAGCTGGGCGTAGATGATGGCGGACACGAAGTGGTAGAGCGGGAACTTCTTCTGAGTGACCTGCCGCATCAGAAGCTCGGCACGCTGGTATTCACGCTCCAGGTAGGCAAGCTGCGCCAGCACCCCGTTGTAATAGTCCGAATGGCCTGGATTGCGGGCAAGGGCCTGCTCAAGGAGAGCCATCCCACGCTTGCGGTCATCCGCCTGACCCAGCCGGCTTCCGAACTCCCCAAGCAGTTCGGTATCGTTTGGGTTGAGCGCCACCGCCCGCTCGCCGACCTGCAACGCCTCCTCCGGCTGCTCCGTGAAGAAGAGGGCCATCATCAGCGCCTGCAATCCCCTAACGTTCTCCGGGTCGAGGCGGTTGGCGAGGCGGGCGGCATCGATAGCACGCCGCGCTGCCGTAGGGGAACCAGGTCGGGGATTGAGGCCGAAGCGATCCTCGTCGAGGTAGAGCATCGAGAGCATCGCCCAAGCGGTGGCGTAGCTCGGGTATCGGTCGACGGCCCGTTCGAGGCATGTCCGGATGGCGGCGTGGCTGGCCGGGCTCAGCGCCGCGCGATAGCCGTAGAAGCGCAGCGTGCAGGCATAAGCCTCCAGGTCCTCCGGCTGTCCCGCCTGGGTGCGCCTCTCGTCAGACCGGGCGATGATGCCATAGGGCTGTCCGACGGCGGTCGCGACCTTCTGGGCCACGTCATCCTGGATCGCGAAGAAGCCGCGGATCCGCAGATCGTCGTCATACGCTTGCGACCACAGCACTGCGCCTGTCTGGGCATCAAGGAGGCGGCCCGTCACACGCAACTGGTGCCCTGCGGTCCGGACGCTCCCCTCCAGCACATACCGCACCCCGACTTCACGGTGGATCCGCAAAACGTCGGCATCCGGCGGGATAGCCCTCGACGTCTCCCGTCCGAGCACCGACAGTTCCTTGAAGCGGGCGAGCAGGCTCAGGACCTCCTCGGTGAGGCCCTGAGCGTAAATTCTGGCGTCCGGACCTTCCCCCAGGTTGGCAAAGGGCATGACGACAAGCGTCGGACCGCTTGGCACCCCAGCAGCCGATGCTTGGGCAGGCGGTCGTGGGATCGGTCGCGAGGTGCCCCACCAAGCGAGACCGGTAACCGTGACCGCCACGGCCGCTGCGCCAAGGCCAATCCGGAGCGAACGTCGAGGTCGGGATGGCGGGACGGTGGGAGATGGGGGCAGCGGAGCGGCAGGGGCTGGCGGATCCAGGACCTCTGCTGTCTCCGCTACGTCTGCTTCCGGGGGGTTGCGGAGGGTGAAGTGGGGGACGTAGGCCCCTTTCGGGACGTCGATGATAACGGGATCGGACAGGCCGGGGACAAGATAATAGTGTTCGAGGGCACGGCGGAGCCGGCCCGCCTCGATCCGCACCACCGGGTCGCTCTGGGCATCGAAGTTCGGATCGCGCTCGAACACCTCTGTCCCGACCGAATAGGCCTTGATGCGGTCTGCGCGTCCGGCGAGCGTCTCCTCGACGATGTAGCGCAGGAACCTGCGCGCACGCGCGGGCAGATCGAGGTCAGGGCTGGCGATGAGGCGGTCGAGCTGGGCACGCACGTCTTCTGCCGAAGGCTGCGACTGCGCCTGCGACGGGCCGTCAACCCCATGGTTGCTGCCGTTGTGCAATGGGTCGGCCCTTTCCGGGCATCGGAAGACGCCTGAAGCGCCTGTAACATACAGTAACTTACTCCCCTGCCGCACGCCATGGGCCGATACTGACAACTGTGTGACGGCGCACCTGCGCCGTTCCCGGGATCGCGCGGTCTCATCATGGATCAATCCGTACTGGTCGCCATCGCCCGTTTCCCAGACCGGGTGCATGCCATCGAGGAACTCGCGAGAAACAACGAGGACTTCCGGTCGCTCTGTGCCGATCTAGCTGACGCCGAGGCGGCCGCCGTCCGGTGGGAGCACTCATCGTTGCCGGTAAGCGCCGCCCGTTGTGCCGAGTACCGGGAGCTGGCGCGGGATCTCGCGGCCGAACTGGCGGCAACGCTGGACCGCCACTTGAAATGACAGGAGAGCCGGCATGACCGTGGCTGTTAACCCCGCTGCCCCCCATCATCTGCCCGCGTTCATCGCCGGGCCCGGGGAGACCGACGTCTTCATGATAGTCATGGCCGTGGTCCTGGTCATCGCCGTAATGGCCATCGGCCTCCTGTTCCTGCGGCTGCACACCCTGCCGGAGCGCATCGCCCACAAGGGCCACAAGCTCCAATTCGAGATCGTCGCCGTGCTGGGCCTGCTGGCCCTGTTCACGCATATCCATGCCTTCTGGGTCGCCGGTCTGCTGCTGGCCCTGATCGACATTCCAAATTTCGGGTGGCCGCTGCGCCGGATTGCCGGATCGCTGGAGAAGATCGCCGGTGTCCCGCCGGGCAAGGGCGCCGACGACGAGCCCGATAGGATCGTGCCCGACCATGCCCCGGACGAAGGCGCCACCGAAGTGCCGAAGATCGTTACCCTCTCTCGCATGCCGAAGGAGCGGACCGATGCTTGAGCTTCTTCTCTGCTCGCTTTTGACCATTCTTCCTGATT
>NZ_QOIO01000150.1 GCF_003332305.1 Microvirga aerophila | reverse complement strand
ACGGAGGAGACCGGACGCGAGCTCTACCGGATCGAGGCCGGGAGCAGCATCCCAACCTTGGTCGCCGACATCAATCCAGGCCCGGGGAGTTCAAATCCGTTTGAGCTCACCGAGTTCGGGGGAGATCTCTACTTTCAGGCCACTACGGAGGAGACCGGACGCGAGCTCTACCGGATTGAGGCTGGGAGCACCATCCCAACCTTGGTCGCCGACATCGACAAGGGCTCAGAGAGCTCAAATCCGTCTGCGCTCACCGAGTTCGGGGGAGATCTCTACTTCCGGGCTGGCACAAAGGAGAGCGGACGCGAGCTCTACCGGATCGAGGCTGGGAGCAGCACGCCAATGCTGATCGACATCGATCCGGGTCCGAGGAGCTCAGCCCCGATTGGCTTCACCGAGTTCGGCGGAGATCTCTACTTCCGGGCAGCCACGGAGGAGACCGGACGCGAGCTCTACCGGATCGAGGCCGGGAGCAGCATCCCAACCTTGGTCGCCGACATCAATCCGGGCCCGAGGAGCTCAGCCCCGATTGGCTTCACCGAGTTCGGCGGAGATCTCTACTTCCGGGCAGCCACGGAGGAGACCGGACGCGAGCTCTACCGGATCGAGGCCGGGAGCAGCATCCCAACCTTGGTCGCCGACATCAATCCGGGCCCGGGGAGCTCAGACCCCTATGAATTCACCGAGGCTGGGGGAAATCTCTACTTCCGGGCCATCACGGAGGGGACCACAGAGGAGACCGGAAACGAGCTCTACCGGATCGAGGCCGGGAGCAGCACGCCAGTCTTGATCGACATCGATCCGGGCCCGAGGAGCTCAGCCCCCTATTACTTCACCAAATTCGGCGGAGATCTCTACTTCCAGGCTGGTAGGCTGGAGACTGGACGCGAGCTCTACCAGATCAAGGCTGGGAGCAGCACGCCAGTCCTGCTCGACATCGATCCGGGCCCGGGGAGCTCAGCCCCCTATGAATTCACCGAGGTCGGCGGAGATCTCTACTTTCAGGCCATCACGGAGGAGAGCGGGGAAGAGCTCTACCGGATTGAGGCCGGGAGCAGCACCCCAACCCTGATAGCCGACATCAATCCGGGCTCGGGTGACTCAGACCCGGACGACTTCACCGAGTTTGGGGGAGATCTCTACTTCCAAGCCACCACGGAGGAGAGCGGACGCGAGCTCTACCGGATTGAGGCTGGGAGCAGCGCGCCAATGCTGGTAGCCGACATCAATCCAGGCCCTGGCTGGTCAGAACCATCCGGGTTTTTTGTGCTCTAACGGGCCTCCCGCTCTGCGGCAGCCGCCATTCCCGTGACCAATCGGGGTCAATCTCTATGGAGGAGACCCTGAAGCAGTTCCGCATCCATTGACAGCTCATCGTGGGCTCCGCCACGCGAGGATGAGCGGCCTGAACTTTCGTTCCCTAAACGACTTTCCGCGAATTACGCAGCCTGCCAAGAATTGTGAGGCCGACCCTTGCTCAGAGCATCATCGAGGGCTGCCACACGCGCAATATCTTCTCTGACCACGAGCGCCGTTTTGGGCTCGATGCCCAGGACCTGCTCAATTTGATCAGCCACAGCCTTGAGCTGGTTGAAGGTCGTAATGTTCTCTCTCTGCAGCACATTCCAGACGTTTTGGGGCAGACAGAGACCTTCAATGGGCCCCTCGCAGCTTCCATGAAAACCATTCGGCATCCGTCTCACCTGCTGATCTGTGATCTGTTTCGGTACAGAATGATGCCCCTCGGCCCATGGCCAAAGAATAGAGCGGGTGGGACGGTGCTGCCCGCCGCCAAACGAGGTGGTCCCTCGATCTCGCCTGCTTCACCCGCAGCACATCCAGTTTAGCCCCTGGTCCATGCAACGCTAGGCTGCTTTCGAGGTAGTTCAAGCGCAGAGAGTATGATTATCGCCTGGGTTTCATAAAGGCGTTTCTACGAATCACGCGGTCTCATGGGTGTTGTTAGGATCAGGGACTAACCCCTCGAGAGGCTGCTCTTTGGGTACCATTACACGCGCGATCTCTTCTCGGATCAGTCGGGCCGCCTTGGGGCCGATCCCCTCAAATCGATGGACCCGGTGAGCAGCAGCCCTTAATCGGTCAATGGTCGTGATGTTCTTTCTCCGCAGCACGTTCCAGGTTTTTCGCGGCAGACGAAGGCCGATAATGGGTCCCTCATAGCGTTGATAAAAAGCATGCTCCATTCGCCTAGCCTCCGCTTGATGAGTGAGATTTAGGCCCGAGCAATTGGCAGATCAGGGAAAGTGTAAATCGTCATGATGCGCTCCGCACTGCGCGCGGGAGCGCAAGGCTCTCAGCCGCCGACGCCTGTGAAGCATAAGTCGGCGATAGCTGACATGAGACCTTCTGCGAGGCTAGGTCTATTGCTATTCCGGGCCATATCAGTGAGTTCCATAAATGGGGGTTCTGCGAATTACGCACCCCACACAGCATCCCCTCCGTCACCGAATTTTTGCTCTCCGGGTGCCGCGACACGGTCAAGTTCTTGTCTGATGACTCGCACCGTTATGGGTCCGAGGCCTTCGAAGTGCTCAAGTTGGCCCGCGACAGACCTCAGCTGATCGATCGTCTGGATGCCCTCTCGGTGGAGCACGTCCCAGGCAAGCTGAGGCAAAGAGAGACCCTCAATGGGCCCTTTGCAGGGTGGAAAATGACGAGGCATCTGCTGTTCCTGAGCTTAACAGGCGGGGTGCACGCATCTCTCAGCCGTCAGGGCCCGGTCCCTCACACTGACGATATCTTGTTATACGGTTTTCCCGAACCCGCTGCCAGCACAGTTCCATAAACGACCTCCCGCGAAGGATCTGTGTAAGCGCAATATAGAGCATCGGACGAGAAGTCGGATCCGATGAGGTCTGCATCTCAGCCATCCTGGAGCCATGCCGAAGCCGCCGGTGGCGCGTCCACTTAACGGTCCGATGCTCTAGAGATGACACCCCTCTGCAAAGTTCAAATGGCACTCTCCTGCTTTTCGGGGCTGTAGGAGGACGTGCCGTATGAC
>NZ_QOIO01000015.1 GCF_003332305.1 Microvirga aerophila | reverse complement strand
CTTCGACACACAGGACGGGCTGATATCGAGTGCGGCGGCGATGGAGCGGATCGTCTCGCCGGCTTCATACCGGGCCAGCGCACGCTTCCGGAGGTCTTGTGAGTAGGGGCGTGTCATCCCAGCCAACCTTCTTCAGCCAAGAGACTTAGATTGAATCAGATCCGCCGCAGCTCGAAAACCGGATTCCGTCAAAACGCAGCGTGCTCTAAACGATCAGTGGGCGATCGCCTGCGGAGAGAGTTCGCTCCGGGCCGCGACATTCTCATCTATGTTGGAACCACAAATGCTGAGATGACAGAGTTGCCGGAGCACCGCAGCCGGCTAATTTCCGCAGTCGCGATCGAACCCAAGCAAATTCTTGAGACAAGGAAGATTGTACCGCCAGAGGTATGGGCCAATTCCTATGCCGCATGGGGCGACCGCTGGCCGCATTCGATGGCGGTGCTCGACGCTGCTGACATGGTGGGACCGCCTTACCCCCATGCCAGGGAAGTCACTCCAGTTGCATACCGATCGTTCTCTGATGTAGCCAATCGAGGCAGTATCGTAGAAGCGCTCGGCGATGAGCGGAGCGCAGTGATGGCGCTGCCGGTGAGGCGCATCACACTTAATCTTCGCGAGGACGTGCGCGCATACCTGAAACTCCGTGCCAGCTTTGATCCAAATGTCGAAAAGGCAGTGCGTCAGGAAGCGTTTCGCATGGCGGAGCGGGTTACAGATCGTGTAAAAAGGGGTGGCGAGGTCGGCGTTAAGATCAATCCATTGCGCGCTGCTCCGAACTTATCGGATCTCGTTGCTCTGTTTCTGCAGAAATGGAAGGAGCAAGTTGGGCTGTGTGCCCTTTGCAGCAGCAAAATGGTGGCTGGAGGGACAAACAAGATGCTTCAACCTTCGGCGGATCGGATTGACAGCACGAATGGGGCTTATGACAATGGAAATGTCTGGATCACGCACCTCGCTTGTAACTTGGCAAAAAACGCTCATGGATTGCCCGATTTCGAGGACTGGATCGCTGTGATCCGCGGAGCCGACCTAAGCGTATCCGACTAGGCTTAGTGCAGTACAGGGAACGGTGCCTTGGCGAAGCTTGCGGGAACAGGAGCGCCTTCACTTGGACTGAACTCTTCGACATTGCTAACTCGCTGGAGGGTGCGCACGGGAATGGCACACACCCGCATAGATGAGAGTCTCTGAGCCATTGAGTTTCTTGGCCCCTGTGTTGGCCAGGCAGAATCCTCTCTTGATAGATAAACTTATCGACAAGCTTGACCTTGTGTGTTCAGTATTGCCCTGCAGCCAAGTGGGATCCCATGCCTGATTACAAGCGTGTCTTCTTTCTTCCCTTCGTCGGAAACGAGTATCACAGCGGCGGCCTTCGAGGTCGAAAGGTCCTGCTGGTTGGGGAGTCTCGCACTACGACGAGTGGGAGACGGACGGCGCCATTACCAAGAAGGACCTGGAACCTACTTTCACCCAGGAGTGCATCCTTGAACATGTGAATGGCGACGGTGGCAGTCGCTTCTGGAACAGAGTTCGCTATAGACTGGGGGGCGAAGAGTTCAGAGGCAAACCTGCCAATGTCTTTTGGAGCCAGGTTGCATTCTACAACTTTATTCAGTCGCCGGTCTCTGGTGGCGCACGGGTCAGACCCACAGGTGACCAGTGGGCCGTTGCCGCTCCGGCCTTTCTGGAAGTTCTGATGAAGCTCCGCCCTGACCGAGTATGGATCATTGGCAGAGAGTTGTGGCGTCACATCCCTGCTCGTCAGGGCAAGGGCCCAGATATTACTGTTGAGGGAGCAACTATTCCTCTGGAGTGGTTTACGCTAGAAGACGGGCAAAAGGCCTTCGTGACTGCAACGCCGCATCCTGCGTCCTCACTCTTTGTAAGAGAGCTAGCTCCTGCTTTAGCTGAATTCGTTCACCGTGAATTCGGGACGGATGGGTCCAACCTCGGTCTCGCGAGCGTCGCTTAGAGCTGAACAGGCCTCTTGAAGGCACTCGCGGTACCTCTGTTTGAGGTCGTCTGGCTTTAAGATCTCGACGTGTTCGCCCCACCGGAATAGGTGCCAAGCCATCTCAGTGAGGCCGGATGCGGTAAACTGAATGAGCACTGATCCGTCAGGTAGATTTGTCACGACCTGATCCGGATGAAAAAGGAAACGGCGTGCATCCTCCGCGGCGCTCGGCTTGAAGCGCCATTCGATCTCATATTGCTTTCCATCCCAGAATACGCCGAAAGACCGAGCTGCAAACCGTTGGAGATCAAAAGCAGGATCTCGCGTGAAGAGCTGATCCAGAACTTCAACCGCCTCGACATTACTCAGTGCATAGAGGCGATACGCCTGGATCTCTGGATGGGGGTTAAAACCGACGAGGTAGCCGCGGGAGCCTGTAAGCAGGCCGTATGGACATAGCATCGGCCGTGATAGTTGGTTGGTGTCCCGACGGCGATAACTTAGTCGAACCTGCTTGCTCTCAAGGATAGCCCGACGGAGAGCCGAGATCACCGGCGGATCGATGCTGATCCGGGGACCAGGGCGAACGAGTGATCCACTTGCCTCAAGGAGAGCTTCGATATCCGGCTCAAGCCGACGAAGGGTCGGCCGGGGCATCGCGGATTCAAGCTTGAGGGCAAGTTGACCAAGCACATCGGCCTCACGTTCCGCACCTTGCCGGCGCAGGCTTGCAATGGCGAGTTTGAGCTCCGCAAGCTCCTCCAAGTTTGGTGTGGCCAAGGCGGAGAGTCTGCCTACCGGCAGGGACCATCGTTTGCGGTTATCATCGTCGGTTGTGACTGTGAGTCCGCCACTCGTGATGTGATCGAGTTTATTCCTTAGTCGCTCGACTGTGCGTCGGGTTACTCCAAGGCTTTGAGCCATCTCGTCGAGCGTGAGACCGCCACGTGCTTCTGACAACAGAAGTCCGAGTTGGAGCAGTCTCTCCGCCGGCGCGTACCGATCAATCTCTGAGAATCGCTTTACAATTTTGGCCATGCCGACCCACGGATACTCTGTTGATACGACCAGTTTTGTCGCATGGGTAATCTAAACACTCAAGCAGCAGCGATGGAGGTCATACAGTGCCCCGATATGGTGCTGATCGAGTTGAACACGACGAAGTCATGATCCCATCTTTCTTTCTTGAAGGATTGGACGGGGTGAAAGAGCTGGAAAGGAAACGGAAAGGGGAGGGTGAGGGGCGAGAGGCAGCCCCTGAATCGTACAATACTGTTACCAAGTTGATCGCTGGGCCATTTGCGAAGGAGGTGGCCCAAATTTGGCCGGGGCCTCGCCTTGGTGAGTATCTCACGGCCACCGACACCCGACGGCACGTGTGGCACCTGTGGTTCTCCTCGCGACGGATGTCGTTCAGGCCGGACAACCCGATGTCGACCGAACTGGCATACGCACAGCTCACATTCGGCCGCAGCAAAGACCTGATTACTCAGGCGACGGGCTCCCAGCCCGCGGGTCTGATCAGGGCTCTCGGACGGTTGGGACCGAAGGCACGGCCAGCGAGGGTCTACCGAGCTCTAGCGACAATCCTTGCCACCGACGGGCCCGGCGCGAAATTCATCCGACACGCCGCGGTGCTGCCGGATGATCTCATTTTGGGACTGGCAACACTGCCCCCTGGTTTGGAAGCGAAGTCTGTGCTTCGTCTGTTTCAGAAGGGCCGGTTGCCACCCTATGCTTTGGGTTACTTCACTTGGAGCTTAGCGCGCCTGGAGAAGCTGATGGGTTCGTCCGCTGCTCAATCCATTGTGGCGGCGCGAAATCCTCTTGAGGCAATCCGGGATGCCATACTGGATCTCCCCTTCCCGGATCCTCCTTGGCCCGGCAATAGCCTGCTTCGGCCCGTCACAGCCCGTGACAGGCTCAAGAAGGTCGGGGACGACTTCGAAAACTGCTTGCGGGGATTTCATCGTGAGCGGCAGTCGGTTCTCACCGTCATCAACGGAGTTGAATATCTCTATGAATGGTGTGGCCATGAGCCGGCACTCCTGCTGTTCCAGCGGGTCGGCTCAATCGGCTGGTTCCTCAAGGAGGCGAGGGGCCGAAAAAACGCCGAGGTCTCGGATGAAACCCGGGCCGAGATCCTCAAATCCCTTGCCTCTGCGTCCTCTCTCTGCCCGGTCTGGGATCTCGGAGAGGAGGTTTGGCACTCTGACGGCTTCTTCCAAGAGCATGTCATCTTCTCTGGCATGTAACGCAACCGCAGGCGGATCGGATTCTGCCTGCGGAGAACCCCGAATCAAGAGAGGCCCATGAGGTGGAGTCACACCCGCGCGAACCAGGGGAACAGGTTACGCCAGAGCCCCGGATTGGCTTGTTCTGGGGACTACCTGGAGCCGGCTCGCGGCCACGTCTTGTTGGCCTATCCCGCCGTGTCTCAGAGGTCTCAGAAATCGGGGGCTTCAGGACGCTGGAGGAGGGACACGTCGATATATGGCCGCGAATTACCCGTCGCTGGCCGAATCTGCGCGGCGTCCCATACGAGCATTTTCCGAGAGGACGCGTGAATTGGCGTGCTGACGACGACAGATTTCTCCTCCTGCTCGACCGGAAGCTCACGACGGAGGAGTTCATCTCAACTCTTGTAAGCCGCTGGCACCTTCCAAGGGCACGGCTCATCGTTCTGTCCGACCCGCACTACAGGTCACCCTCTCAACCATTCTGACAGAGTAGGTCTTTCTCATGAATAATCCGGATGCCGAACTGGCTCGCTTTCTCTCGTCGCTCTCAGTGTGGCTGGATGGAATGAGCAAGTTCATCACGATCAGCAAAGGGGAGTGGCGGAATGCCTACACCGGGCACCACCTGCTGGCTCAGGACCTACGGAAGCACACTTCGATGCTGAAAAAGCAAGCCTCGACCTTGAGCGAGCGCTATGGATCGCAGGACTTTGTTAAGCCCGTTCATGTTGAAGCTTCAAACAACGAAGTGCCGCTGTAGGCAGAAAGTTTTCAAGTTCGGGGGAATCCATGGATCGGACAGCAGAACGAAAGATACTTAGCAAGATCGCCACAGCAGTTGGCGCTGCTGCCGAAACACTTCAACCGGCGCCGGTAACAGGTTTCCTATCGATGAAGGGAGACAGCTACCAAGGTGAATTGATGTGGGTTGGGCGGGCCGTTAATGGTTGGACGAAGGGCTGGACCCCAATGGAACTGCGTGAGCCCGATAACGTCGCTGCGTTCGTTGAGACCGTCTGCAAGAGCGTAAGTGGAGAGAGCGGAAAAGGCCAAACATGTCCCATGCGCTGGGTGAGTGCTTTCTGGGGCAACAAGGACAGCTATAACACCAACCGATCAGCGTTCTGGCGAACGGCGAGGCGCACCATCGGTGAACTCAAGATCGCTGATGTTGAGCAGGACAACTGGCCATCGCACATGGTTTGGTCGAATCTCTATAAAGTTGCCCCCGAAGCTGGGTGGAACCCGAACGGCCAGCTTGCGAAGGTTCAGCGTGAGAAATGTCGGGAACTCCTACTGCACGAGATTTCTGCCCTTCGTCCGAAGCGTCTCGTGTTTGCAACCGGCTCCGACTGGGCCGCTGGCCTCCTAGACTCATCTTGCTTTGTTCGTGACCCCGATATGGTCGCCGGGCGCTACACTCGTCAGGCAGGGAATATCGTGATCGACGGAGACGTGATTGGGAGCTTCATCGTTGCCGATCATCCTATGGGAAAGGATGAGACGGTTTGGGTCAGAGAAGTGAAAAGCGCATTGAGCTAAAACAGCCCAGTCTCATTGTGAGGGTCCTCGACCGCGGTCGGAATCCTCCTGGAAAACTGCGGATCGAATGCTTGCCTTCCTGATTACTGCTGACCGTGTCGTTCCCAACAATTGACAGGCGGGATGGCACGGGATCACCATTTGAGGGTGGGGGCACGCCACAAGGATGGCTGCCATGGACACTTTCGACCACATTCTGAACTGGAAACTGAAACAGGGCTCGCACACGTTCCCCGGCCAGGACGGTGGAACCTGCATCAACGAAGCGGCCATTGTCGCGGCAGGCCTCCCGTACCGGCCCGTTCGGTCCGTGCAGGACATGCCAGACTGCTTCTCGCGCCCGATCTGCGCGCTGGCTATGCAATTGAACGATGAAGCCACCGATGAGGAGCGCCAGCACCTGCTGCCCTTTGTAACCCGCCTGGCCTGCGCCGACACCGCTGAGGTGGAGCGGGAGCGGGAGGTCTATATCACCACGCACCTGAGATTTCGTCAGTCATTCCAGGACTGTGTCCGGATCCTTGAGGGCGCGCTGGCCATCGGTCGGCAGGTTAACGGGCTGGCGCCCGAGGAGGTGCGGACACGCATGGCTGTCGTTCAGCGCAACGCGGCGACCCCAACCTCGGTGGCCGACCATCCCATGTTCGCCAAGATCAAGAACTGGTTTGGCTCGGTCAAGAACACAGAGCCTGCGAACTGACAGTACGATCCCTCCGAGAGGCGCGGGAGAAGAGATTGGGATGTGGGATTGCCCCGCATCCTGGGTCAGAAGGTTCTAAAATGGAGTGCCCTTAGTTCATGCGCCAGGAGCAGGCCTCTTGGATCGTGGGGCTTTGGAGATACACCACGATATTTAAAAGTAGTCTCTTGTCGTTGACCTGCATAGCACGAAGAATATTTAGCAATACAGAGTCTATTTGAATATCTCTCTGTCAGAGCTCGAATCTAGCTTGAGTCTTAAATGGCGGACATGCGGTAAGTCCACTGCAACGTGACTGGATCCATCCAAGCGCTCGACTCATTCGGACTCAGCTTTTCAGTGAAAATCACAATCAGGATTAATCGATTCTTACAGATCGACTCCACACGTAACACCGAATCGGTTCATCTCTCATGTGTTGCGAGAGAGTGGGGTACACAACGTCCGATAGCTTGAGGCAGCAAGATCATCAGCGCTTCCGAGAGGTCCCTCGCCAGACGGACTTCCGGGAGATCGTCGTGTTGGTGCTCAAAGAAGCCGGTGGCGAGATCAGTGCCGGCACAAGAGAGCGCATCGGTCTCATTGGACTGCGATCATCCCCGACCTCGCAACACTCTTCGAACGGGAGAAGACAACCGTGAACTAAGGCTAGGCAAAGCAAAAGGCCCACGAAGCTGGAAACTTCGAGGGCCTTTGGAGTCACCGAGGGACGGCGACCGGATTAGTTTGGCGACAATCCTTATGCCATCCCGATAAGCTGCGTGTCAAGAACATCGGTTTCGGTGAACGCTCCCGCTTTGCCCTCACAATGGAGGGTACGATGCAATCCGCATCGTCTGGAGGCCGGCGGCTGAGACACGCTGCTTTGGCCGCGAGGAAGTTTGCGCTCGAAACCGGGCACGTTGTTACACGAAAGGAGCTTTCAGCCTCTGCTCGTGATGCTGAAAGAGCGCTCCGTCTGAGCGCGCCGCAACGACTGGTTTTAAGCCAGCTCGTCGTCTGTTGGGGCGAACACCACATGGACAGGCTTCTCGTCTGGCCGTCCAACCAGCGGCTGACGGCGGCTACCGGACTGTCGGAGCGGGCGATCCGCAATGCCATCCAGGCCTTGATTGAGCTTCAAGTGCTCATCCCGAAGGACTTGCCAAACGGCAAGCGCTACGCCGTTCGGGACGAGAAGGGGACTGTTGTCGATGCCTTCGGCTTTGATCTAACGCCACTTTATGCCCGTCGAGGCGAGTGGGCCGCCGTCACCGCCGAGCAACAGCAACGAAAGGAACTCCTAAAGCGCTCCTTTGACGAGATCACGATCTGCCGTCGTGCCACCGAAGCGGCTTTGAGTGCACTGGCGCAGTACTATCCCAAAGTTGATCGCACTGCGCTTGAGAGCCGCGTCAGTACCCTGAAAGCTCGCACCCCGAAACGCTCCGGGACGACCCTCCCGGCCGGGCTCGTTGAGGCCTGGAACGAGATGAGACAGCTCGCTGAAGAAGCGTTCTATCAGGCAAGCTGTGACGGCACGACATGCCGACACATTGAGGCAGAGAATGAATCCTTGAGTGAGACTTGTCACAACGGCCGCCAGGATGACACGGAGCCTGGTGCTCAAGATGCTTTACCCATTGAGATGTCGCTACCAGCCTTGATCGTCGAAGCGTGCCCCGTGATCTCCGATTGTGCTCACTCGATTCGAGATGTTGTCGATCTTGTTTCAGCCGGACGATTCCTTCGAGCCTCCTTGGGAGCCCACCCAAGCGCCTGGACTGAGGCCGTCGAGGCCATCGGAGCCATGCATGCTGCAACAGCTGTGATCTACGTCCTGCAACTCTATGACGACGATGTCTCAAGCGGCAAACACAGCATCCGAAACCCTGGCGGGTACTTCCGGACTATCATTCGCCTCGTTAAGAGCGGCGAAATCGACCTTCAGACTGAGCTGCTTACCTTGCGGAGACACAAGCTTGCTCAAGGTGACAAAATCGGTCGGCCGGGAAGTGAAGTATGTTGTGGTCCGCGTGAAAAGACTTGGGTGCATGAACTACCCTCCCAAGGAAGCGGGCAGCAGCCAGCCGTAACCCGTGACTGGCGCATGGGGCATCGGCAGGGCACTAGCGGGGTTACCATTTAAAGGGCAGCTGATAGCTGTGATGGTGGGACTATGACTGGGGCGAAGGCCCTATGGGAGGACCATTCTTATGGAACTTGGACTCTACACCTTCGGCGACGTGGGCGCCGATCCGGCGACGGGACGCCGGGTTGGTCCGGCGGAGCGCCTCCGCAACCTGGTGGAAGAGATTGTTTTGGCCGACCAGGCGGGACTGGATGTGTTTGGTCTCGGCGAGCATCACCGGCCCGACTATGCGGTTTCAGCGCCTGCTGTAGCCCTGGCAGCCGCAGCGACCCAGACAAAGCGCATTCTCCTGACAAGCGCGGTGACGGTGCTCAGTTCCGATGACCCAATCCGCGTGTTTCAACAGTTCGCCACCCTCGACAATCTCAGCGAGGGGAGAGCCGAGATCATGGCCGGCCGCGGCTCCTTCATCGAGTCTTTCCCGCTCTTCGGCTACGACCTTGATGATTACGACACGCTCTTTGCCGAGAAGCTGCAACTCCTGATGCAACTCAACGAAAGCGAGCAGGTCAGCTGGCCGGGCGGGAAACATACTCCTCCGATCACAGACCGTGGCGTCTATCCGCGGCCTTATCAGGAGAAACTGCCGATCTGGATCGCAGTCGGCGGGACCCCGCAGTCTCTTGCTCGTGCCGGGGTCCTCAATCTGCCATTGGCTCTTGCCATCATCGGGGGAGAGCCAGCGCGTTTTGCACCCTTGTTCGACCTCTACCGGCAGGCAGCCCAGCGGGCCGGCCACGATCCCGCAACCCTGAAGACATCCATCAACGTGCACGGATTCGTCGCCGACACCACCCAGGAGGCTGCCGACACCTTCTATGCCCCGCAGGCGGACGTGATGAACCGGATTGGGCGGGAGCGCGGCTAGCCGCCGACGAGCCGCCAGCAGTTCGACGCGGCCAGGGGACCGCGCGGTGCGCTGTTCGTCGGAAGCCCTGCCGAGGTCACGGACAAGATCCTGGCCGCGCATGAGATTTTCCGGTTCGACCGCTTCTTGATCCAGATGGCTATTGGCGTGATAGACCACCTCAAGCTGATGCGGGCGATTGAGATCCTCGGAACGAGGGTGGCACCAGAGGTGCGAAAGGCGATTGGTGTGAAAAGTCAAACCGCGTGAGCGGTTGTCTCGATCAGGCGATCTCCAGAGTCAGCCAGTCTGTTGCCGGGTAAGTCAGAGCATAGGCCGTATTAGCCGCCACCCCGATTGACCGGCTCCCGCCGAAAGCCGATCCAGTGTGCGTACCCGAACCTACGATGTGCCGCCCGGCAGACTGACAAGGATTAAATTGCAAGTCGCGGCAGGCGTGGCACGCTGTCGATGAGCTGACGAGTGTAATCATTCTGCGGATGTGCGAACACGGACTCGGTTGTCCCCTGTTCGAGGACTTTGCCTTGGTTCATGACGATCACGTGGTCGCAGATGTGACGGACAACGGCTAGGTTGTGGGAGATGAACAGATAGGTGAGATTCAGTCGCTGCC
Source organism: Microvirga aerophila (assembly GCF_003332305.1). Classification (GTDB taxonomy): domain Bacteria; phylum Pseudomonadota; class Alphaproteobacteria; order Rhizobiales; family Beijerinckiaceae; genus Microvirga; species Microvirga aerophila. The sequence continues at coordinate 108,628 of NZ_QOIO01000015.1, read as the reverse complement.
TAAGCTCTTGCAAGAAGGTGATGATCTGGGCCTGCACGGAGACGTCGAGAGCTGAGGTCGGCTCATCAAGCACAAGCAGCCGGGGCTCAAGTGCGACGGCACGGGCGATGCAGATACGCTGCTTCTGGCCACCGGAAAGTTCGTGCGGAAAGCGGTATTTGAAGGCTTTAGGCAGGCTCACAATATCTAGAAGAGCGTCGATCCGTCGTTCGAGCTCGATGCCTCGCAGATTTGTCTGGATCAAAAATGGCTCGGCAAGGGCGCTGTGGATAGTATGACGCGGATCAAGGGATGAATGCGGGTTCTGAAATACGATCTGCATGTGTCGGCGCATACGACGAAGCTCCTCACCGGACTTGGCCGTCAAATCCCCGCCCTCGAACACAATGCGTCCGGCCGTGGGCTCGATCAGTCTCATGACGAGGCGTGCGACAGTCGACTTGCCTGACCCTGACTCGCCCACGATGCCGAGGACATCACCGGCGTTGACACTGAGAGAAACGTCATCGACGGCGCGGAACTCTTTGCCGCCCGAGACGAAAACCTTTGTGAGCCCAGTGACCGAGAGGATCGAGCCGTCATCGGTGTTAGCGTCAGTCGAGGGCGTGATGGCAGGCGACAACATGGTCGGCTCCGATGCTTGTCATTGCAGGCTTATCACTCGTACAGATCGCCGTTGCGCGCGGACAGCGCGGATGAAAGCGACAGCCCGAAGGCGGGTGGATCAGGTTGGGGATTGTGCCCGGAATGGCTTCGAGGCTCTGGTGATCGCCCTCGATGTCAGGCAAGGCTCCCAGCAGGCCCTGGGTATAAGGATGACGCGGGTGTGTCAGGATGTCGTTCGTCGCTCCCTGCTCGACAACGACACCCGCATACATCACCGCGACACGCTGAGCGATGGCAGCAATGGCGCCCACATCGTGGCTGATCATCACAACTGTGAGACCGAGACGATGCACGAGATCGCGCAGAAGGTCGAGAATCTGGGCTTGGATCGTCACGTCAAGTGCCGTCGTGGGCTCGTCAGCAATCAGAAGCTTGGGCTCACCGGCAAGCGCCATGGCGATGAGGATGCGCTGGCGCATGCCGCCCGAGAGCTGATGCGGATAGCTGGCCTCCACCCGTTCCGGATCACGGATTTGCACCTGATCCAGAAGCTCGCTGCAACGGCGGCGACGCTCTTGCCGCGAGAGGGCAGGCCTGCTCAAGGCACGAGCGTGCGCCACCAGGACATCGGATAACTGGCGCCCGACCGTGAGAAGTGGGTTGAGGTAGGTCATCGGATCCTGGAAGATCATTGAGATCTTCACGCCACGGATCCGGCGCCACTCCGCCTCATTGAGTTCGTCGAGCGGCATAGAGTCGAACGTCATCCGACCACTGGTTCGCCGGGCTCGCTGGGGGCCGATACCGAGGATAGAACGAGCCAGAACAGTCTTGCCGCAGCCGCTCTCGCCGACGATGCCGAGCGTCTCGCCCTGAGCAAGAGACAGGTTGATGCCATCCAGCACCTTCAAGGTACCGTCGAAGGTGGGAATATCGAGATGATAGTTCTCGATGCTGAGCAAAGCAGTCATCGGCTGCGGCTCCTTGGGTCGAGAATATCACGCAGCCCGTCGCCGAGAAGGTTAAAGCCTAGAACCGTCAGGAAGATGGCAAGACCCGGAAAGAGGGAATACCACCACCAGTCTGGCATGTAGGTACGGGCCACGGAGATCATTGAGCCCCACTCGGGAAGGGGCGGTTTGGCACCAAGGCCTATGAAGCCAAGGCTGGCAGCCGAGAGGATCGCCATGCCCATGTCCATGCTGGCCTTGACGATGATTGGCGTCAGGCAGTTCGGCAGGATGTGCCGCCGCAAAATCCATGGGGTGCTCGCACCAAGGGCCCGTGCGGATTCAACGTAGAGTTCCTCTTTGACGGAGAGAGTCTTGGATTCGACAAGACGCACGTAACCTGGCCACCACACGAGGGAGAGCGCGATCACGCAATTGGTGATGCCCGGGCCGAGCGCCGCCACAATCGTGAGCGCGAGCGCAAGGCCAGGAACGGAGAGGAACAAGTCCGTCACCCTCATAATCACCGCGCGGGTAAAGCCGCCATGATAGCCCGCAATAATGCCAAGCGGCACGCCGATGCCAGCACCGACTCCGGTGATGATGAGCCCAATCCAGAGGGACGTACGGGCACCCACGATGATGCGGGACAGGATATCTGCACCCATTTCGTCTGTGCCGAATGGATGAGCAAGACTTGGCGAGAGCAGGCGCTGACTGAGATTGACGGCGCCTGTGGTGTCCTCCGGGTAGGGTGCAAGCACCGGTCCGAAGATGGCGAGGATCAAAAACAGCACCACGAGCGCAAGGCCGAGCATCGATGAGAAGCTGCCAGCAAAGAGATGCGTATAGAGACGCCATTGCCGGATCGTGCTTGCGTGACGCTCGCGGAAGGACGGAATTTCCGGCGCTGTGGCCGGGAGATCGGCTGACGTCATCGTGCGCTCCTCAGGCGAGGATCGATCCAGGCATAGGCCAGATCGACAAGCATATTGGTGATCATGAACAAGAAGCCGATCACGAGGGTTACGCCCACTACTGGCTTGAAGTCTGATGCCAAGGCGGACGAGACAGCATAGAGCCCGATCCCAGGCCAATCGAACACGGTCTCTACGAGCACGGTCGACCCAAGCATCCAACCGAAGCGCAGTCCAATCATGGCGATGGTCGGGAGGAGAGCGTTTTTCAGGGCGTAAAGCATGACGATCCGGCGAGAGTCGATGCCGTGCGCCCGAGCAGCGACGATGTAATCGGACTGCAGCACCTCGATCATCTCGGCCCGGTTTACCCGCAGAATCGAAGCCAAGCACGGGAAGGAGAGAACAATGGCAGGCAGAATGATATGCGAGAGCGCCTCCCGGAACGTCTCGAAGTCGCCTCTGAGAAGAGTGTCGACGAGCAGCAAGTGAGTAATCGGCTCCGGAGCGAGCGCAGTCAGCGGCAGTCGCCCAGAAACGGGCAGGAGTTCAAGACGCACCGCGAAGAACAGCTGCAGCAGGATGCCGAACCAAAACGCGGGCAGCGCGACACCTGAAATCGAGAGAATGCGTGTCACCTGGTCGATAAAGCGATCCTTATAGACCGCAGACAGCATTCCAAACGGCACGCCGATAAGAATGCCGAGCGTCATCGCGACGAGTACAAGCTCCAGTGTTGCGGGCACATAGCGCGCGAGCTCTTCCATAACAGAGCGGGTGGACACGATCGAGCGGCCCAAATCGCCTGTCAGTAGGTCGCCCATATAGATGAGGAACTGCTCGATCAGCGGACGATCGAGGCCGTATTCGCGCCGGATGGTCTCCACCATATCGTTGGTGGCGTCAGGGCCGGCGACGAGGCGCGCCGGGTCTCCCGGCGCGACATTGGTGATGATGAAGGTCAGTGCAGCCAGGCCCAGCATGGTCCCAATCAGAACCGCGACCTTGCGCAAGGTAAACAGAACCATCGCGTTACTCGCATTCCATAGGGATTGCCATGACTGGCCAAGCCCTCATTACTTTGCGTCAATCCAAAGCGGGTAGAGATCGACCTCGCCGGTAAAGCGAACTGGGCTGAAGACGAAGCCCTTCAGATAGTCCCGGTGGGCCCAGCGCCGGTTCTGCAGCATCCCGAAGACCTCGGGCTGATCCTCGACGATCTGGGTCTGGATCTCCGCATAAAGCTTCGCGCGCTCATTCCAGTCGCTCGTGCGCCGGGCGGTGTCGATCTTCGCTGTGACGTCCCGGTTATTGTAGAACGACATAGCGAAATACTGGCCGTGCGAATTCGGGTGATACTGATATGCCACTGCATCTGGGTCAGTGGAGATCGGCGTCACAAAGACCGAGGTCATCGCCGGTGATGTTTCCACCTTTGCTCCCTTAGCCACCATGTTTGGCCACTGTTCCGGCCGCAGGTCCACCTTGATATTGAGGGGGGCTAGGTTGTCGAGCAGAAGCAAACCGATGCGGCGAGCCTCCTCAAGGCCAGCGACGTGATAGTACTCAAGCGTCACACCACCTTGGGGGTGCTGTGACTTGGCAAGAAACTCCTTGGCCTTAGCAAGGTCCTTGCGGGGAACAGACGGAACGCTGATGTGGCCGCGGATTGCATCCGGGAACGGGCTCGTTTGGAGCTTGGCCGCTCCGTTGTAGATCTGAACGAGGCCGTCGTAGTCGAGCGCATGGGCAATGGCCTTGCGCAGGTTCTTGTCAGCAGTGGGACCCTGCTGGGTGTTAAATTTGATGCTGAAGGTTGTCATGCCAGGATAATCCTGGATCGTGACGCCGCGCTGGCGAGCCATCTGCACGTAGTCGTCTGGCGTGAGTCCTTCGACGATGTCCGCCTCGCCACGCTGGAGCGACGCCTTCTGGGCGGCCGGCTCGCGGATGATGCGGTAGATCACGCCACCCGGCCGGTTGGCTTCACGTTGCGGCCATCCCTTCCAGTAGTCAGCGACCGCCTCGACCTCATAGAGAACGTTTGGTTCCCACCGCTTGAGCTTGAACGGGCCGGAGCCTGCGGCATGGTCGGTCAGCCACTTCTGGCCGTAATCACCGTCGACTTCGTTCGCCTTCACTTCCTTGGGATTGACGACATACCACCATGGCAGGAACGACAGGAACGCAGAGTAGGGCGAGTTCAGCTTGAAGCGGATCGTACGCGCATCCACCACCTCGATGTTCTCAGGGGTCAGAAAATCCTTGAGCATCCAGGCCACGCCCTTGTTGAGCTTGAGCCCGCGCTCGAACGAGTAACGGATGGCCTCTGCATCGACCGGGTCGCCGTTGTGGAACTTGGCGTTGCCGGTGAGATGGAAAGTCCAGGTCTTACCGTCCTCGCTTGTCTCCCACCGCTCGGCCAACCACGGCTTAATCTCCGCCGGATTGCCCTCGTATTTCACTAGGGCGTCATAGACCGCCTGCTGCATCATGCGCGTCGACCAATCGTAGCGCACATGGGGATCAAGGACGGGGATCGCCTGGCGCCCGCCGAATACCACGACCTTCCGGCCTTCGACCCGTTCAAAGGCCTCGGCCGGACCAGCCTGAAGCATGCCTACTATCAGGCTTGCTGCTGCGACCCCGTAAATCCAGTTGCGCATCCTCTTCACTCCTGTTCCCTTTTGGTTATGGACTAGCTTCAGATGATCTGCCGGACTGCTCCGGACACAATGCGGCGTGAGAGAAGCACAGGAGCCGAAATCGATTGCCGCGCAGCGGCGCGCATCGCCTCCGAGTATCCCATGCAGTGCATGACCACGAGGTCGCAATCGGCCAAAGCCGCAGCTCTCTCGGCGATGTCGTCGCCCGCGTAGGGAGAGGCGGCGACCAGCTTGGGAGTGCGAGAGAACACGTGACGCTTGGGAAACTCCTCAACCTGACGTGCAAGCGGCAGGATCACGCCCAAACGCTGGGACGAAGCGGCCAAAGCCTCCACCATGGAGTCAACGACACGCTGCGACTCGATCATGAACGTTCGGCGCAGGGGCTTCACATGCGTGCCTGTGCAGAGCAACACAATTGCGTCGAAGCCTTGCTGATCGATGCGCTCCAGGAGCTCCTCAAGGCGGATCTCGACCCGTTCCTTGGAAATAGTGACCTCACGCCCGTTCCGAAGGCGGGTTGCGAAGGAGGTTTCGCCCGGTGCAGGCACGAGGGCCCGGATCTCGTCTTCAGGAACGTCGTCGAGTGCACCGAACTCGTGAGCCTCGACGTCTCCTCCGATGTCCGACAGCATCTCGGGGACGATGTCGCTCCGAGGACTCTGGCCGATGGTTACGAATGCTAGTCGCAGCTTCTTCGTCATGATCCAGCTCTGTATTTCGAGACAACAGAGGCTAGCTTCTGAATTCGGTAGTCAGCTATAGGGGATTGCCCCTATTTGTGGCATGCTAAAGAACTAGGCAATTTGCCTCACAATCCCGGGTGTTCTGCCGAAACGATGAGCCTAATGAGGGCGCTCGTGGAGGCAACCTCCATCTTGCTCATGACCTTAGAGCGGTGGATTTCTACAGTCTTAGGACTAATGCCGAGCTGGCGGCCAATCGCTTTATTGGACAACCCTTCGGCTGCGAGCGAGAGCACTTGCCGCTCACGCGGGGTCAGCCGCTGCAATCTCTCGGCCAAGATCGGCGCTGTATCGTAGGTTCGTGCTACATCCTTACGACCGTCGAGAAGCAGGCGCATGGCACCTGCCACTAATCGGCGGGCGAGAACCACCGGCTTCCCACTCGCCCGCGCCACCATGGTCCGATCAGCCTCGCTGAAACCGACAGAATTCAGCACGATGATCTCGCTTTCTGCCAGATCGACCAGTGCCCGCGCCAGAGCATCCCGATCGCCCGGTGACGCGTGGCTTACAAGGACACGGTAGGATGCCAAGGCAGGAATGCTTACCTCCTGCACCTGCTGAGCCAGAGGCTGCACGACCCCGATCGCGTCACCTTGGGCCGCGAGGGCAAGAATACCGGCCTCGATGGCCCGCTGTGCATTGACAGTCGGACACCGGCTATCAAACTCTCGAAACAATCCGGTGGACAGAATCACCACAAGGTCAAAATCGCTCGGCCCAAATTGGGCGAGAATACCCGCAAGGCGTTCTGCAACGCGGGGCTTGGAAACAATCACGTTGCTCCCATCCGAAAGGCGGGTGGCCAGGGAATACTCCGACGGAGACGGCGCCAGCTCGACGATCTCACGGTCAGAGAGGCCATTTAAGGCTCCGAATTCCGTGGCAGCGATGGGCAGGTCGAGCTGAGCTAAGATTTCGGGAACAACATCCATGCGCGGTGTTTGCCCGACACTCAAGAAGGCTACACGCAATAAATGCGACTTCTCGGCTGAACTCACTGTCGTTGCGCTGTGGTCGAGCACCTAACCTATTCCTGCCCTTATAGAATTTAACCCACGGCGGCGCGTTGGAGCAAGCCACTTCGGGGCGGAGGGTGCCAATTTAGGGCCAAACGGATTAGGTGCACACCCTTATTTCAGGGGCTTCACCAGCTCGGTATCGTCACCAGCGTAACCGGAGGTGACAGAATGATCCGCGAATTCGCAGCGGAAGAGATTGATCCGCTCGCTATCGGCGCCTGGATTCTTGGCACCGGAGGCGGGGGGAGTCCTTATCTTGCCCAGCTCAACCTGAAGCAACTTTATGCCGACGGAAAGACTTGCCGCCTGCTTGATCCGCTCGCGCTAGAGGATGACGATTACGTCGCCGTCGTCTCGAAGATGGGTGCGCCGCTCGTCGGCCAAGAACGCCTTGTCGATCCCGTCCATCTCGCCCGCTCTGTGCTGGTGATGGAAGATTACATTGGCAAGCAGTTCCGCGCGATCATGAGTGTGGAGATTGGCGGCGGCAACGCGATCTCGCCATTCCTTGCCGGGGCAGTTCTTGATCGTCCTGTGGTGGATGCGGATGCGATGGGCCGGGCCTACCCCGAGGCCCAGATGACGAGTTTCGCTATCGGCGATCTGCAGATGTATCCTCTGAGCTTGGTCGATTGCCGCGACAACGAGGTGTTGGTCACCCGCGCTGCATCGTGGAAATGGATGGAGCGGATCTCGCGCAAGGTCTGCACCGAGGTTGGCTCGACCTCAGCTACCTGCAAAGCTCCACGTACGGGCAAGGAGGTCAAGGAGTGGGGGGTTCTCCACACTGTCACCAAGGCAACCCGCCTTGGACAGGCCGTCCTGAAGGCCCGTGCAGCTCATGAAGATCCGATTGCCGCCGTGCTCGCGCACGAGGGGGGTAAAATCGTGTTCAAGGGCAAGGTAGCTGATGTCGACCGCCGCACGACCGGTGGCTTCTTGCGTGGCGCAGCCAAGCTGGAAGGGCTTGATACCGATCGCGGTAGCAAAATGGAGCTTGCGTTCCAGAACGAGTGGGCGGTCGGGTTCCGGGACGGTGAGCCTGTGGTGATGACGCCGGATCTGATCTGCGTGCTCGACACGGTCTCCGGGGAAGCGATTGGCACAGAGACGCTACGTTACGGCCAGCGAGTGACGGTTATTGCCCTCCCGGCTCCAGAGATCCTGCTCACACCGAAGGGACTCGACCATGTCGGTCCCCGGGCCTTCGGCTATGACCTCGAGTTCAAATCGGTATTCGCAGCATGAAACGCATCGGCATTGACGTTGGCGGCACCAATACGGACGCCGTCCTGATCGACTCCACGACAGTTCTGGGAGCTGTGAAATCACCCACGACGGCGGATGTGATGTCCGGCGTTGTGAAAAGCATTGAGCATCTGGTTCAGAGCCATGCTGACGCAGTGCATGATCTCGACGCCGTTATGATCGGCACGACGCATTTCACCAATGCGGTAGTCGAGCGTGCCCGGCTTGACCGGGTTGCCGCGATCCGAATCGCCATGCCGGCATCGGCCTCGCTGCTTCCCATGGTCGATTGGCCGGCGGATCTACGTGAGGCCGTGAATCCGCTCAGGTTCATGGTCGAGGGCGGACATGAATATGATGGGCGCCCGCTCGTGCCGCTGGACAAAGACGCTATCCAGGACGCTGCGATGCAGATCCGTGATGCGGGGATCACAGCGGTGGGCATTACGGCTCTCTTTTCGCCGCTCACCGCGGAATGCGAGCTCGAGGCGGCAGAGATCGTCACTTCGGTTCTGCCGGAGGCGCGCATCACGCTCTCGCATCGGCTCGGTCGCATCGGGCTGCTGGAGCGCGAGAACGTTACGCTGCTTAACGCTTCGCTCCAGAGCCTTGGGAAGAAAACCGTCGACGCCTTCCGTAGTGCGCTCGCGAGCGTCGGCATCCGAGCACCATTCTATCTAACTCAGAACGATGGAACGGTGGTTCTGGCTGAGGTCGCTGCCGCGAACCCTGTCTACAGCTTCGCCTCGGGCCCTACCAATTCCATGCGCGGGGCGGCCTTCCTATCCGGCCGGGACGAAGGAATGGTTATCGACGTCGGCGGAACGACCAGTGACATTGGTTATCTCGTCAACGGATTTCCACGTGAGGCCAATAACATCGTCGAGGTTGGCGGCGTGCGTACGCTGTTCCGCATGCCCGATTTGCTGCCGATGGGCCTCGGAGGTGGCACGATCATTGACCCCAACACCGGCAAGATCGGCCCCCGGAGCGTCGGTTACCGCATTACGGAAGAGGCGCTCGTCTTCGGGGGGAGCACGCTCACAACGACGGATATCGCGGTTGCGGCCGGATTGGTCGAGATCGGCGATAAGGACAGAGTCCGCCACCTGGACCGTGCGCTCGTCGCCAAGCACCTCGCCGGCATCCATGCCATGATCGAGGATGGCGTCGATCGGATGAAGACATCGGCTGGCGACACTCCGGTTATCGTGGTCGGCGGGGGTGCCTTCCTCGTTCCGGATCAGCTTGAAGGTGTCAGCGAGGTCATTCGCGTGCCGCATGCAGGCGTTGCTAATGCCCTTGGGGCCGCCATGGCTCAAGTCTCTGGCGAGGTTGACCAAGTCTTCTCTGGACTGACGCGCGATGCTGCTATCGCCGCAGCCCAGGAGATCGCGACCAGCCGAGCAGTAGAGGCAGGCGCCGATCCGAAGTCGATCAGCTTGGTTGATGCGGAGGATATCCCGATTGCCTATCTGCCCGGAGATGCGCGCCGCGTTCGAGCACGTGTCGTCGGCACCATCAGCAGGCCACGGGTGCGGCTCGTTGCTTAATCCTTGGGATCAGACGACGTACCCGACCCGTCTGATCCCGCCGAGACTATGACTGCTGGGATATAGGGACATGATACTGCTCCGGTTGGTGAATAGGCCCTCCAGAGCCCACTCACTATGATTACAAGGCCTCGGAGAATTCCGGGGCCTTTTTCATAGAGCAGATCAGTAAGGTAGGGCTTATGGGAGAGGACGCACTGTGCTTTCGCTCGCTCGACATGAGTACATAGCGGTGGTACACACGGTTAAATTAGGGCTAGGTTAAGCCATTGATTTTGCTGATGTACCGGCGTTTAAGGTACAATCCTCACCTGGGTGCCAGACCACGAATTCAGCAGAGTCCCCCCGCCCTTCAATTCCAGGAATCTTGCGCGAAGGAGGTGCTTCGCCTTGTGCAGGTGCGCGGTCCTCACCGCTAGCATGAGCTGCTTTCTCTCAGGAATTTGGCAGCGGATTACGATAGCGCCTTTGATGTTATTTCACGTAGAGGTCCGCCTCACGCTCGGTTGACGCCTCCTCGGCCAGCCATTGTCTGAACAGAGTTAGGTGCGGATCCGCCGCACGGCTCTCATGGAAGAGCAGGTGATAGTTTCCGGCGCTGCGTATCCCGGGCTTGAACGGACAGATCAGGTCGCGGGCTGCTTCGTAATGTCTGAGCAGCACGGTGGGTACAATCGCGACTCCCTTACCAGAACGCGCTGCTTCCATCGCCATAAAGAAGTGTCCGAAATAAAGCGCATCCTGGTCGGGATCTAGCGAGGATCCGTTCGCCTTGAGCCAGTCATGCCAGGCATATCGGCGCGTCGTGACATGAATAAGCCGGTAACGCGCGAGGTCGTCAATCGACATAACTGGGTCATTTGCATCAATCAGCTGTTGAGCGCAGACAGGGGCAAGTACATCGGGGAACAGCAAGTCCGAATGGATGCCACGCCAATCCGTGACCATGTCCATTTCTATTCTCGGGTTGTCGGCACCGAATTCCTCTCCCGGGATACGACCAACACGGATCGCCAGATCCGCGCCTTTTGCCTGAAGGTCCACCGGCTCAATTGAGTTGATGATGCGCACCTCGGCTTTGCCTTGTGCTTCCGAGAATGCAGCAAGACGCGGCATGAGCCAAAACGACGAGATCGTTGGGAGAACGCTGATCGTTATGACCTCCCGACGGCCGTCGCGTCGCAGGCGTCCGGTTGCATTCTCAACCTCGTCGAGGGCCCTTCCTATCGATATAGAATATTGTTCGCCTTCAGGTGTGAGCTCAACCTTGCGGATCGACCTCGTGAACAGTGCCACGCCCAGATGCTCCTCCAGAAGCCGAATCTGGCGACTGACGGCGCCCTGGGTAACCAGCAGTTCCTCCGCAGCCTTAGTAAAGGACAAAGTTCGTGCCGCAGCCTCGAAAGCTCGCAGAGCGGATAACGGAGGAAGCTTGCGTCGCATGGTCCTGGATCCCGAGGCCATCTTATCGCAAGCCTACCCGATATTGTTCGGAGATCCAGCCCCGCTCCCTTGCTCATGCATGAGCTATTGTCATCCATGGCGCCCAATTATTCATTTGTTGGCGCACCGAGAAGTCCTCTAGCTTTGATCCTATTCAAGGGATTCTCTGGCTGAGGAGCGCCGCCAGGCACCTGCAGCCAGTGCCAGACCCGACAAAGGGAGGGCTTGTGACAACATCCGTTGCGCCTGTCTTCGAGGTCAAGGGAGTTGCAAAGCACTACGGTGCAACCTGTGCTCTTCGCGCTGCGTCCCTACGCCTCTTTCCCGGACGGGTTCACGCCCTTCTTGGAGAGAACGGGGCCGGCAAGAGTACGATGGTGAAGATCATTGTCGGGGCCATTCAGCACGAACAAGGCGCAATCACGATCGATGGCTCTGCCGCACGCTTCCGTTCCGTTCAGGACGCCATCGCAGCCGGAATTATTCCGATCTACCAGCACCTGAGCCTGTTTCCCCATCTCAGCATCGTCGAGAATCTCTCGGCCTTTTCATATGGCAGCACGAAAAGCCTTTCGGCGAAGTCCGCCACCATCAGCCGCCAAGAAGCAGAGACCTGGCTCAAAGCCGTCGGGCTCGATCTGGATCCCGAGACGCCTGTTGAAGCCCTTTCAATCGGCGAAAGACAGCTTGTGGAGATTGCCCGCGGCCTCGGGCAGAAGTGCAAGGTTCTGGTGCTTGATGAGCCGACCGCTGCACTGACCCAGGAGGAGGCTGAGCGCCTCTTTGGCGTCGTCCGCACTCTGTGCTCCCAACAAACTGCCGTTCTGTTCATTAGCCACAAATTCGATGAGATCGATGCTCTCGCCGACGATGTTACAGTGCTGCGGGACGGTCGGACGGTCATCGATGGGGAGCCACGCGCAACTCTGACCCGCACAGATCTGGTTCGCGCGATGCTCGGAGAGGCCGTCGATATTGCGATCCGAGATCTGCCGCCCCCTGGAGACGTCACGCTTCGCGCAAGCAAGCTTCAACTTCACGCGAACTCATCGCCATTTGACGTTGCGGTTCGCGCCGGCGAAATCGTTGGACTTGCCGGCCTGGTTGGCTCGGGGATGCTTGAACTAGCATCGGCTCTGGCTGGCGCTTGCTCTACCGTCTCAGGCATGTTGAAGGTCGGCGAGCGGGCCATCCCTTTGGGTGATCGTGGAAGAGCCGTTGCTGCTGGCATTGGCTATGTTCCCAGCGACCGCCATGCGGAAGGGCTGTTTCCGATGTTGACGGCGCTGCAAAACGCCTCTGCATCTATAATCAAAAGCTTCTCGACCCACGGCATTCTTCACCGAGAGGTAGAGAGTGAAAGCATCTTGCCATGGCTGCAACGCCTTAAGCTGCATCCCTTTCAACCAGATCTGCAGGCTGGTAATTTCAGTGGGGGCAACCAGCAAAAGCTCCTCATATCGCGCAGCTTATCTTTGCCGCAGCTCCGTGCTTTGATCGTTCTTGAGCCAACCCGCGGCGTTGATATTGCGGCCCGAGAGACGATTCATGAAGCAATCATTGAAGCCGCTCGAAATGGAGCTGCTGTTGTGCTGGCTTCAAGCGACCTCGATGAAGTGATGGCTCTCTCTCATCGTATCCTGGTCGTGCGCCATGGAAATGTTGAATGTGAACTCCCTTGGGGAGCCGGCCGAGCCGCTCTCATGCAATCCCTGGCAGGGAGGGCGGCTGCTTGACGGCTCTTACGGTTCCCATGAAGCAAAGCATCAAAAATCGATTTATTCCTCCGGCATCTGCTTGGCTCACGCTTACCGTCTTCGTGCTCTTTGCACTTGCTGTCCCCCGCTTTGCGACTTTCGGGAACATAGAGAACGTCCTACGCATCGCCTCTATTCTCTGCATTGTCGCGTGTGGTCAGGCGATTGTGCTCATCCTTGGTGGAATCGAGTTTTCATTTGGATCCTCAGTCGCACTCGCGAGCATCATGACGGTCCTAACGCTGCCTGACCTGGGGATTGCTGGAGGTTTTGCGGCAGGAGCGGCGGTTGTTCTGTTAGTGGGTGCTTTGAATGGAGCACTCATTGCACGTTTTGACCTCCCACCCTTTCTCGTCACACTGGGTATGCTTATGGCCGTGGCCGGCCTTGCTGCAACGCTAGCCGGCGGGCTTCCGATTGACGCTCCCCTCACCGACGCCTTCACCTGGCCAGCGCGCGGTCGCATTGGCGGTGTGCCTGTGCCGATCATTGCCGCAGTCCTGAGCCTCATTGCTCTCTATGGGCTCCTCACCCACACCCACATAGGTCGCCTCTGGTATCTGGTGGGAGCTAATTCCGAAGCTGCGAGATTGTCAGGGATCAGGGTCAGGCTCACCATTTTCGCGGGCTACATCGTTGCCTCAGGGTTCTGCGCGGTAGCATCCGTTATCCTGACGAGCCGTGTTGGATCAGGCCAACCAGGCCTTGCTCCCAATCTGCCCTTCGAAACTATCGCGGCCTGCGCCATCGGAGGCATCCCGCTCTCGGGAGGGCAGGGGCGCGCCTCACAGGTCGTCTGCGGCGTGCTGATCATCGCCATGATGAACAATGCAGTCGTTCTGCTGAACCTCCCTGTCGCCTACCAGCAACTTATGATGGCAGCTGTCATCCTTGGAACGGTCGTTTTGCAAAGAGCGTCTGGCCCAATCCAGATGGCGTGGCATCTTCTCGCCAGACGAGGCGGGACACAATGAGAGTTCATGCCCCGATCCCTCGCTTCGGCGGACGTTTCCTCGTGGCACCCTTATGTCTTGGGATTGGGGTCCTCGCATTTGCAATCACCGCACCCGAGTTTCTCAACACAGGCAATCTTCAGAGCATTGTCGCTCAGATGTGGATTCTGGGGCTCTTGGCCGTCGGTCAGATGTTCGCCATCGCGTCCCGCGGCTTTGATATCTCAGTGGGTGCGACGGTTGCTCTATCGAGCACCATCGCTGCGCTTGGCGCCAATTTCTTCGGCTTACCAGGTCTCTTCCTCGGTCCCTTAGCCGGTCTTGGCGTTGGAACCTTGAACGGGGTTCTCATTGGGTTCGTCGGCGTCCAGCCGATTGTTGCCACCCTGGGAATGTTGGTCGGGGTTCGCGGCCTCTCGCTGCTGCTCACGGACGACGGGCAGGTCGTGCCGCTCAATGACACAGCCACAGCCGCTCGGCTGGCATTCGATCCGGTTCTTGGATTGCCGCCGGCCTATTGGGGAGCCGTTGCCTTCGTCGGGCTCGCCGCCTGGATTCTGAACCGCCTCGCAGTGGGACGGCGCATCCTCATGCTAGGCTCGAACCCTGACGCGATTCATTTGGTTGGCATCAGCTTTGCCCGCACGCAGATCCGAGCCTACCAACTCTGCGGTTTTTATGCCGGCCTTGCCGGTGTGCTGCTGACCATTCGGGCGGGAACCGGTCTCCCAACCGAGGGAACGGGCATGGAGTTACAATCTATTGCGGCGGCTGTAATCGGCGGAACCGCGCTGTCAGGCGGAGTCGCCCGCGTGTCCTCCGTCGTGCTCGGAGCAGCCTTTGTTCAGGTTCTCCTCACCGGCCTGAACCTTCAGGGCGTCTCGCCCTTCGTTGCCCAGATCGCGGTTGGCCTGGTGATCATTGGCTCAGGCCTCCTCGAATATGCCATCCGGCACCTCGCCCAAGTTAACTCAAGGAGTCGAACATGAGAAAGACGACGATGACGCTTCTTGGAGGCCTCAGCCTTCTTGCCTCGATCGCGACGGTGGTGAGCACAGCCGTGGCTCAAGAAAAGACGATTGGTGTAGCTGTTCCCAATCTCGCCTCCTCCTTTTGGATTTCTGCTGTGTATGGAATCGAGGATGAAGCTAAGAAATCTGGGGCCAAGGTCCTCAAGCTGAACGCCGGTGGCGACGCCAATTCGAGTCAGCAGATCGCTCAGATTCAGGACCTGATGCAGCGCAAGGTCGACGCAATCATCGTCGGGGCGACGAACGGAGATGCGATAAAGGCAGTTGTCGAGCAGGCGATTGAGCGAGGGATTCCCGTCGTCGGAATTTCGTCCCCGCCAAACACACCAAAGCTCGTTTCCACCGTCAGTGCAGACCACTACGACATGGGCAAGCTCCAGGCTCAGTGCCTTTCAAAGGCGCTCGGGAATAAGGGCAATGTCGCAATGATGGCTGGCCCGACTGGACAAGCCTGGTCAGATCAACGCGCAAAAGGATTCAAAGATACCCTGTCCAAGGAGGCGCCGGACATGAAAATCGTGGCGGAGTCTCGTCTTGCGGACAATCGGAATGCGGCACTTACGACCGCAGAAGACTGGACGCAGCGGTTTCCTGATCTGAACGGCGTTTATGCCGCAACGGATGACATGGCGGCTGGCGTGGTCTCCGCGCTGAAGTCGGCAGGAAAGCTGAAGGGCGTCAAGGTCTCAGCGTCCAACCTGAGCCCGACGGCGCAACAACTCCTCAAGGACAGTGAGCTGGTCTGTACGTCAATCCAGCAAGTCGTAGCGCAGGGCCGCGCCGCGTTGAAGCAGGCCGTGGCCGCAGCCAACAAGCAGCCTGTCGAAAAGGAAGTTGTGCTACCGGCGCTTCTGGTCACATCGGACAACCTGTCCTCCGTCGACTTGAGCAACGTCGTTGCGCCGAGCGATTACCGTCCCTAATCTATAGCGAGGCAACGATGCTTCCTTCGCACGGTCGTTTCCCATACTCAGGAATCGTCAACCGCCCGGCCTTCACATGGCCGGGTGACAAGAGGCTGGCCGTCTATTTCGCGCTCTGTGTGGAGCACTTCTCTTATGGGACTGGGCTCGGCCTGCCATATTCACCAGGCTTAAGCCACCCTAACACCTACAACTGGGCGTGGCGCGAGTACGGTAATCGAGTCGGGGGCTGGCGACTCATTGGGCTTTTCGAAGAGTACCAGCTGCCGATCACCGTTCTCCTGAACACCGAATGCTATGACCATTGTCCGGAACTTGTCGCTGCACATCGCAAGCGCGGCGACGAGATTGTCGCTCATGGCCGCACGAACTCAGAACACCAGAATGGAATGTCTCCTGAGGCGGAGGCGGGCCTAATTCAAGAGGCGACAGATGCGATCAGGAAGCACGAAGAGAAGCCGCCACGCGGTTGGATGAGTCCTGGGGCCCATCCCAGCGCCAACACCGAGGATCTCCTCGCTGAGGTCGGCTACGCTTATACGCTCGATTGGCCAATGGATGATCAGCCTGTCTGGATGCAGACCCGTGGAGGGCCGCTTCTGAGCGTCCCCTACCCACATGAGGTGAATGACGTCCCAATGATCGTCATGCACGATGGTACTGCCCCAGCATTCGCGGATATGGCGATCGATAACTTCGACGAGCTGCTGGCACAATCAAAGCACCAGTCCCTCGTCTATGGCATCACTATTCACACGTTCATCGTCGGACAGCCGTTCCGGATCAAACATTTCCGTCGTGTCCTCGAGCACTTGGCACAACACAAGGACGAGGTCTGGTTCACAACGTCGGGGCAGATCGCCGATCACTACGCATCGCTGTTTCCACCACCTGGCAGCGATCACTAGAGGGCTTAGATCATGAGCACAGTTTTGAACGCAGCGGCGCATCCGCCGCTGCGAGTGGCAGTCGCCGGCCTAGGTGCAGTGGGCCAGAAAATTGCACAGGTTCTCGACGAAGGTTTGCCAGGTTGCAAACTCGCGGCCGTCTCGGCCAATGATCGCCAGAGAGCCGAGGAGCGGTTGTCTCATCTCAAGCAGCGGGTGCCGGTGGTTGCCATCGAGGAACTCGAGCCCCTCGCCGACGTCGTCGTCGAGTGTGCACCAGCGCAGCTCTTGCCCACTATTGCGGAGCCGTTTCTGAAGGCAGGCAAGACCGTGATCGTGCTAAGTGCTGGTGCGATCCTTTCTCACGAAGCCTTAGTTGAGGTGGCGCGGGAGCACGGGGGGCAGATCATCGTACCAACGGGTGCCCTGATCGGGCTCGATGCTGTTACGGCTGCGGCCGAGGGCACCATTCACTCAGTCCGGATGATCACACGCAAGCCCGTGAAAGGGCTGGTTGGAGCACCCTATCTCGTTCAGAACAATATCGAGATTGAACATATCAGAGAGCCGATCCGGGTATTCAATGGCACCCCGCGAGAAGCCGCTATCGGTTTCCCGGCCAATTTGAATGTGGCTGTCGCGCTGTCGCTCGCGGGGATCGGTCCTGATCGGACGACGCTGGAGATCTGGGCAGATCCGTCGCTTAAGCGCAATACGCACCGCATCGAGGTGGACTCGGACTCAGCGAGTTTTTCGATGTCGATCGAGAATATACCGTCAGATAACCCGAAGACAGGACGGATTACAGCCCTCTCCGTTATCGCGTGCCTCCGGAAGATGAGGGCCCCTCTGCGAGTAGGCTCATAGTCCGCACCTGAAATCCCTTTCACCAGTTTCGACGGCTCAACCCCGGATTGTCGATCTATTGCGACATCCAGAGTCATTCAAAGAGTAAATGCCATCATGGATTCGATCGCATCCACAATCGATCATCAGAAGAAAGAGGAGATTCGCATCCGCTTTCTCAAGGTCGACACCTCTAATGTCGCCGATGTTCTCGACAACCTGGGCTATCCAAATCAAGGACTGGCAGCAGAGTTCTCACCCTTCCCAGCAACCGCCGATCGACTGGCGGGCTGGGCATATACAATTCGCGGTCAGATGACGCCGTTTCCGCTCGGCGGAGATCCTGAAAAGATGATGGCCTGCCAGGGCATCTCGCCGGGCGAGGTTACTGTCTGGAGCGGTGACGGGGAGGGTATCTGCTATTTCGGAGAACTCATCGCCATCGGGATGAAGGAACGTGGCTGCGTGGGATCTCTCGTCGACGGAGGTATTCGGGATGTCCGCTGGATCGGCCAGCATGAATTCCCCGTCTTCGCGAGATACAGAACACCGATCCAGTCCATTGGACGTTGGAAGGTCAATGCTTGGCAGACTCCCGTATTTTTACGGGGCGCGACGACCAGCCTTGTGAAGATTGAGCCAGGGGATTTCATCCTCGGCGATGAGGATGGCGTCCTCACCATCCCGGCTGCGATTGTCGAACAGGTCCTTGAAGAGGCAGAGAGGCTAACGAGCATAGAGGTCTCGATTCGGGCAGAGCTATCCGCGGGGATGACGCTCGCAGAGGCACTCAAGAAGTTCGGTCATGTCTGATCGTGCGACGGGAGAACTCTTAAGCATGGCACAGGATCAAGTTTCGGCGCGGCTCACTGAGCGTGGACTGTCGGTGACGGACGACGAGGTGAAGGCGGTTACCACTGACCTTGGCCGCATATCTGCTATGATGGAGCGTCTTAAGCCGACGCTTAAGGCAAGCGACGATACGAACGCTTTCGGTCGGATGCTCGAGACGTTCTCTAGGCCTCAAGCCTCAAGCTCCTCCGGGTGGATGGAGTGGGAAGTCAATCGAGATGGACCGATTCCTGCAACGGATCGTGCCTTGGAAAAGGCCGTTGATACTGCCCATCAGCTCAACTGCTTCATCGAGATTTTCCCGAGAAAAGCAGAACAGCTTGCAAGGCGTCTTCACGAGGAGAACCACGGCACGCAGTACCCACTCTATGGCATCCCATTCGCCTACAAGGATGTGCTTTCTACGGCGGACCGACATCCGACAGCGGGAGTCGGGCAGGGTTACCGGTGGCAGAGCCAATCGCACAGTGTGGCGCTGAAGCGGCTTGTAGACGCTGGCGCGATCCCGATTGGGGCGCTTAATCTCGACCCGCATTGTTACACAGCTACTGGCTTCAACTCATATCATGGTCGAGTTCTGAATCCGCACGGCCCTGCCTACGCTGTCGGCGGATCGTCGAGCGGTGCCGCTGCAGCAGTTGCTGCAGGGATCGTGCCCTTCGCCCTTGGAACTGACACTGGTGGCTCAGTCCGAATTCCAGCCTCTTTGTGCGGTGTTTATGGACTGAAGCCAACACACGGCCTCATCCACGATCCCGGGGTCGTGCCGCTCTCTGCGTCTCAAGATACGATCGGAATCCTTGCCGAAAGCCCTGCTAGCATAGGGCGAGTTCTGGACGTTCTCTCCGATCGGCCGCAAGACGTCAGCGAGAAGGTGGAGGATAAGGGGCAATCCCATCCGCGACATAGCCTCGGAGTGACGCTGGAAGGTGTTAAGATCGGAACGAACACCAGCGAGCTGCTCGCCGGCATGGACGAAGCTGTTACAGGAGCGTTTCGTAGAACTCGAGATGCATTGGTGAGCTTGGGCGCGAAGTTGGTCGAAGTACCATTCCCATCGATCGACGACCTCAATGCCTGCGCCTCAATCATAACCTCCTATGAGGCGGATGCTGTTCACGGCAATGCCCTCGCCCGCCAGCCTGAATACTATCCTCCTTCTGTTCGACGGCGCCTGTTGACAGCAGCCTGCGTCAGTCGAGAGGATTATCAGAGCGTGCTTCGGCTGAGAGGTAAGTATCTGGCTGAGCTTCTTGCCCAAGCGCTCAGCGATGCAGACTTCCTTGTCTGTCCCACAATCCGCATCAGCGCTCCTCGGGTCGATCACATTCCTGACGATGCCGAAGCAGGAGGGGCTTTGAGCCTGGAGTTCCTGAGGATGAATCGCCCTTTCAGTTTCTTGGGTCTGCCATCGCTTTCAATCCCCGTGGGCGTTGATGCAAACAATATCCCAATAGGGTTACAGGTCATCGGCCGTCCATTTTCCGATTATGACCTGTTGGCGCTGGCGGAAACTATGCGTCAGAGCCTCGATTAAAGCCTGGCAGTTTCAATCCCTTATCTGACCTGACCGGGATTCTAGACTAAACGCAGTAAGAGCCTAATGCATGTTTGCAGATGTGGGTAGCTGCTGTGCACTAGCCTTCAATGTCATGACTGCAGGTGGCCTTCAGCCCAGCCTTCGAAATCTAAAGGTCAACCGGTCGGCCGGCTCTCTGGAAACCGGCGGGAGGCAGTCGTTGACGACCGCACGCCCGCAAAGATCACCTGTAAATGCCTCTTACGACAGGCTCCGTCGCATGACCCTGGCGAGCCGCTGCGAAAATGCCCTCGCATCGGCCGGCAACTCACCATCCAAGATTCGTGCCTCGTCCAACAGGAGATGGGCCGCGTCTTCACGGAGCGTCCGCTCACCTTCGCCAAGATTGGCCAGGGCCACAACGAGGTCATGGCGCGGGTTGATCTCCAGAACGGGTTTCGCAGCTGACGTCAGCTGACCCGCTCGGGCCAGAAGCCGCTCGAGCTGACGGTCCATGCCGGTCTCGGATGCCACAAGGCAGACGGCGCTTTCCGTCAGCCGCTCGGAGGCGCGCACATCGGCCACGGCCTCCCCGAGGGTGGCCTTCACGGACTGGATGAACTGCGTCACCCCTTCTGGCGCCGGCGCACCCGTATTCTCCTGGGCCTCGGTCAGTGGGATCTGCGCCAGGTCGGCACCGCCCTGAGTCACTGACTTGAACGGCTTGCCCTCGTAATCAATGCCGGCCGTGACCCAGAAACTGTCGACTGGATCGGGCAGCAGCAGTACCTCGATGCCGCGGGCCCGGAAACCTTCGAGCTGCGGCGAGGTCTCGAGCCGGGCGAGATCCGTCCCGGTCACGTAGTAGATCGCGGTCTGGTTCTCCTTGAGCGAGCCGACATAATCCTTAAGCGAACGCCACTCGCCACCGGAGGCGGTGGTCTTGAACCGGGCCAGTCCCAGCAATGTCGAGTGCCGCTCGAAATCCTCGTAGAGGCCTTCCTTCAGCACCAAGCCGAAGGTCTCCCACACCTTGGTGTAGGCCTCCGCATCGTTCTGCGCGAGCTTCTCGAGCTCGCTGAGCACGCGGCTGGTCACGCCCTTCTTGATGGCAGCCAGAAGCGGGCTCTCCTGGATCATCTCGCGCGAGACGTTGAGCGGCAGGTCGGCCGAGTCGACCAGTCCGCGCACGAAGCGCAGGTACCGCGGCAGGAGCTCGGCCTCATCAGTGATGAAGACCCGCTTCACATAGAGCTTCATGCGCCCGTGGCGGTCGGGATCGAACAGGTCGAACGGCGTGGAGCCCGGCACGAAGGCCAAGGCGGTGTATTCGTGACGGCCCTCGGCCCGGAAATGCACCGTCAGGGCCGGCTCATCAAACTGGCCGGCGACGCTGCGGTAGAAGTCGGTGTAGTCCTCACGTGTGATCTCGGAGCGTGGCTTCACCCACAGAGCAGCGCCGTCGGCGACTTCCTGCGGCTCCGCCCCGGGCTTCTCGACAAGGGAGATCGGCACCGGAACATGGCCCGACTGCTCCTTGACGATGCGCTCGATCTGATAGCGCTCCGTGTAGGACTTTGCGTCCTCCATCAGGTGGAGGATCACCCGCGTGCCGCGGGCCGGGGCCTCATCGAGTGTTGCGGGCGCGACCGTATAGGAGCCCTTGCCGTCGGACGACCATACTGTGGCCTCGTCATGACCAGCGCGGCGCGAGACGACGTCGACCCGGTCGGCAACCATGAAGGCGGAGTAGAAGCCGACGCCGAACTGCCCGATGAGCTGGGCCCCTTCGCCACCTTGGGCAGCCTGGATCCGGTCCATGAAGGCCTTAGTGCCCGAGCGTGCGATGGTGCCGAGAGCCTCGATCATCTCTTCCCGGCTCATGCCGATGCCGTTGTCCTCGACCGTCAGGCGACGGTTGTCGGCATCGATCAGGATCGTGATCCGGGCCTTGGGATCAGCGCCGAGCAGGGCAGGGTCGGCGATCGCCTCGTAGCGCAGCTTCTCGCAGGCATCGGCCGCGTTCGAGATCAGTTCGCGCAGGAAGACGTCCTTGTCGGAGTAGACCGAGTGCACCATCAGGTGCAGCAGCTTGGCGACATCAGCCTCGAACGTATGGCTCTCAGGGGTGTGGGTGGTGTCAGCAGTCGTCATGGCTTGAGATGAACCTTGTTGCTCCGGCGGGCGATGAGATGGCAGCGCACAGCCAAGATTTCAAGCCTGAAAGCCTCGGGTGAGGCCAGCCGTGTAGAGATCTAGCAGGTGCCGCTTAGCGTGCCGACCGGAACCTCTCGAAGGCAGTGATCTTCTGGGTGTAGGGCTCGACCTCACGCCGGTAAACCTCGCGCCGAAGAAACATGAGCTCCGCCTCGCCGGCCTCCTCATCAACCTCCACCCACCACGATTTTGGGCGTCCGTTGGTCCCGTCATTCCAGCGATAGCCTCGCGCCTTCAGCACGTCCTTCATATCGAATGGGCTGCTCTCCGCCCAGATGCGCAGGAGCGACTTCCGAGCCGAGGCCAGCAGGTGCTTGAAAGGGAGACCAGCCTCTGATGGCAGAGGAGAAGCCAACACCTCTAGCAGGGCATGGCAGTCCTCGACTGCGCGGTGCCCTTGGTGGAACCAGCCACACTGCGTCAGGAGATAGCCCAGCTTCGACCCCTCGAAGCCGAACCCGCTCCAGGCGATCTCGGAATGAGAGCAGGCCCAAGCCTTGACCTGGAAGTCCTTGGACAGGCGCTCACAAAAGGGCCGATCAAAGCGAGCATTGTGCGCGATGATCAGATCCGCCGGCGCGATGAAACGCTCAACCGCTTCGAGATCGAGCATCTGACCGGCGACCATGTCAGGCGTGATCCCGGTCAGGCGAGTGATCTCGGAACTGATAGGTACGCTCGGCTCACGCAGGGCATTGAACGTCCCGATCATATCACCGATCCGGTCTTCCTCATCATAGGTAAAGGCGATCATGCCAAGTTCGATGACCTCGTCCCTCGTGTGATCCAGACCTGTAGTTTCGGTGTCCAGGATGACAGCGAACTTCTCGCCCTGACGAACGGTGCGGGACACGAGGATAGGGCGTGGTGTCAATCGGCGCAGAACGCGATAGTCGCCTGTGGCCTCCAGCATCCGGGCGGCGGTCTCGTAGTCAGGAGCCTTGAAGATTTCACCGCGATGCTTGGCTTTGATGACAATCTCACCGACCGGACGCGTCTCGATCGGACCTGGCGGTGCGTCGTAGTCTAAGAAAAGGTCAGCCTGGCCTCGCATTCCCACACCTTCTGCCCGCCAACAGGACAGGCCCACGCGTGAGGGCCCGACGGGGCAGACTAGAGGGTGCGGGTCGCCAGATCGTTAATGCACAAGGTATGCAGGGAGGGAGTAAAACCGTGGAGTGGGCGGTCTGTCCCGATGCGTGCAGGCAGGTCAGTTATACAAGATTGCAGTGGGAGCGCCCTGAACCCTATCGAGAATTACCGCCTGACTCTTGCTTTCTGAGGCGCCCAACACGATTTCACGTGGTCCTGATGGTGAGCCTGGACCATGACAATTCATTTCCCCTTCGATAACACCTACGCACGCCTGCCTGACCGGTTCTACGCGCGCGTAGAACCCGAAGCCGTCACGGCTCCGAGGCTCATCCGGCTGAACCGGGATCTCGCCTTACAACTCGGCCTTGACCCGGATCGCCTCTCCAGTCCTGACGGAATTGAGCTTCTGTCCGGCAACCGTGTTCCGGATGCGGCAGAGCCTATCGCCATGGCCTATGCCGGTCACCAGTTCGGGAACTTCGTGCCGCAGCTCGGTGACGGCCGTGCCATTCTCCTTGGTGAAGTGGTTGATCGAAACGACATCCGCCGGGACATTCAGCTCAAGGGTTCAGGTCCGACACCGTTCTCGCGCCGCGGCGATGGGCGGGCGGCCTTGGGGCCTGTCCTGCGTGAATATCTCCTCAGCGAGACAATGGCGGCGCTCGGCCTGCCGACAACGCGTGCGCTTGCGGCAGTGGCGACCGGCGAGACGGTTGCCCGCGAGACGCCACTTCCCGGTGCGGTTCTCACTCGGGTGGCGTCGAGCCATATTCGGATCGGCACGTTCCAGTTCTTTGCCGCTCGGCAGGATATAGAAGGGCTGCGGCTCCTCGCGGACTACGTTATTGGCCGGCACTACCCACAAGCTGCCGAGAGCGACCAACCCTACCGGGCGCTCCTAGACCAGGTCATTGCTGCCCAAGCAGACCTTATCGCTCGTTGGCTGCACATTGGCTTCATCCACGGGGTGATGAACACCGACAACATGTCCATCGCCGGCGAGACGATTGACTACGGCCCGTGCGCCTTCATGGATGCCTACGATCCGGCGACAGTTTTCAGCTCGATCGACCGGCAGGGCCGCTATGCCTATGGCAACCAACCCCGCATCGGCCTCTGGAATTTGACCCGGCTGGCCGAGACGCTTCTGCCGCTCCTGTCTAAGGACGAGGAGAAGGCCGTGGCTGAAGCGAGCGAGGCGCTCGAAGCCTTCTCGGGTAAATTCGAGGCATCCTATCACGCGGGGCTCCGGCGCAAGCTCGGGCTGCTAACGGAGCGAGAGGAAGATCCGACACTCGCCGGGGATCTTCTGAAGGCGATGACTGAGAACGAGGCTGACTTCACCCTGACATTCCGGCGGTTGAGCGATGCTGCCGCTGGACCCAAGGGAGATGAGGCGGTACGAAACCTCTTCATCAATCCGCTTGCTTATGATGCCTGGGCCACCCGTTGGCGGGAGCGGTTGAGCCTTGAACCGCAAGATGGCGCAAGCCGCCAAGCTGCCATGCGAGCCGTCAATCCAGCCTTTATCCCGCGCAATCACCGCGTAGAGGCGGTGATACAAGCTGCGGTGGAGCAGGGCGACTTTGCTCCTTTCGAGGAGCTCCTGACTGTTCTCTCGAATCCTTATGAGGATCAGCCAGCGTTCGCTCACTATTCCGAGCCACCGGAACCGCACCAGCGCGTCTATCGGACATTCTGCGGGACGTAACGCCAGACGACCGCCTCAGTAGTTTCGCGCGTAGGCCGCTCGTCACATTGGGTGCCGCACTTCCAGCATCCAACCGGGAGCTCCCCTGGACATCGATGTCTCTCCGCGGCTTTGACCTCCGCCCAGGGGCCATTCTGCATACTGGACGGAGGAACGGCGGCACGCATGAGAAGTCAGCTCGCCGGGGCAGCCAAGTGCCGGAACATATGTTGGCGGGCTTCGTCGTCCATCTCAGCTTTGAAGCTGTGCCTCTCCTTCAGCGTAGCAGCGGCATGAGCGGCCGGGCGAGCGCTGATCTCATCAAAAAGACGCTTGAGGTTCGGGAAGTCGCCCCAGGCGTTCTCTCCCAGGATGAACGGCACCATGCGGGCCCAGCCCCACAGGGCCATGTCCACGATGGTGTAAGTCTCTCCCACCATGTAGCGCTGCCCGGACAGATGCGCATCAATGATGCCGTAATGCCGCTTCGCTTCGTACAGATAACGATTGACGGCATAGTCCTTGGGCTCAGGCGCAAAGTGCTTGAAATGCACGGCTTGGCCTGAGAACGGGCCAACGCCCGTTGCAATGAACATTAGCCAAGAGAGAAGCTCACCACGCGCAACAGGTGTGCTGTCGGGCAGAAACTGTTCGGTCCTCTCCGCAAGATAGAGCAGGATCGCGTTCGAGTCGAAGACCCTCGCGCCGGTATCCTGGTCAATGATCGCAGGCACCTTGCCATTCGGATTGATGGCCAGAAAGTCCGGCTGGTGCTGCTCGCCTTTGCGTGTATCTACGGGCTTGAGCTCATACGGGAGGCCCATCTCCTCCAGGCACAGAGCAACCTTCATCGGGTTGGGGGCAAGGTTGTAGTAAAACTTGATCAAAGCAGAGCTCCAGAAGCAGGGGGCGACGTAGGGTGGGTTCTGACGGGAGCCGCTGCGGTATGCAGTGGCAATCAAAGCACGACTCGTCAGGGGCCGTCAGGCAGGATTCTAGTGAGGTGAGAGGACGTGGATCATGCGGGTCTCGATCATGTCAGCCGTCCTCTCGGCATAGGCTTTCATGTGAGGAGACGCGGCATGGGCGTTGAGTGCTTCAGGGCTCGCCCATTTCTCGACAACGACGAAGGTGTCTGGCCCTAGTTCGGTCTGAAAGGGGCCGAATGTTGGAAGATCGACAACAGGAACGTACTCGATACAACCCTCTTCGGCGTGCACAGCCGGCATGTTAGCCCGGAACTCCCGGAGCACAGCTTCGCGCATGCCGGGCTTTGCAGTGATGTAGGCCAGAACGTGCAGCATGAAGGATCTCCTGATCGCTGATTGTTAGCCACTGCTCTGCGCCCCCGCAAGCACCTCACCCCGGATGCAGGACTTGTGACTCTCGCGATAAGTCCGACGCTCAAGATCCATCAACCTGTCCTGGGACCCAGGCGCCTCGGCCGCATCTCAAGAGGCTGATGGGAGATCGGACCAATACCGCCGAAGGGAGCCCAGTCGGGCCACCGGGACTCAGGTCCCCAGTGCCACTGAGCATGTGGCGTCATGCCGATGTGGCTTACCTGCTCCGGAATATTGATGCCGACCGGCAACTTATGAGTGGCGGTCTGGCCCGCCCAGTCCTCGCGCTGATAGCGAATCTCTCTTTGGCAGTGAGGGCAGCGCGACGCGAGGACTTTTCTGAAGGGCCTTGGGCTTTCTGCCAGGTCGGGAAGAGCCACCTGTGCCTTGGCATAAGCATCTGCATAGCCCTCCATCGCTTGAACCACCTCAATTTCAAGAGGGTCCCCCCGCGGCGCTTCGGCCCTGTAGGCCAGGAGAACCCTTTTTCGGCATGTGCGGTGCCAGCATTGGTCCTCGCGGAGAATGAGTGGGATGATCCCGCGCCGGCCATTCCCATACCATTGAAGCTGCCCGGTGAGTGCGCCGGCGACAAAGTCAGAGATGCTGAGCGACAGGCCGTCGACATGCACGAGCGCTCCCAGTTGACCATCCTGATCCTCCCAGGTCGTGGTTTTGAATGCTGGGAGATGTGGGTCGGGCCTAAGCCAGTAATAATGCAGGGCTGCAGGCTCATGAGCGACTACCCACAGGGCACGTATTCCTGAAGTCATGTAGCGCTCTTGCCGCTGGCGGTAGGCTTCCTCCCCCTGGAGCTGAACCTGAGCTTCAATGGCGACGGTCCATGGTTTTCCAGGTCGGCGGCACAGGACATCAGCTCGCCAGTCCTGGCCATCTGGCGCCGTCCCAGATTGCTCCGGCAGAGCATCCCAACCCGCGGCTCGGGCTCCAATCAGGATCTGTGCTTTGATATAGAGATGAAGGTCGCTTTCCTTTGCTCCCCCGGGCACTCGCCCAGGAGGATGGGCGAAGAAGCGTGTTCCAAGACGCGATGTCTTGGGTATGGCCCGTCCTTTCCCATATGGCATCCATGCATCGCGATTTCGCGCTGATCGCAATTGCTCCCATTCATCATCGGTCATCAGTGGAGCAATAAGCGGCTCTCCTGAGTGGGTGTATGCGAGCAGCGGCATGGTCTAACTTAATTACCTCGAGACGTGCGGATGGTGTTGAACCCCACACCTCGAACGCGTCATAAGAACGGAAGTTTGAGTTGTTGATTAGTGAGCAGCTAACCATTCCCGCAGTTTCGTCCAGCGCCTCTTCATCTGCCCACCCCTGACGGCGATCCCGACAGCTTTCTTCTGGCCCACCAGCACCACGAGGCGCTTGCCACGGGTGACGCCCGTGTAGAGCAGGTTGCGGGCCAGCATCGTGAAGTGCTGCGTCACGACTGGGATGATCACGGCGGGGTACTCCGATCCCTGCGACTTGTGGATCGTGGTCGCATAGGCCGGGACCAGCGTGTCGAGCTCTCCGAACGGATAGGACACCTCCCGCCCATCAAAGGAGGCAATCAGCGCTCCCTCCTCGTCGTCGATTCCGACCACCGTGCCCAAGTCGCCGTTGAAGACCTCTCGATCGTAGTCGTTCTGGGTCTCCATCACCCGGTCACCCGGCGAGAAGCGCCAGCCAAACCGCTCCACCTTGGCAGGAGGGTTCGGATTGAGCACTTCCTGGAGCTGGATGTTGAGGTTGCGGGCTCCGAGCACACCCCGGTTCATCGGGCAGAGCACCTGAATGTCCTTCATCGGATCAAGCCCGAACCTACGCGGCATGCGTTCCTTGATCATCTGGATGATCTTGGGCACACCCTCCTCGGGATCGGCGATCTCGACGAAGTAGAAGTCAGTCTCCTCGCCAGCCTTTGGCACCTCGGGCATCTGGCCCTTGTTGATGCGGTGAGCATTCACCACGATTCGGCTTTCTGCTGCCTGCCGGAACACCTCGGTCAGACGAGCCACGGGAATGCGCTCCGAGGCGATAATATCCGCAAGCACCTGCCCCGAGCCGACCGAGGGCAACTGGTCCACATCACCCACCAGCAGCAGACCCGCATGAGCAGGGATAGCCTTGGTGAGGGCGTTCATCAGCGGCACATCCACCATCGAGGTCTCGTCCACCACCAGCAGATTGCAGCCGAGTGGATTTTCCTCCGTGCGTGAGAATCCACCGTGCTTCGGGTCGATTTCCAGGAGCCGGTGGATCGTCTTGGCCTCCAGACCGGTCTGCTCTGTCATGCGCTTCGCCGCGCGTCCTGTCGGAGCGGCCAAGGCAACCCGGACGCCCTTTGCGACGAGCAGGCGCAGGATCGTATCGAGCAGGGTCGTCTTGCCGACACCGGGACCGCCGGTCACCACCGCGACCTTGGCGCCGAGCACCAGCTTCAGCGCCTCGCGCTGCGAGGCGGCCAGGGTTTTGCCCGTGCGGCCTTCAACCCACGGAATAGCCTTGTCGAGGTCGATCTCTGGCCAAGGGGCTGGACCAGACGCTCGCTCAATCAACCGGGAGGCAATCGCCTGCTCGGCCAGATGCAGGCCCTTGAGGAAGAGGCACGGCTCGTTGCCGATGGTGTCCGAGATGATCTCGCCCTTGGACAACTCCTCGACGATGGCTGTGCGGATCAGGGCCTCATCCACTTCGAGAAGTTGCTCGGCCAGCCGGGTAAGAGCCTCGACCGGCAAGGCGCAGTGCCCTTCGTCCGTCGCCGTCTGGAGCGCGAACGAGATACCAGCCCGGATGCGCTGAGGAGCGGTCTTTTCCATCCCGAGCTTGGCTGCGATGGCATCCGCTGTCCGGAAGCCGATCCCGCGCACATCCTTCGCCAGCCGGTACGGGTCCTCGGTCATGACCTGGACGGACTCATAGCCGTAGGTCTTGAAGATGCGCACCGCCCGAGCGGTACCGACCCCGTGCGCGTGAAGGAATATCATGATCTCCCGCACGGCTTTCTGCTCGGCCCAACCCGCCACGATGCGGGAGGCCCGCATCGGGCCAATGCCGGGCACCTCGGTCAGGCGCTCGGGGGCGGCCTCGATGATCTCAAAGGTGTCTACGCCGAAGGCAGCGACAATCCGCTTGGCCATGGCCAGGCCGATGCCGCGCATCTGACCTGAGGCGAGATACTTCTCGATGCCTTCCACTCCGGTTGGTGGGGTGGTCTTCAGAATCTCGGCCTTGAACTGAAGCCCATGCGTGCGGTCACTGATCCAGAGGCCGCTGGCGGTGATCCATTCGCCTGCCGAGACGGCTGGGGTGTGACCTACCACTGTCACAAGGTCGCGCTTGCCACGGGCATGCACCTTCAGGACGGCAAAGCCATTCTCGGCATTGTGAAAGGTGACGCGTTCGACCGAACCCGCGAGCGTCTCAAGGACTGGCCTCTGATCAACTTGTGAGGGGCGAATCATCTGGTTCATGGTGCCTGCCAGGAAATGCTCCTGGCCTCTCCGACTGTATCGTTGGATGGCACCACTGACGAGGATGCTCTCCTTCTGTAGCTCTAGATGTTCTGGTTTTGTTTCTGGGCTTTTTTACGGCGATTCGGATTAACTCGGCTCCACCCGTGGAAATCTGCCGATTTGGTTGTGGTGCTAGCTAAGCAAGCGCCAAAACTGAGCATTTACCGAGTTCTGCCCGATTTCCACAGACAAAAAGAAATATGGTTAACGATTGATTGGCGAAGCGATACTCAGGGGGTGGCTGCGGATTAGGAGGTGAAGATGGGCAACGGATCGGACGGAGGCGAGCGACCCGTGGCAATCTCCGATACCGAACTCCTGCGCCGGATCGGGCAAGATCTCCGTTCTATTTATGCCGAGGTGATCAGGCAGCCTCTTCCACAGCGCATTCAGGCGACTCTGGCGCTCATTGATCGGGAGCAGAGGCTCCCTGAACAGTTGCCTCGTGCGCTGCCCCACTGAAGAAGGGTGGCGCTGTTCGCAAGACCAACTTGCCCGTGGTTTCGCCTGACTCTAAAGCTCGGTGAGCTTGAGCCACATCTTTCAATGCAAAAGAACGAACCTTTGGCACCCGAATGTCCCCCGCTTCTACCCAGGCGGTGAGATCATTCACAGCCTCGTGCAACAGGTCGGCGCGCGGAAAGAGGAACGACAAATTGAACGCCACGACACCTTTGTTCTCGCTTGTCATCGACAAGGGATTGAAGCGCGGCATCCTCAGCATTCCAAGGGCCGCCTTGAGGTAGTTGATGCACCCACCCTGTTTGGGCAACAAACTATGAAAGCCATAGACCAACACTTTGCCTGTGGGCCTTAGATGCGCATAGCTTTGCGCCAGGGTTTCAGGGCCGTTCGCGTCAAAGATTAGGTCGTAGCCGTCAGGGCAGAGGCGCTTGGCCTCATCCCAAAGCGACTGAGTGGATTTGTCGATCACGGCGTCTGCGCCGAGCTGGCGCACATACTCGACCTTATGACTTCTTCCCACTACACCAGTCACGTGCAGATTGTGCAACTTGCAGAGCTGGATGAGCGCCGAGCCCACTCCACCGCCGGCCGAATGCACGAGCACTCTCATGCCGGGCCGGATCACCACATTCTGTAGCAAGCCATGATACGCGGTCAGGTGGACGGCCAAGAAACCAGCGGCTGCCTCAAAGTCCAAAGCCTGAGGCTTAGGCCACACCAGATCTGCTGGGGCACACACGTGCGTGGAATAGCCGTTGAAGAAAGTGACTCCAAACACCAGATCGCCGGGCTTCACATGCTTGACCTCACGGCCAACGTCTTCTACCCAGCCTGAATATTCGAATCCGGGCGTGATCGGCCAGCCCACGAACCGGCGCGCGGACTCGTACACGCCCCATCGAACACAGATGTCAGCATAGTTCACACCCACTGCCTCAGTGCGGATCAAAACCTCTCGATCGCTGGGTTTGGGCACGGGATGAGTTTCGAGCTTCAGTTGCTCGTACCCGCTGGCTTTGTGAATAACCACTTTATGCATGGATCCTGAAGGCATCGTCTTTCCGCCTACAGCTTCGACTTGAAACGTCTGTACTTCCGCTGAAGCCACATACTATAGGCGTCGGCGTAAAGCCCCGACGATCGGCCCCATGGGCATGAGTGAGTCGATCCTCTCCCATGAAGGGGCATAGAGGCTGGAGACACTTCCATCCAAGAACAGAGCATTCGCACAGCCCAGCTCGTCCCGGAACAAGCGAGCGAATGTGCTGAACGTGACCGGGCTGTCTGAAATCGCAAACATGACCGTGTCTTGGCCTTTCACGCCAACGCCGTTCCGGATCTTTCGAGAGGTGCTTTGTTCCGAAAACTGAGGGTGGATTTGCCCGTTGATGACGAGCATCGGACCCGATTGCGTCGCGAAGTCCGGCCTTATCTTTTGCCTCAGATAGGCTCCTGTCTCGAGCACGCCTACCTGACGGCCTTTGACGTCAAAGATGCCGTTGGGCTTGAGGTGGAAGTTTCCGGGGCCATTCCTTGTGTTGGCCGCCTTCAGCTCTTTTCCGTTCTCAACGTAAAGTCCCACGGGCGAGCGATCCTCATGGTACATGCCAGCGTTCATTGCGATGGCAAGGCGTGAACCCTCCGGTGTCTCTTTCAGCCGGTCAAACGAGCCAAGGACCTCCCATCCGGCCCGCGCCAGAACAGCCTCACCTCGTATTGTCGGAGATCCACCGTGCAAACCACGAAGGTGCTGTCAGCATATTGGGCTGGCCGACACGGACGACTGTCGAGCTGCGCCGTTGCTCGTCCAGCGAGCAATCCAAGAGAAACGAGGACCGTAACCAGGATGGTCGCTGTCCGGGAGATCCCTCGACCCAGAGTGAGGATGATAGATTTCATGTGCAGCTTAGGCACCTTCAGCGTCCAAGATATCGTTCTCGCAGGTGGGTGCGGAAGACCTCCGCAGTCAGTGGTCGCCCGGTTGCTGCCACGAGAAGCTGATCGGTGGTCATCAGGCTCACTTTCGAATGAACATTGGCGCGTAGCCATGCTCGAAGGGGGGTGAAATCGCCCTTCGACAGGCCTGAGAGGATGTTTGCATCGGCCTGACAGGCAGCTCTGAAGAGCTGGGCCGCTGTCATGGCACCAAGGGTATAGGTCGGGAAGTAGCCCCACGCGCCGCCAGGCCAGTGGATATCCTGCAAGCATCCCAGGCTGTCATTAGGAACTGTGAGACCGAGAAGCTTCCTGACCTCCTCATTGAACGCTGAGGGCAAGTCCTGGATCTGGAGATCGCCGGCAATCAGCGCCTTCTCGAGTTTATAGCGGACCAGAATGTGGGCTGGATAGGTAATCTCGTCCGCGTCCACGCGGATGAAGCCCGGTTCCACCTTGGTCAGGATCCGGTGGAGGTTTTCAGGGCTCCAGGCTGGACCCTCACCTTGGAAAGTCTCCCGCACGAGCGGAGCGAGATACGTGACGAATTCCTGGCTCCGGCAGGCCTGCATCTCGATGAGCAGGGATTGACTTTCGTGCATGCTCATGCCGCGCGCCAGACCGACCGGCTGACGGCGCCACGCCTCCGGGCGGCCCTGCTCATAGAGCGCATGACCGGTCTCATGAAGCACGCCCATGAGCGCGCTCATGAAGTTTGCCTCGCTGTAGCGGGTGGTGATCCGGACGTCGCTCGTGGATCCACCGCAGAACGGATGCAGGCTCACATCGAGCCGTCCCTGTCTGAAGTCAAACCCGACGGCCTTCATCAACTGCTCGCCGATGCGTCGTTGATCGTCAACAGGGAAGGGGCCGTTGAGCGGCTGGATGGCAGAGAATTCCTTCTGGCGCTCCTGCGCCTCCTGGATCAGGCCCGGCAGCTCCGCGCCGAGTTCGGCGAAGAGTGGGTCGATGGTAGCCTGGCGAAGACCAGGGTCGTAGCTGTCGAGGAGAGCGTCGTAAGGGGAAAGTTCCAGCGCCTGGCCCTTGGCTTGGCCGATTTGCTGCTGGAGTGCGAGCACCTGCGCCAAGTGCGGGAGGAGGAGGGCGAAGTCCCCGGTCTGTCTCGCCTCCCGCCACACCAATTCCGACTTGGACACGGCTCTGGAGCTGGCCTCGACGAGGTCCGCCGGAACGGCGGACGCATGGAGATAGATCCGTTGCATCTCACGCAGGTTGGCGCGGTGCCAATCGTCGAGCTGATCGCTGTCTTGATCGGCCAGGGCCAGCAGCTCGCCCGTGTCAGGCGCGGTGAGCAGTTCATGGGCGAGACCCTTAAGCGTCGCGAGCTGATCCGAACGGCTGTCGGCGGCCCCTTCCGGCATCATGGTCTCAGCGTCCCATTGCAGAATACCGATCGCGTCCTCGATCGAGCTGATGCGTGCAAATCGTTCTTCCAGCGAGCGGTAGACCTGCATTTTGGTGTGAACTCCGTCCTTGGCGCCGATCCCGCCGGCTTTGCGGGGAGCTAAGTGACTCTGCAATCACCCTGGGGAAAGCACCGGGGCTGTTACTGACTTGTAGGGTTTGTAGTTCCGAAATGCCCTTATTTCGGCTGTTTGTGGATCGGATCGACCCAGTAAACCTCCTCCGGCATTTCGACTGGATCCACGTCGGTGATGTTCACGACGACGGCCTCGTTATCGCTGCGCACGAGAACGCATTCGAGGGGCTCATCCGGATTGGCGTTGATCTCCTGATGAGGCACGAAGGGCGGCACATAGATGAAGTCGCCAGGCCCGGCTTCCGCAACGAACTCCAACCGTTCACCCCAGCGCATGCGGGCCTTGCCTCGCACCACATAGATCACGCTCTCCAACTCGCCGTGGTGGTGCACTCCAGTCTTGGCATTCGGCTGGATGGACACAGTGCCAGCCCAGATCTTCTGTGCTCCGACCCGCGCATGATTGATCGCGGCCTGCCGAAACATGCCCGGGGTCTGAACTGTGTTCGGATCGAGGCGATCCCCCTTGATCACTTGAACGCCGTGGTGCTTCCAGTGCTCGTGCTGATCATGGGATTTGTCTTGATTGTCGTCTGTCATGGCGCCCTCCGAGACGATTGCCTTCCATCCTTGTTCTGGGACCAGCCGCCCACGGCGGTGGCAGTTAGGTGGCTCGACGAGTGAGCCCTGGACCCCCATCTTAATGGGATGTCTGCTCCAGTGTTCCCCTCCACCCGCTCACTGCGTGAGCGGGTTGGCGCCTTGCGTCACCTTCCGTCTCTGTTCCGTCTGGTTTGGCAGGCCAGCCCTGCTCTTACAGCGGCAAGTCTCGGGCTGCGACTGACGCGTTCAGTCTTGCCCATTCTGGTACTTTATATCGGAAAACTCATCATCGATGAGGTGGTGGCCCAGACACAGCTCCCTTCGCCAGGGGAAATCTCAGCGATTGGATCGGGAGCGGCCGACTTGATTTTCTTGGTGGGCTGCTGGTTTTGGAACTGGCCCTCGCGGTCACCGCTGATCTCTTGGGGCGAGCCAGTTCCCTTGTCGACAGCCTCCTCTCCGAGCGCTACAGCAACTTTGCCAGCGTGCGTCTGATGGAGCATGCGACGACGCTGGATCTTGAGCAATTCGAGAGCAGTGATCAGCAGGACCGACTGGAGCGGGCTCGCCGCCAGGTCACCGGGCGAACCACTCTTCTCACCCAGGTTTTCGGGCAGGCACAAGATGTGCTCACCATCCTTTCCCTCGCTGCCGGCCTGCTCGCCTATGCGCCGTGGCTCATCGTCCTAATCCTGCTTGCGCTCCTGCCGGCCTTTGTCGGCGAGGTGCATTTCAACGCGCAGGGCTATCGGCTCAACTACTTTCGCACCCCAGAAAGACGTCAGCTCGATTACATCCGCTACCTGGGTTCGAGCGTCGAAACCGCAAAGGAAATCAAACTCTTTGGCCTCAGCACCTTTTTGGTCGATCGCTTTAGAAGCTTCGCTGATCGCATGTATGCGGACAATCGGCGACTTGCGATCCGCCGTGCCGCATGGGGCACGCTCTTTGCAGCCCTTGCATCATGCGCCTATTACCTCGCCTATGCTCTGATCGTATGGCGGACCGTCCAGGGCGAGTTCAGCCTCGGCGACCTGACGTTCCTGTCAGGCTCCTTCCTACGCTTGCGGGGACTGCTCGAGGGATTGCTCTTGGGGTTTTCGCAGATCGTAGGGCAGGCGCTTTACCTGGAGGATCTGTTCTCATTCTTCGATGTCCGCCCGAGCATCGCCTCACCGCCAGCTCCTCGATCTTTCCCGCAGCCGCTGCGGTCGGGAATCGTGTTAGAAAACGTGGGCTTCCGGTATCCAGATTCGGACCGATGGGCAGTCCGTCACCTGAGCCTGACGCTCGCGGCTGGCGAAGTTGTGGCTTTGGTTGGCGAGAACGGGGCCGGCAAGACCACAATCGTGAAGCTCCTTGCTCGGCTTTATGACCCAACAGAGGGGCGGATCCTTCTCGATGGTAATGACCTGCGTGAATACGATCTGGCCGATCTGCGACGCCACATCGGCGTCATCTTTCAGGATTTTGTGCGGTTTCATTTCACGGCGGGCGAGAATATCGGAGCAGGCCGGATCGAAGCCACCGGGGATCGCAACCGGATCCAGCAGGCCGCGGAGCGGAGCCTCGCTGATCGCATCATCCAACGTTTGCCCCAAGGGTATGACCAGCCGCTCGGGAAGCGGTTCCATGAGGGGGCGGATCTCTCCGGGGGCGAATGGCAGAAGATCGCTATTGCACGAGCTTACATGCGGGATGCCGAGGTCCTCGTCCTGGACGAGCCGACTGCTGCTCTCGACGCTCGCTCAGAATACGAGGTTTTCCAGCGGTTCAGGGATCTTAGCGCAGGCAAAACCGCGGTTCTGATCTCGCACCGGTTCTCGACCGTGCGGATGGCAGACCGCATCCTCGTTCTCGAGAATGGGAAGGTCGTGGAGGCTGGCTCACACGAAGAGCTTGTTGCATCAGGCGGGCGCTACGCCGAACTGTTTGAATTGCAGGCGTCCGGTTATCGATAGTGGCACCATGAAACCATGAGATTCGGTCGGCCACTCCCGTTTTTGGCGCAGGCCGCACTAAACCTTATAGAAGCCTATAGCGGCATCTCTGGTCATTGGCCGCGGCGCCGATGGCCAACCGCCTGCTATGGATGCCCAACGGGAACAGGCAACAGTATGGCTTTAGATATGGTCAGCCTAAGGATGCTTTGATCCGCGTTAGTCCCTCCTTCGTCAGTGGGTCAATCCTGAGAAGATTGTGCCCTCCAGACGAAGTTCGCTTCGAGAAGATGAGGCGCACGTAGCCCGCCCCCTCGAGCGGGAGGAAGTATAGGCCGTCGGATTCGCCTGCCAGAAAGCAGCGTAGCCCAACGTAGAAGCTTTCCTCGTACCCTTTGATGGCCCGACGAATGGCCGGGTGGATCACGAGGGTCGTCTGCCTGCTCTCACAGACTTCTTCAACGGCATCGATACTCAACACTGCTGAACCCCATCTCTGAACGGCCAAGCGGCCTCTAGGGTTCAACGCTTCTTAAAAGGTTACGGTTCGCCCGGGCCTTACCCATCCTCGAGGATAAGCTTGCCTCCGGCCGAGCATCGGTCTATCAACTCGCCTTAGCACTCTGATGCGTCGAGTGCTAAACATGCTGCTCGGCGCAGACGAGTGCCTCTAATTCCATATCGAGGAGGCTTGCCTATGACATTCCGTCCGCTGCACGACCGCGTCGTCGTCCGCCGCATTGAGGCCGAAGAGAAGACGGCCGGCGGCATCATCATCCCGGACACCGCCAAGGAGAAGCCGCAAGAGGGCGAGATCGTCGCCGTCGGCCCTGGCGCCCGTGACGAGAGCGGCAAGGTCGCTGCTCTCGACGTGAAGGCCGGCGATCGTGTGCTGTTCGGCAAGTGGTCCGGCACCGAGGTGCGTATCGACGGTCAGGATCTCCTCATCATGAAGGAGTCCGACATCATGGGCGTGATCGAGCAGTCTGCCGCGGCTCAGAAGGCCGCTTAAACAGCCCAGCCCCGAACAGATAATAAATAACAGGAGTTCAGCTCATGGCTGCCAAAGACGTAAAATTCTCCTCTGACGCTCGCGATCGCATGCTGCGCGGTGTCGACATCCTCGCCAATGCGGTGAAGGTGACGCTCGGTCCCAAGGGCCGCAACGTGGTGCTGGAGAAGAGCTTCGGCGCTCCCCGCATCACCAAGGACGGCGTGACCGTCGCCAAGGAAATCGAGCTTGCCGACAAGTTCGAGAACATGGGCGCCCAAATGGTGCGCGAGGTCGCCTCGAAGGCGAGCGATGTTGCTGGCGACGGCACCACCACGGCGACGGTTCTGGCCCAAGCCATCGTCCGCGAGGGCGCCAAGGCGGTTGCCGCCGGCATGAACCCCATGGACCTCAAGCGCGGCATCGACTTGGCCGTGGCAGAGGCCGTGAAGGACATCCAGGCCCGCGCCAAGAAGGTCGCTTCGTCTGAGGAGATCGCGCAGGTCGGCACGATTTCGGCCAATGGCGATGCTTCGATTGGCGAGATGATTGCTCAGGCGATGCAGAAGGTCGGCAACGAGGGCGTGATCACCGTCGAGGAAGCCAAGACCGCCGAGACCGAGCTCGATGTGGTTGAAGGCATGCAGTTCGACCGCGGCTATCTCTCTCCCTACTTTATCACCAACGCTGAGAAGATGATCGCGGAGCTCGAGGACCCCTACATCCTCATCCATGAGAAGAAGCTCTCCTCCTTGCAGTCGCTGCTGCCGATCCTCGAGGCCGTCGTTCAGACCAGTAAGCCGCTGCTGATCGTGGCGGAGGACATTGAGGGCGAGGCTCTGGCCACTCTCGTGGTCAACAAGCTCCGCGGCGGCCTGAAGATCGCCGCCGTGAAGGCGCCGGGCTTCGGCGACCGCCGCAAGGCCATGCTCGAGGACATCGCGATCCTGACCGCCGGTCAGACGATCTCCGAAGACCTCGGCATCAAGCTCGAGAATGTCACGCTTGATATGCTCGGCCGTGCCAAGCGCGTCCGCATCGAGAAGGAGAACACCACCATCATTGATGGGGCTGGTTCTTCGCAGGACATTGAGGCTCGCGTTCAGCAGATCAAGGCGCAGATCGAGGAGACCACCTCAGACTACGACCGCGAGAAGCTCCAGGAGCGTCTCGCCAAGCTCGCAGGCGGTGTCGCGGTGATCCGCGTCGGCGGTTCGACCGAGATCGAGGTGAAGGAGAAGAAGGATCGCGTGGATGATGCCATGCATGCCACCCGCGCTGCGGTGGAAGAGGGCATTGTTCCCGGCGGCGGCACGGCTCTGCTGCGCGCCAAGGCTGCGGTTGCCAAGCTCACCACGGACAACCCGGACGTGAAGGCTGGCATCAACATCGTGCTGCGTGCCCTTGAGGCTCCGATCCGCCAGATCGCCGAGAACGCCGGCGTGGAAGGCTCGACGGTGGTCGGCAAGATCAATGACAACACTGGCTCCGACACCTTCGGCTTTAACGCCCAGACGGAGGAGTTCGTGGATCTGCTTCAGGCTGGCATCGTCGATCCGGCGAAGGTCGTCCGTACGGCTCTGCAGAATGCAGCGTCCGTGGCCGGTCTGCTGGTCACCACCGAAGCCATGGTTGCTGAGACGCCTAAGAATGACGCTGCTCCGGCGATGCCAGGTGGCGGAATGGGCGGCGGCATGGGTGGCATGGGCGGCTTCTAAGTCCCATTCTCCTTTAAGAGTGGAAAGGTCTCGGAGAAATCCGGGGCCTTTTGTCATAAGGTTTGCGACGCCGTTGCCGGCGGCGATCACACCCGTCAGGGCCGCATTTGTGACCTATGATGGCTCGACATGAGTACACAACGGTGGTACACACGAGCAATTCAAGGGTGTGCTAAGTATTTGATATTGCTTATATACCAGGGGCAAAGGTACAATCCTCTCCTGGGCACCAATCCTTCTCAGATTTGAGAAGTACGCCATGCCTGGTTTTGGCGACACGCCACGACCTCCCCATTCGACGTCATCCGGATTGGAGCAGGATTCGTCCCTGATAGGGCGTCTCTGCGAGCGCGTTCCATTGCGCAAAAAGCGGAAATGAAGTTGGCCGCTGCGACTGCTAACTGCCATCGCATGAGTGCGCTTTTCCGCTCATGCCGAGCTGCTGCCTGTTAGCGGAACACGATGGGCTGAGACCAACCTCGACGGTAAATCGGTCAGTCAGCAATAATTGTAGGACAGGCTGGAATAATGTCCGTTGGCGCGTGTCTTAGCGGGCGTGGTCATGATCGACCAGGGGAGAAGAATCATGAAGTTTCTCGCGTGCTCTGCAGCCTTGGCAGGTGCCTTGCTGGCCGCAACCTGCGCCACCGCTCAGACGGCCGCTCCGGCCAAAGTCGCCGAGACCGGCAAGGGCAAGGCCTTGGTCGACGCCAAGGGGATGACCCTGTACACCTTCGACAAGGATGCGGCCGGAAAGTCGAACTGCAACGGCCCCTGCGCCACGAACTGGCCGCCCCTCATGGCCTCCGCAGGCGCGAAGGCGGACGGGGACTGGACCGTCGTGAAGCGGGACGACGGGTCGATGCAATGGGCCTACAAATCCAAGCCGCTCTATACCTGGGTCAAGGACACCAAGGCTGGCGACGTCACCGGCGACGGCGTCAACCAGGTCTG
Source organism: Microvirga aerophila (assembly GCF_003332305.1). GTDB lineage: Bacteria > Pseudomonadota > Alphaproteobacteria > Rhizobiales > Beijerinckiaceae > Microvirga > Microvirga aerophila. The sequence goes on along the minus strand of NZ_QOIO01000015.1, from coordinate 68,736 downwards.
GCACGTGGCGACGCCTTAAAAAGACCTCGCACGCGCCGGACGCTCAAGGCGATCCGACAGCCTCCGGCGCATGAAGGGACGTAAAAGACCCGTGGACGAGATCGCTTCCCTGATCGAGCCGCTGATTCCCGGCCTGAGGCGCTACGCATGGGCGCTGCTGCGCGATGACGAGGCCGCAGACGATCTCGTCCAGGATACTCTCGAGCGGGCCATCGCCCGCTGGAGCCAGCGCCGCCACGATGGTGACCTGAAGGCTTGGCTCTTCGCCATCGAGCGTAACCTGTTCCTCAATGGCATCAGGCAGCGCAAAAGGCGCGGGCCCCATGTGGGCGCCGAGGCTTTGGAGAACGTCCCGGCTTTCGCGGGAGATCCGGACGGTTCGGTCCGCATGGACGACATCATCACGGGGCTTGATGCGCTGCCCGAAGAGCAGCGCTCGGTGCTGCTGCTGGTGGGAGTCGAGGACCTGTCCTATGAGCAGGCCGCCCAGGCGCTCGACGTTCCTCTCGGCACGGTCATGTCGCGCCTCAGCCGGGCGCGCAAGAAAATGCGGCAGTTTATCGAAGTCGGGCGCAGCGCCGCTCTCAGGAGGGTCAAGTGACGGATGAGCGTCCCATCGGCGAGGACGATCTGCAGGCCTACATCGATGGGCGGCTCATGCCAGCGCGCCGTGAGGAGGTGGAGGCATACCTTGCCGCGAACCCGACCGCCGCCGCCGAGACCGCTCTCGAAGCCAAGCATCGGGAGGCCCTGCGCGCCCGGTTGGCCTTCAAGGCGAGCGAGCCGATTCCGGCGCGCCTGCGGGTGGCCAATCTCATGGGGGCAAAACGCCGTGCGCCGCGCTTCAGGCTCGCCTCCGTGGCGGCCGCTGTCGCCTGGCTCGCCATCGGCCTCGTGTGCGGAGCCTTGGGCAGCGCCTGGATCAGGGACGGGCACCTGCGGCCGTTCACCCACGGGACGAACGCCGCCGGCGACGCCATCACGGCCTACCGGACCTATGTGACCGAACGGCTGCATCCGGTGGAGGTCGCGGCCGATCAGGAGGCCCACCTGGTGCAGTGGCTGTCGCGCCGGCTGGGCAAGCCACTCGTGGCGCCCAATCTCAACCAGAACGGCTATCGCCTGATGGGCGGACGCCTGCTCCCGGCCGGGAACCAGCCTGCGGCCATGTTCATGTACGAGGATGGACGCGGCAACCGGCTCACGCTCTATGCCCGCTCCGGCGACGCTGAGGGGTCGACGGCGTTTCGGTTCGAGAACCAGGACGGGGTCTCGGCCTTCTCCTGGATCGATGACGGATTGTCCTATGTGGTCGCCGGCCGGATCGGCCGCGAGGACCTCCTCACCGTGGCCGAGACGATCTACAAGCAGTTCGAGAGTCAGGCCCCGCCCGGTCGCAGCAAGCTGTAGGCTGATGCCCCACTCTATAGGTCTATCGGCGGTGCATCGTACGGATTGGAAAACCGGATCCACTTTTCGCTGACGCGGATCTCCGGTTCCGCGCGATGCGCTAGCGGGACGAGCGGCGGACTGCCCTCCTGGCTTCAGGCTCGATCCGGACCCGCGACACGATCGGCGCGCCCTTGCGTTCGATCGCAAGTTCCACCTCGTTTCCGGCCGGCGTCAGGCCAAGCGCGTTGCGCAGCTGCGCGGCGCTGTTGACCGCGATCCCGTCGACGGCGGTCACCACGTCTCCTTTCGAGAGACCGGCCCTGGCCGCGGGCGAGCGCGGCTCGATGCTGCCGATGATCGCGCCCTGGCCGCGACGGGAGCCCATCGCCTGGGCAAGATCGGGGGTCAGGTCCTGGATGCCGACACCGATGCGGCCGCGCCGCACCTCCCCGTATTCGACAATCTGCTCCATGACGCGCCGCGCCATGTTGATCGGCACCGCGAAACCGATGCCCACATTGCCGCCCTTGGGCGAGATGATCGCCGTGTTGATGCCGACAAGACGGCCGTCGAGGGTCACAAGGGCGCCGCCGGAATTGCCCGGATTGATCGACGCGTCGGTTTGGATGAAATCCTCGTAGCCGTCCTGGCTCAGGCCCGAGCGACCAAGCGCCGACACGATGCCGGACGTCACCGTCTGGCCCAGGCCGAACGGGTTGCCGATCGCCAGCACGAAGTCGCCAACTTCGATGCGGTCGCTGTCCCCGAGCGGAACCGCGGTGAGGCGATCCGGTCTGATCCGCAGCACCGCGATATCGGTCGCGGGATCGCGGCCCACCACCTCGGCCGGAAAGCGCCGATTGTCCTTCGTGGTGACCTCGACCTGGCTGGCCTTCTCGACCACATGGTTGTTGGTGAGCACGTAGCCGCGCGCGGCGTCGACGATCACGCCCGAGCCGGCAGAGCGGGTCTCCCGTCGCACGGCCTCGTCCGGAATGCCCATCATCTGACGGAAATCGGGATCCTGCAGCAGCGGGTTGTCCACCGTCTCGACTCCGCGGGTCGCGATGTTGACGACGCCGGGCGTCACCGCGCGCACCAGCGGCGCGACGCTCGCCTTCTGGGTGTCAGGCAATGTCGCCAAGGCGGGCGCGACGGAGAAGCTCGCCACGCCGGCAACGATCGCCGCGACGGCGCAGGATTTACGGATGAAGCGGGAGGGGCTGATGGAGATCATCGGGCTTTCGAACGAATGAGACAAACGGGTTCCGGTTCGGTCTGCGATAGGCTCCGTTCCTGCCGCGCCTCAGGCCTGTCTCCGCTGACCGCGAAGGCCGTCGCCGGCAGGATGTTCGAGGGAGCATCTTATTCTACGCAGGAGATGGTTAAGAGGTCTTGAAAACCTGAAAAGCGCTTCCTAACATCAGCAATGCCAAGGCTTTTCAACAGCTTGGCTGATCGGGCGCCGGCGGTGTCCGGCGCGTCCGTGGTTACGTTGCTCAATGGAGGATGTAGCTATGAGAACGGCATTCGACCTCTCTCCCCTTTACCGCTCCACGGTCGGCTTCGACCGTCTGTTCGACATGATCGACCAGACCGCACGCGCCGAGAGCGCGCCCCACTGGCCGCCGTACAATGTCGAGAAGAGCGGTGACGACCAATACCGGGTCACCATGGCGGTGGCTGGCTTTGCGCCTGACGAGATAGAGATCACCCAGAGAGAGAACGCGCTGCTGGTGACGGGCCAGAAGCACCCCGAGCAGGAGAACGGGCAGTTCCTGCACCGGGGCATCGCGACCCGTAACTTCAAGCAGACGTTTAACCTGGCGGATTTCGTCAACGTCACGGGCGCGAAACTCGAGAACGGCCTGTTGACGATCGACCTCGTGCGCGAGGTGCCCGAGGAGATGAAACCGCGTCGCATCGAGATCGGCACCAGCCGGGGCCACAAGGTCATCGAGCACGACAAAGCGGCCTAGGAGGGATCGGATCTCGGGCCGACGCCGGCTCTTGCCGGCGTCGGTTCCAACCTCTTGCGTTCAACGCCAACAGACAGGAGCAGAACATCATGAACATGCGCGATCTCATCCCATGGGGTCGCACCCAGCAGACCCCGAGCCGCTATCGCGAAGAGGGCGATCCCTTCATGACCCTGCATCGCGAGATGAATCGGCTCTTCGACGACGTCTTCCGCGGCTTCGATCTCGCGTCGTTCGGCGCCGCGGGCCGCCTGGCGGGATGGCCGAGCGTGGAAGTCATCGAGAGCGACAAGGAGGTGCGCGTCTGCGCCGAACTTCCGGGCCTCGACGAGACGGATGTGGAAGTGCTGATGAACGAGGGCGTCCTGACCATCCGCGGCGAGAAGAAATCGGAGTCGGAGGACAAGGAGCGCGCGTTCACCGAGCGGTATTACGGCCGCTTCGAGCGTCGTATCCCACTGGCCTGGGAGGTCGACGAGGACAAGGTGGAAGCCTCGTTCAAGAACGGCGTCCTGACCGTCGCCATGCCCAAGACGGTCCAGGCGGCTTCGCACGTGAAGCGCATTGCCATCAACAGTTCGGATACGACGAAGCACTGAGCCGGGAAATCACGCGCCTGGGGGTCCGGTTTGCGCCGCCCAGGCGCCTTTTTAGTCCATGGGGACAAAAGAAAGCCCGCTTCGATGGCGGGCTTAAAATTGACCTAGGTCGTTGAGTTCGCGGACCAAGCACAAAGGGAATGCGGGGAATAGAGGTCCGCATGATTGAGATGGTGCGGAGTGGTCGCGTTCTCAAGCGAGACACTGGTCCCTGGGACCGTCTCAGACGCGTTATATGGCCAAATTGAGATCAATAATTCGTGATTTCCCGGCTCTTCGCGGGAGCCGGTCCGTGGGGGCTGAGGCGGCCCCCACGGGTGGGCTTTGCGCGGGCTCGGAACCCAGGATCAGCCGCGGCGCTCGATCACGGTCACGATCTTGCGCGTGGACGGCTCGACGATGACGATCTGGTCGCGCACCACGATGTAGCGGCACTCGGGAAGACCGCGCAGGATGCGGACAACTTCGCCCGGGCAGGTGTGCAGGGTCGTGACAGTGGTCGGAACAACCGTGCCGACGTTCACGCTGAAGCTGACATTAGTGACCGGCTCGACTTTCACGCTGCTGAAGGCGCGTGTGACTTCGGTCCGCTGCTCGGAAGTCACGTTGACGCTCGTCGAGCTTGAGGTGCTTCCGGTCGTGTTCGTTTCATTCGACGGGCGGGAGGCCGAACTGCTGTTGTTCGTGCCCGAAGCGCCGCCGGTGGTGGTGTTGTTCGTGCCGCTGGTGTTGGTCCCGCTCGTGCCCGACGTGCCGGCGGAATTGCTGCCGGACGTGGTGCCCGATGCACCCGACGAGGCGTTGTCCGATGTAGGATTCGAGCTGCCGGATGCAGCGCTGCCGGAGGTCGAGCCCGAGGTGCTACCGGACGTCCCGCCGGTCGCGCCGGAGGATCCGCCTGACGAACCGCCGCTCGGGGCAACGGTGGTGGAACCGCCCGTGGAGGAGCCGCCGGATCCGGAAGCGCCGCCCGAGGACCCGCCTGTCTGAGCCATGGCAGCAACGCTCAGTGAAAGAGCCGCCGCCGCAACAGTGGTCAACAAGGTTACACGCATCGAGAAATCTCCCTGACATATCGCGGGCTCGGAGGAACGCGTCGTTGTCAGTTAACGTAACGTCAATTTCTCCGTTCCGACGCCTGAGCCGGTGCTGACAAAAAATCCCATCGGGAGATGGAATTCAGGCCTGTCGCGAGAGCCGGCTCTGCCAGAAGCGCCTCCCGGCAGCTTGTGGTCTTGCGTCGAAGCGGCGCAAAACAAAAGCGGAACATCGAAGCTGTGGGTCACGTTGTCGGATTGAGCGAGTTCCTGCGAATGTGGAGGACGCCATGAGAATGGCTCTCAAGGTTCTGACCCTCGCCGCCCTGACCATGGGCGGCGCTGCCACCATCGAGCCGACGCCCGCCGAAGCTCAAGGCTACCGCGTGGTTCGCGTGGGCGGCGGTGGTGGTGCGGTGCGCTTCCGGGGCGGCGGACCGGGTTTCGTCGCAACTCGGCCCGGAGGGTTCTATCGCGGCGGCGGCTTTTATGGCCCGCGCTACGGATGGCGCGGAGGCTACCGTCCCGCCGCTTACGGGCCCCGTTACGGCTGGCGTGGCGGGTACCGGCCAGCCTATTACGGTGGCGGCTATGGCTGGGGCGGAGGCTACCGCCGCGCCTATTACGGCCCCCGCTACGGATACTATGGATATTACGGCGGCGGTTATCCCTACGGATATTATCGGCGCTCCTATGACGGCGGGGGCGCAGTGGTGGCGGGCCTGATCGGCGGCCTGGCCCTGGGGGCGATCGCCAACGCGGCCACCCAGCCCTACTACCGGCCTGCCGCATACCCGGCCTATAGCCGCTGCTTCTTCGAACGTCGCCGAATCGTCACCCGCAACGGCAATGCCGTGGTGCGCAGGGTTCGCACCTGCTACTGAGGCCCAAAGCCGGCCAAGGTCCCGAACAGGCCCCGCCCCGGCGGGGTCTGTTTTTCCGGCCCGCAGGCGCATTTCTCGCTCTCTTCTCGAAGCGACCCATGATCCTGCGGCCGAACCGCTTACACTTCGGCGGATCATGCGCTACAGGCATTGGCGAACCCATTCCGATCTGGACTTCTCATGACAGTGCGTTTCCATCGCGGCGACCTGCCCGCGGACTACAAGCCGGGCCCGGCGATTGCGATCGACACCGAGACCCTGGGGCTCAACCCGCACCGCGACCGGCTCTGCGTGGTGCAGATCTCGACCGGCGACGGCACCGCCGACGTGGTGCAGATCCTCAAGGACGGACCTGTCCCGCAAAACCTAATTCGGGTTTTGTCCGACGAGAGCGTGCTCAAGATCTTCCACTTCGCGCGGTTCGACCTCGCGGTCCTGTTCCACGCTTTCGGGGTGATGCCGCGCCCGGTCTATTGCACCAAGGTCGCCTCCCGGCTGGTACGTACCTATACGGACCGGCACGGATTGAAGGACCTGGTGCGCGAGCAGCTCGGCGTGGAAATCTCTAAGCAGCAGCAATCCTCCGACTGGGGCGCGGACACGCTCACCCAGGCGCAGCTCGACTATGCGGCGTCGGACGTCCTGCACCTGCATGCCCTGCGGGAGAAGCTCGACCGCATGCTGGAGCGGGAGAACCGGCTGGGCGTGGCGCATCAGTGCTTTTCGTTCCTGCCGACAAGGTCCCAGCTCGACCTTCTGGGATGGCCCGAGACCGACATCTTCGCCCATAGTTGACGGCGGCTTAAACTTTCACGCATAAAATCCTTGTCCGTCACAACATTGCCATGGCTTTCAGTCATGGCACCGGCCTGTTTGCGGCAATGAGGGGTTTTTCGAGAGTGGCGGGAACAAGCGGCATCACGACGATAGGCGGCAGCCCGGCCTCGCAGGCCGTCGCACGCTCGCGCGCCTTCTCCAAAGCCCGCCGGCATTCGCATTGGGTCCGGTTCGCCAAGATCGTCATTCCGGTCGGGGCCTTCCTGGCAATCGTCGCGCTGGGCCTCGTGGCGTATCTCGATCCGTTCCGGAACATCGAGGGTCTGACGGTCGGCCCCATCTCGGTGAACGGCACGAACGTCACCATGGAAAGCCCGAAGCTGACGGGCTTCCGCAACGACAATCGTCCCTACGAGGTAACGGCGAGCGCCGCCACGCAGGACGTCAAGAACCCGAACCTCGTCGAGTTGAAGGACCTCCGGGCCCGCCTCGTCACGGACGACCGGGGCAGCGTCGCCCGGCTCGAAGCCGCCGTCGGCGTGCTGAACACCCAGAAGGAGCAGATGAACCTGCGCCAGGATGTACGCGTCCGGACCGATGGCGGACAGGACGTCAAGCTCCGCTCGGCCTTTGTGGACTTCAAGGCCGGCACCGTGGTGTCCAAGGAACCCGTCACCGTGTCCATGAACAACGGATTGATCGAGGCCGCGGGCCTCGAGGTCAAGGACAACGGCAAGATCCTGCACTTCAAGGGCCGGGTCAGCACCACGTTCCGCGGCTCGGCGTCCGACCCGTCCTCCCCCGCATCCGATCCTGCGGGCACCGCCTCTGCGGCCCCGTCGGCCCAACCCACAAGTTCAAAGCCATGATCACCTTCAGACACGCCGCGCTCGCGGGCGCGCTTCTCCTTTCGGCGCCGCTCTGGATCGCCGCCGCGTCGGCCCAGGTGAGCGCCGGCAAGGAGCGCGCCGTCGGCTTCGGCAATTTCGGATCCAGCAAGGAGCCGATCAAGATCGACGCCGACAGCCTCGACGTTTTCGACAAGGAGGGCCGGGCGGTCTTCACCGGCAACGTGGTGGCGGTTCAGGGCGAGAGCACCATGAACTGCACGCTCATGACCGTCTACTACGAGCAGAATCGAGAAGGCGGCGGCCCGCCCGCGGCGGCAGGCGCCAATGACAGCTCGATCAAGAAGATCGACTGCAAGGGGCCTGTCACGATCGTGTCGAAGACCCAGGTCGCCACCGGCAACAACGCCAGCTTCGATCGCACGGCCAACAAGATCTTCCTCACCGGCAACGCCGTGCTCAGCGACGGACCGAACGTCACGAAGGGCGAGCGGGTCGTCTACGACCTCGATACGGGCGTGGCTAATGTGGAGGGCGGACGGGTCAGGGCCCTATTCGTCCCCGGCAGTGGCGGCCCAGCCCCGACCGGAGCAGGCGCGGCGGCTGGCGCCAAACCGGCGGCACAGCCCAAGAAGCCGCCGGCGACGAACTGAGACGACTTGGAGCCGCTTCGGTAAAATCCCTCCCATTGCAGCGATTGGCCCTTTGAAACCACTCTTCAACCGCTCTCAAGCACGTCCGGCGGATTCGCGCCTCCTGGAGACGGAGCTCGCCGCCCCCGGCCACCAGTTCTATGAGGCGTCCGGACCCGTGTCGGTCTTCGGCGGACCTGGCGTGCTGGCCGTCAAAGGACTGCAGAAGAGCTATCGCGGCCGCACGGTGGTGCATGAGGCCGCCCTCAATGTGCGGGCCGGCGAGGCCGTTGGCCTCTTGGGGCCCAACGGCGCGGGCAAGACCACCATCTTCTACATGATCACCGGTCTGGTCTCGGCCGATAAGGGCGTCATCAGTCTCGACGGCCACGAGGTGACGCAGCTGCCCATGTACCGCCGTGCGCGCCTCGGCATCGGCTACCTGCCGCAGGAGGCCTCGATCTTTCGCGGCCTCAACGTGGAGGACAACATCCGGGCGGTGCTCGAGATCGTCGAGCCGAGCCGCAAGGAGCGCGAGCGCAAGCTCGACGCGCTGCTCGACGAGTTCAACATCACGCGCCTGCGCAAGGCCCCGTCCATCGCGCTCTCGGGCGGCGAGAGGCGGCGCTGCGAGATCGCCCGGGCGCTGGCCGGCGAGCCGACCTTCATGCTGCTCGACGAGCCTTTCGCGGGCATCGACCCGATCGCGGTCGGCGACATTCAGAACCTCGTGCGGCACCTGACCCGCCGCGGCATCGGCGTGTTGATCACCGACCACAACGTCCGCGAGACCCTTGGCCTGATCGATCGCGCCTACATCATCCATTCGGGCCGCGTTCTGACCGAAGGCCACCCGGATGCCATCGTGGCCAACGAAGACGTGCGCCGCCTCTATCTCGGCGAGGATTTCCGCCTCTAGGGCGTCGAAACGCCGTATGAGCAGTCCGGCGATCGGATCGTGATCGCGGGCCGACGCCACGCGGCTGCCGGAACCGCCGCTTCCTCAAGAGGTTAGATTGGAGCCAAGCCTGTCCGTTTGGCATCCGATCAACGAGGCCCGGCCCGATCATGGCGAACAATCCTGCTGTCCAGCCACCCCGCGAAGGTCAGTCTCCGACCGCGATAGCCACCATGATGTCGGTCGTCCTCGGCTGGGCCCTGATCCGGGTGATCGCCGGAAGCGAGCGCGCCGCAAGGCCCGCCCATGCCAGGCGTCCGCAACAGAATGGGGCCGGTAGTCGCGATGACGGTGCGGACAGGGGCTTTGGCGAGAAGCAGCATGCGCCGCCGGAGCAGGCGACCCAGGAGAGCGGACGCGGCCGGCACGCCGACACCCCGACGGAGATTCCCGCCAAGGGATGGAAGGACATCCTGTGGCGGACCTATGAGGAATTCAACAAGGACCGGGTGATGTCGGTCGCAGCCGGCGTCACCTATTATGCGTTGCTGGCCGTCTTCCCGGCCATCGCCGCTCTGGTGTCCATCTACGGCCTTTTCGCCGACCCGGTAACGATCCAGGATCACCTCAACACCCTGTCGGGGATCATGCCGGGCGGGGCCCTCGACATCATTCGCGAGCAGGTCACCCGCATCGCCTCGCAGGGCGGGGGAACCCTGGGACTGAGCTTTGTGATTGGTCTGGTCATTTCGCTGTGGAGCGCCAATGCGGGCATGAAGGCCGTCTTCGACGCCCTCAACATCGTCTACGACGAGGAGGAGAAGAGAAGCTTTATCAAGCTCAACCTCATGTCACTGACTTTCACCCTGGGCGCCATCGTGTTCCTGCTCACGGCGGTTGGCGGAATCATCGTTCTGCCGATCCTGCTGAATTTCATCGGGCTCGGGAGCAGGGCCGAATGGCTCCTGTCGATTGCCCGGTGGCCGGTTCTCCTGGCCTGCGTGGTGCTCGGCTTGGCGCTGCTCTATCGCTTCGGCCCGAGCCGCGACAAGGCGGAGTGGAAATGGGTGACGCCCGGCGGCGTCGTGGCCGCGGTGCTGTGGCTCGCGGTGTCGATGCTGTTCTCCTGGTACGTGTCGAACTTCGGCAGCTACAACGAGACCTATGGCTCCCTCGGCGCCGTCATCGGCTTCATGACGTGGATCTGGATCTCCAGCATCGTGGTGCTGGTGGGTGCGGAGGTCAACGCCGAGATGGAGCACCAGACATCCAAGGACACCACCGAGGGCAGTCATCAGCCCCTCGGCACCCGTGGGGCCCAGATGGCCGACACGGTCGGCGTGGCCAAGGCCTAGGAGGAGGCTGGACGAGACAAGCCGTGCAAGCCTCACCCTCAGCAGGTCGGCTCCTGCCTCCGACCCTCATCCTGAGGGGTCGGCTCATAACCCTCTCGGCTCTTCAAGCCTGGCTGGGCTGCGCCAGCCGGGCCCCGGTGTTCAAGGCGCCCATCTTCTGCGCTGCGTCCGCGGCCGTAAGGCCCCCGGCATCCCTTGCGGCCGGGTCCGCTCCCGAGGCGAGCAGCAGTTCCACGATCTCCATGCGGTCGAACATGGCGGCGATCATCAGGGCGGTCTTTCCGTCCGGGCCCGCGCCGTCGACCCTCGCGCCTTGTTCCAGGAGCAGCCGCGCCATGTCTGCATCGCCCTTGAAGGCCGCGCCCGCCAGAGGAGTTTGGCCGCGATCGTTGGCGAGTTCCGGATCGGCCCCATGCTCCAGAAGCCGCCGGGCGGCCTCCACGTGCCCGTGATAGCACGCGAGCATGAGAAGGCTGTCGCCCTTCTCGTTGCGCAGATTCGCCGGAAGGCCCATTCCGAGGAGTTTCGCCAGCTCCGCCGCGCGCCCGGCCCGAGCATGGCCGAAGACCCGCTGCGCGAAGGCAAGCGTCGCCTCGTCCAAGGCGGCAGGGGCTTCCGGCTCGTCGTTCTGCATCCCCGTCTCCCGCGGTTCGGGATGAATGATCCTGTCCATATAGGATCGGCAGGCCCGGCTGCGAGCCTGCGACCACGTCGGATCATGAACAAGACCTAACCTTAGGAAACCTTCCCTTTTGACGGCGGGCAGACGGCGCAGTAAACCAAGAGGGCATGCTTAAGACATGCGAGAGGTTCGCTGGATGCCGTCATGAGTTCAATGCAACGGCTCGAACTACGCCAAGGCCAGTCCCTGGTGATGACTCCGCAGCTGCTTCAGTCGATCAAGCTTCTGCAGCTCTCCCACGCCGAGCTTTGCGCCTATGTGGAAGCCGAGCTCGAGCGAAATCCTCTCCTGCAGGAGGCGGAAGGCGGCGCGCTGCCGCGTATTTCGGCATCCCGCGCCCAGACCGCCCGGTCCGCGGACGGCTTCATGGGCGGAAGCGCTCCCCGGCCGCTGCCTGTCCCCAAGGGAACCTCATCGGGCGGCTCCACCCGCGCGTCCGGGGGCGAAACCGACATCAAGCCCGAGCTGGAGGCGACCCTTGCCCGCGCGGCGAGCCTCACGGAGCATCTCGAGGCGCAGCTCGACCTGGCATCCGCCGATCCCCAGGCGCGCGCCATCGGTCAGCACCTGATCCACAGCCTGAACGAGGCCGGCTACCTCACCGAGGACTTGGAGGACATCGCCGATGCGGTCGGGGCGTCACCTGCCGCCGTCGAGGCGGGTTTGCGGCTCATCCAGGGCTTCGATCCTCCGGGGGTGGGCGCGCGGAATCTCGCCGAGTGCCTGACCATCCAGCTGCGCGATCGCGACCGGCTCGATCCAGCCATGGAGGCGCTGCTCGCGCGCCTCGACCTGGTGGCGCGGCAGGATTTCGCGGCTCTCCAGCGGCTGTGCGGCGTCGACGAGGAGGATCTGGCCGACATGCTGGCCGAGATCCGCCGTCTCAAGCCAAAACCCGGCCTCGCCTTCACGTCCGTGCCCATCGACGTGCTCGTTCCCGACGTTTTCGTCCGCGCCGCTCCCGATGGGGCCTTCCTGGTCGAGCTCAACCCCGACACCCTGCCGCGCATCCTTCTCGACCGCACCTACCACGCCCAGGTCGTCCAGGCGGTGCGCAATGACGAGGAGAAAGTTTTTCTGTCCGAATGCTTGCAGAGCGCCCATTGGCTCACACGCAGCCTGGACCAGCGGGCGAAGACGATCCTGAAGGTTGCGACCGAGATCGTCCGGCAACAGGACGGCTTCTTCCGGCACGGGGTCGCGGCCTTTCGGCCGCTCACCCTCAAGAATGTGGCCGAAGCGATCGGCATGCACGAATCAACTGTCTCACGGGTGGTCGCCAACAAGGCGATCGGCACGGCTGGCGGCGTCTTCCAGATGAAGTATTTCTTCAATGCGGCCGCGGGCGAGGGCGGGCATTCGTCGAATGCCGTGCGGCACCGGATTGGACAGTTGATCGGAGCCGAGGCCCCCGGAGCTGTGCTGTCGGATGATGCAATTGCCCAAAAATTGAAGCTGGAAGGTATCGAAGTCGCTCGCCGGACCGTCGCGAAATACCGCGAGGCCCTCCGCATTCCCTCATCGGCCGAACGGCGACGAATGAGCAAGCATCGTCGGAAGGCATCGTAACCGATAAAAACCTCAAGGCTGGTTTTGACCTCATTGAAACCATCATCATCCCATCAAGACTCACCGCGACCGGCAACCGTCCGGGCAAGCGTATCGCGCGAAAAAGCAGAACCGGTTTTTCCGGTCCGAATGGTGCGCCGCTCAAGGGCGCACGGGGAAACGAACCAAGGAGATCGCCATGTCACTGAGGGTATCCGGCAAGAATCTCGATATCGGCGAGGCCCTTAGGTCCCAGGTGCAGGCGCGCATGGCCGGCGCGCTGACCAAGTATTTCGACGGGGGCTATTCGGGCCATGTGACGGTCACCCGGGACGGGGCCGGCTTCCGGACGGATTGCGTTCTTCACCTGAATTCGGGCATGACCCTCGAGGCCACGGGGGCCGCCCAGGACGCCTATGCCAGCTTCGACCAGAGCGCCGAGCGGATCGAACGGCGTCTTCGCCGCTACAAGCAGAGGCTCAAGGATCACCCTGCCTCCTCCGGAAGCAGCCGCAGCCCCAGCCTCGCGGCGCCCTATTCGGTGTTCGAGGCCCCGAGCGACGAGGCTATCGAGGAAGAGGGTTACCACCCGGTAGTGATTGCGGAGACCACGAAGGAGCTGCACCGTCTATCGGTGAGCGACGCCGTGATGCGGCTCGATTTGACCGGCGCGGCCGCTTTGGTGTTCATCCACGCTAGCTCCGGCCGCGTGAACGTCGTATACCGCCGCGGCGACGGGGCGATCGGATGGGTCGACCCTCCGCCGGCGCAGTCTTGACGGGTTTTGCCGTTTTGGCCCGGGACTTGCTTGGACCAGTGCGAGGCCATATCGGCCTCACAACATATGCAGCTTGATCGATGCCCTTGCTGGACTTCCTCGACCCCCAAGCCGTTCTGCCCGCGCTTCGCGTCAACGGTAAAAAACAGGCTCTTCAGGAGCTGGCGCTCCATGCGGCGCGGCTGACGGGCCTCGACCAGACCGCCGTCTTCGAGGCGCTGCTGCAGCGGGAGCGCCTCGGCTCCACGGGAATCGGCGAGGGAATCGCCATCCCGCACGGGAAGCTGCCGGGCCTGACCCGCATCTTCGGCCTGATGGCGCGGCTGGAGAAGCCTATCGAGTTCGAGGCCCTGGATGGTCAACGGGTCGATATCCTGTTCCTGCTCCTGGCCCCCGAAGGGGCCGGGGCGGACCATCTCAAGGCGCTGTCGCGGGTCGCCCGCGTCCTGCGCGAGCCCGGCCTGATCGAGCGGGTGCGCGCCACCCGCGACGCCGCGGCCCTTTACGCGATCATGACCGAGTACCCGAAGGCCGCCTGATGAGTCCTTCCGGTCCGGCGCACTTCAAGAGCGGCGCATCGTTCGCCGCGCAAACGTGGATTCGGCTTACCGCACGATTCGCTAGAGCAATCCGCTGGACGCCCCTGGCAGAGGCGAGTCATCGATGAGCGACTGTTGGGCGCTCTCCATCCTGTCGCCGGAAGGGCCGATCAGCGTGCATAGGCGGGCCAAATTGATCGGCAGCAGCACGAGATGCAGGGCAAGGACGGGCAGATACATGCCCATGGCCCCGTACCCGATGAAACAGACATTTGCCCCAATCGCCAGAATGCGCATGGGCAGCATCGTCCGCTGGGCAAAGGTGGCAAGTGTCAGACCCGATGCGGCATAGCCGAAAATGTCGATCCAGCCCGCCAACATGGCAGTGCTCCTCAAGAGAATAGCGCCGGGAATACGCAAAACGCGCAATTACGATACGGTCATAAGCCGCTGGTCCGCCGCCAGAACCGGGCTTGCCGCCTCTAATCTCAGGATGTCGCGGCACGGCCCACGATGGCAGCCGGCTTCATGGCTATGTTTGCCGCGACTTCACGGGAGACTGCTGGTACGCCCGCAAGACAGGCGCTCGCCGTCGAGGCCGAGGCCGGCCCCCTCTGGCTAGCCTTGAACACGGAGCGCTTCCAGGCGGTCACACCAATGATGATTACGCAGCAAAGGGTGTTGGCGCTGAAAATGACCGCCATGCGCCAGTCTGTCACCACAAGAGCCGCGTAAGCGACCGTGGAGAGATGGGACACGCCAAAGAGAGCCCAGGTGGTGTAGGAGATCACGGCCGCGCCTTGCGTATCGCGGCTGATCTTCACGATCTGCGGCAGATAGGCGAACACCCGAACCGTGTTGCATAGGGTGAATGCGCCTAAAGCTACGTCGGCTGGCGTGACTGGCATGGTCAATCATTAAGGTTCGTGCTGAAGGGGCAGTAGATGGCCACCTCGCCCCGGGTTTCCAGAACGCTCTGGGCCACCTTGTTCAAGGTGGCGGCGCCGAAGCGCTCGTACAGGCTCGCCAGGGTGATTCCAGGCTCCGATACGTAGCTGCGGCCAACCAGATGCAGCGCGGCTGCCCCTTCGTCGGGACCAAGCTTGCTCTCGAAGTAGCGGCCCTGGCAGCTGCAACTGGACAGATCCGCCTGGGAGATGGACCTGCATTCGGCTTCACTGTCGAGCGCTGCGGATTGCGCCTCGAACGGGCTCAGGGACAACACGAAGATCAGGGCAAGGAATACACGGGCCATTTGGTCAGCTCCTTCCGGTTGGAACGCAAGTACGCTGCTGGTGATTACGGCCGCTCGCATGGGCGCAGAGACTTCCCGCCAAGCGAGACGGAATGCGGGGTGCCTGGCATCCGTCAGGCCCCTGAAATTCTTCGGCTTTGATACTGCGGGGATGTCCCCAATCGCCAGGACGCAACGCCTTAAAGGCTTGAGGTCATTGTCAGCTCCCGGGCCGACTCAACTGACACCAGAGTAACTTACGGCTTGGTTTTGGCAATACCAAAACCAGTCCAAAAACAAATTCGGTTACGCCGGGATTCTCGTGCCCCAGGTTCTGATGAACAGGCCCAGTTCTGTCACGGTGGGCAGAGCGTCGAACACGCCGATCCTTTCGCACAGGATGGCGCCGCAGGCCGCAGCCCGCTCCAGGCTGTCCGAAAGGGACAAGCCTTCCATGAGACCCGTGACCAGCCCCGCGGTGAATGCATCACCCGCGCCCAGGGTATCGACTGCGTCGACCGGAAAGGCGGGCTGGCGGAGGGGAATCGCGTTCTGCTTGTAGGCGACCGCGCCCTCCCGTCCGAGGGTCACCACCACCATCTCAAGGCCGCGACCCAGCAGGGCGTCGGCCAGCCGGCCAAAGGGTCTCGACAGCCCCGGCTCGGCGTCACCAAGGCCGAGGCTATCGGCAATGCAATCGGCCTCCACCCGGTTGAGAACAAGAATGGATGTGCGCTCGAGAATGCGTGGATCGACAGGTCGGTAGGGCGACGGATTGAGCACAGTCCGGGCTCCCGCCGCGCGGGCGAGCGAAAAGGCTTCGAGGATGGGCTCGTCGCCGATTTCGAATTGGGCCACGACCAAGCCGGCGCCCCGCACGGCCTGCTCCACCGCCCGGATGTGGTGTGCGGACAAAAGGCGGTTTGCCCCCGGATACACCGCAAGGCAGTTCTCGCCCCTCTCGCCCGTAAACCCGATGCCGCTTCCGGTTGGCCCATCGACCGGGTGCAGCATCGTCGGGGAGAGGCCCGTTTGGGAGAACACCTTATGGGCCAGTTGCGAGAAGTGATCGTTCCCGATAGCAAATATTCCTTCGGTCCTTGCCCCGAGACGGTGAGCGCCGAGAGCCAGGTTGAAACCCTTGCCGCCGATTTCGATGGTGAAAGCATCGGCGCAAAGCGATTCGCCTGGCTGAGGGAGACGGGAGACCTTGGCGCTGCAGGCCACGACGAGGCTGCCGAGGACAAAGAGAGAAGCCGGGCGATCCATGGTATAATGAACCATCGTGAGTAAACGAAAACGACCGCCACAACAGCGCGCACAAGGCGGCCCTGAAAGCGTAACGCCAAACCCGACCCTGGCCCATATTCCCCAAACGGAGGGGCCAAGCGAACGGCCGTCGTTATCAAGCCTCCTGCGGATGCGGGACGACACGGCCATGCCCCTCTATCAACAGCTTGAGCAGCAGCTCGAAGCGCTGATCAGAAGCGGAACGCTTCCTGCCGGCACGGTGTTGCCGGCCGAGCGCCAGCTCGCCGAGCATCTGGGGCTCAGTCGCGCAACCGTCCAGAAAGCCTATAACACGTTGCGCCAGCACAAGCTTCTGGCCTCGCAGGGCCGCCGTGGTTTCCTGGTCCAGGAAACAGGCCCGCGGTTGAATCCCGGAATGGACCGGCTCAAGGGCTTCACGGAGGAGATGCGCCTCCTGGGCAAGGTGGCTTCCTCGCGCATTCTGGAGCGCGCGATCGTGAGTGATCGCTCCATCGCGTCGATCTTCGGCCTGCCGTCGCCGGCCCGGTTCCTGAAGCTCGTCCGGGTGCGCTACGGCGACGGCATTCCTCTCTCGCGGGAGGTGGCCTGGTACAATCTCGCGGAAGCCCCTGCCTTGGAGCATGGCGACCTGTCCGGATCCGTCTACGCGTTTCTGGCCGAGCAATGCGGCACGCCATTGAACTACTGCGACCAGACCGTCGAGGCCACGACTCCCAACCAGGAGGAAGCCGAGATCTTCGGCTTCACCCAGCCGGTTCCGTGCTTGTTGATCAAGCGCCGCAGCTACACGCACGGCAACATTATGGTCGAATACGTGGAGGGGCTGTTCCGCGGCGATGCGTACAGCTACCGGCTCCGGCTCGGCGCATAGGCTCCTTAGTCCGCAGTTTTCTGATGCTTGAGCACCCACTCACGGACGCGGTGCGATCTCCCAGACCATCTGAACGCTCGCCGTATAGCGGATCGTGGCCGGGGGTACGATCGGAGCGGACTCGGCACCCTTGGCGAGAGCCATCTGCATGCGCATTTCGGGCTGCGGCTCGAAGGGCTGGGCGGTGCCGTCCCGGATTTCCACCAGCCGCCCAAGCGTCACGCCGGCTGCCGTCGCATAAACTTCAGCTTGACGGCGGGCGTCGCGCACGGCCGTCTCGCGGGCCCGGTCGCCGCCCTCTTCCTGACGGTCGAGGCCGAAAGTGACGGATTGGAACGTCATGTCGCCGCTCGCCAGGATTTCGCCCGCCAGTCGTCCGACGCTGTCCAGGTCGCGGGTGGTGATGCGCAGCTGGTGGTTGGCTGAAAAGCGCGGAACCTTGGTTTCCTTGCCGTCCGGCCCGACCTGCTGCGGCGTCTGAAAGACCTGGAAGTTCGAGGTCTGGATGTCGTCCTTCTTGATGCCGAGACTCTCGATCCGGGCAAGCACGCGTTCGGTCGCGGTGCGGTTGGCGCCAGCCGCCTGGGCGACCGTGTCGGCCTGGGTGGCGACCGTCACGAAGACCCGGGCGAAATTCGGCTTCAATTCGGCTTCGCCCGTTCCCACAACGCTGATGGTGGGCTGGCGCGGTGCAGTGCCGTTCTGGGCGAGGGCCGGGGCCGCGAGAGCCAGCAGGGCAGCGGCCGCAAAGGGGACAAGGCGCATGGTTGAAGGCTCCTGAAAGACATGCTCCGCCGAGATGGCGGAGCACACAGTTTCAAACCGATCCTGAGCGGCGGATTAACGGCCGGTCTTCACCCGGGTCCAGAGCCGCGTTACGGTGCGCTGGGAGCGCTCGTCATAGGCCGTGTTGGTGAACAGGCGCTTCATGGTCGCCTCGTCCGGATAGATGCCCGGATTGTTGAGGATGTCCGGGTTGATGTGCTGCTTGGCCGCGAGATTGCCCGAGGCGTATGACACGAAGTTCGTGTTCATGGCGGCGATTTCGGGCCGGAGCATGAAGTTGATGAATTCATGCGCCTCGGCCACGTTCTTGGCGTCGGCCGGGATCGCGAAGCTGTCGAACCACATGAGCGCGCCCTCGCGCGGGATCACGTAGGACACCTCGACGTTGTTCTTGGCTTCCTCGGCCCGGTTCTTGGCCTGGATCATGTCGCCCGAATAGCCCACCGCCACGCAGATGTCGCCGTTGGCCAGCGCGTTGATGTACTCGGAAGAGTGGAACTTCTGGATGTTGCCGCGCACCCGGAACAGGGCGTCGCCGGCCTTGTTCAGGTCTTCGGTGCGCTTGGTATCCGGGTTGAGGCCCAGATAAGCCAGGACGCCCGGGAAGAGATCCTCCGGCGAGTCCAGCATATAGATGCCGCAGGCCTTCAGCTTCGAGGCGATCTCGGGCTTGAGAACCAGGTCCCAGGTGTTGAGGGGCATGTCGCCCAGGATGTCCTTCACCTTCTTGGTGTTGAGTCCAATGCCGGTGGTGCCCCACATGTAATTGACGGCGAACTGGTTGCCGGGATCGAACACGGCTAGGCGCTGCGTCACCTCGGGCCATTGGTTGGACAGGTTGGGCAGCTTGGCTTTGTCGAGCCTCTGGAACACCTTTGCGCCGATGAGCCGCTGCACGAACGGGCCCGACGGCACGACGATGTCGTAGCCAGACTTGCCAGCCAGAAGCTTGGTCTCGACGATCTCGTTGTTGTCATAGGTGTCGTAGACGACCTTGATGCCGGTGGCCTTCGTGAACTCGTCCAGCGCCTTCGGGTCCACATAGTCCGACCAGTTATAGACATTGACGACGCGCTCTTGGGCGGCGGCGCCCGTCGCAAGGCCAAGGCCCAATGCAAGCGAAGCGAGGATACGGATCATCGAATTCAGAACTCCTATGGTTCGAAGACCGGGTTAACAAACGCGGTGAGGCTAGGATTTTCTCGACGAAGAAACAATGTTGAATTCAGCCGTCCGAGAGACTGTCCTCAGGCGGCCCGTCTAGCCACCCCGGCAAGGCGCTCCAGCCCCGCGTCCAGCGTTTCGTCCCGCTTGGCGAAGCAGAAGCGCACCACGTTCTTGACTGCGCCTTCTGCGTAGAAGGCCGAAACCGGAATCGCCGCAACCCCGTGATCCATGACAAGGCGACGGCAGAACGCGACGTCGTCGGTTTCGCCCAAGGGCGTGATGTCGATGTTGAGGAAATAGGTGCCCTGGCTCGGGATCACCCGGAAGCCCAGGGTCTCGAGCCCGGCCGAAAACCGGTCGCGGCTGCGGGCGAAGTCGCGCCGCATCTCGTCGAAATAGGCATCCTCCTTGGCAAGCCCGTAGGCCACCGCCGCCTGGAGGTTCGGGGCGGTCGTGAAGGCGAGAAATTGATGGGACTTCGCCAGCACCTTCATGATGTGGGGGGCGGCACACACGAAGCCGACCTTCCAGCCTGTGAGGCTGAAGATCTTGCCCGCCGAGCCGATCTTCACGGAGCGTTCGCGCATGCCCTCAAGCCCCAGCACCGGCTGGTGGCGGCCGTCGAACACCACGTGCTCCCAGACCTCGTCGCTGATGGCGATGGCGTCGAAGCGGCGGCAGAAATCGGCCAAAAGCGCCAGATCCTCTGCGCCGAAGACCGTCGCCGTAGGATTGAGCGGGTTGTTGAACACCACCGCCTTGGTCTTGGGCGAGAAGGCTTTTGCCAGCGCCTCCTCGGTGAGCCGGAAATGGGGCGGCTGCAGGGTCACGAAGCGCGGCACGCCGCCAGCGAGCTTTACCAGGGGCAGATACGCGTCGTACATGGGCTCGAACAGCACCACCTCGTCGCCGGGCTCGACAATGCCGAGGATCGCGCCTGCCAATGCTTCCGTCGCGCCGGACGTGACCATGACCTCGGTTGTGGCGTCGAGATCGAGGCCCTGCCAGTGCCGGTAATGGGCCGCGATCCCTGAGCGCAGCTCCGGAATGCCCATCATGGACGGATACTGGTTGTAGCCGTTCATCACCGCATCCGCCGCGGCGCGCCGCACATCTTCGGGGCCCGGGTTGTCGGGAAAGCCCTGACCGAGATTGATGGCTCCGGTTTCGCGGGCCAGGCTCGACATCACTTCGAAGACGGTGGTGGGCAGGTTGGCGAAAAGCGGGTTCATGCCGGGGTCTCGTCGGTTTGTTTTCCAGGGTTTCATCCGCTTCGTATCACGGACTCGAGCGGGATCGAAACCGGCTTCTCGCCTCAGTTTCCGTACGGGACAAGCGTCATTCGCGCCGGCCGGATGGTCGCCGGACGGGGTGACACCGGGCGGCGCTGTTGCTATCGCGGAGGCGCACCGAGCATTCCGAGCCCATGTCCTTCTCCCGGCCATCCCTCATCCTGGGCCTTGCCATCCTGATCGCGATCCTGGCCGCTGCCTCGCTCAGCCTGGGACCGGCGCCGATCACCCCCGTGGCGGCCGTGAGGGCGCTCGTCTCGGATCAGGGGAGCGCCAGCGTGATCGTCCGGGAGATCCGCCTGCCGCGCACGCTGCTGGCCATCCTGGTCGGATGGATCTTCGGGCTCACGGGCGCGGGCCTCCAGGGCCTTTTGCGCAATCCTCTCGCCGATACGGCGGTGTTCGGGGCGCCGCAGGCCTCCGCCCTGGGTGCGGTGCTGGTGCTGTATTTCGGCCTCGTCGGCGCCCTGTCCTGGGCCCTGCCCGTCGCGGCGATCGCCGGAGCGCTTCTCTCCATCGCGCTTGTGGTGGCGGTGGCGGGCCGCAACGCCACCGTGGTGGTGCTGGTTCTCGCCGGGCTTGCGGTCGGCAGCCTTGCGGGGGCCGGCACCTCGCTCGCCATCAGCCTCTCGCCCAATCCCTTCGCGGTGACCGAGATCGTGTTCTGGCTTCTGGGTTCCTTCGAGGATCGCTCCAGCGTGCACGTTGTCCTGGCGGCTCCCTTCATCGTGTTCGCGTCGATCCTCGTCCTGGCGGCGGCGCCAGGCCTGCGGGCGCTGGCGCTCGGGGAGGAAACCGCCCGCAGCCTCGGCGTGAATGTGAAATGGCTCCGGCTTCTCGTAGTCGCGGGAGCCGCCATCGGGACGGGCGCGTCCGTGGCGGTCGCGGGCTCCATCGGCTTCGTGGGCCTCGTGGCCCCGCATCTGGTGCGCCCGCTCACCGGCTACGATCCCGCCCGCGCCCTCATCCCGGCCGGCCTTGTCGGGGCAGCGCTCCTTCTCGCGGCCGATTGCGCCGTGCGGCTCATCCCGTCGAGCGTAGAGGTCAAGATCGGGGTGCTGACCGCCATCCTGGGCGTGCCGTTCTTTCTTTGGGTCATTGCGCGCCGCAAGGCCGAGCTTGCGGAGACCCCCGCATGACGCGCCTCGTGGCCCGATCCCTGTCGGTGGATCTGGGACGACGCCGCGCCCTGTCGGCGGTCGACCTCTCCCTGGAGCCTGGACGCTTCACGGTGATCATCGGTCCCAATGGGGCGGGCAAGACGACATTGCTGCGCGCCTTGGCCGGCCTTCTCCCGGCCTCCGCCGGTTCCGTCACCCTGAATGGGGCCCCCATCGGGCGCATGCGGGCAACCGACCGGGCGCGGGCGATCGCCTATCTGGCCCAGAGCGGCACGGTGGCCTGGCCGCTTCCAGTCAGGAGCGTCGTGGCGCTGGGCCGCCTGCCGCACGGGGAAAAGCCCGATACTCTCCCGGCCGCCGGCCGCGAGGCCGTCGCCGAGGCTATCGTCCGGGCGGACCTCGAAGGGTTCGAGGACCGTCCGGCCACGGAACTCTCCGGCGGCGAACGGGCCCGGGTGCTGCTGGCCCGGGCGCTTGCGACAAAAGCACCCGTGCTCCTCGCCGACGAGCCCGTTGCGGCGCTTGACCCGCGCCATGAGCTGATCGTGCTCGACGTCCTGAAGGAGCAGGCCCGGGCCGGCGCCACGGTGGTGGCCATCATGCACAATCTGACGCTTGCGGCCCGCTTTGCCGACGAAATCGTTCTCCTTCACGAAGGCCGGCTCAAGGCTCACGCGGCCCCGGCCGAGGTCCTGACCGAGGATCGGCTGTCCGAGAGCTTCGGCATCAGCGCGCATGTGTCCAATGGGCCTGACGGCCTCGTCGTGGTGGCCGATAGGCCCCTTCCTTAACGGGTCTCGCCCTACGACCTTCGTCGCAGGGTTGCACTAACCTTACATTGACAAGAGGGGTGGGCCCGACGGATACCGCAGCTTGTTAATGTGGCTGGGCCTATGACTCGACAGGACTTCAAGAAAACTCTCATCGTCGCCCACGATCTCGCGATGACGGCGATCGCCATCGTGGCGACGTTCTATGTGCGGTTCGATGGAAGGCTTCTGGATGAGCGCCTGACGCACCTGTCCCTGTTCCTGCCCCCCTTCGTGATCTTTGCCGGGTTCGTATACTGGTTCTTCCAGCTCTACCGGTCAAAGTGGCGCTTCGCCTCCCTGCCCGACCTCTTCAACATCTTCCGGGCGACCAGCGTCCTAGCGCTCGCGCTTCTCGTGACAGACTACATTCTGGTTTCGCCGCAGCTCTTCGGCTTCTACTTCTTCGGCAAGATCACCATCGCACTCTACTGGCTCATCCAGATGTTCCTGCTGGGCGGGCCGCGCTTGGCCTTCCGCTATATGAAATACGCCCGTTCGCGCAACACGATCGAGCGGGACGCCAACACTCCGACCCTGGTCCTGGGGCGCGGCAGCGACGTGGAGGTGTTTCTGCGGGCCATCGAATCGGGAGCGGTCAAGAAGCTTCAGCCCAAGGGTGTCCTGTCATACCGGGGCGACGAGCTTGGGCAGTCGATCCGAGGCGTTCCGGTGCTAGGCACCTTCGCGGATCTCGACGAGGTCGTTCAGGAGTTCCAAGAGCGCCACACGCCCATCCGCCGTCTCGTGGCGACCCCGAGCGCGCTCGTGCCAGAGGCCAACCCCGACAGGCTGATCGCCCGGGCCCGGCGCCTCGGCCTGCCGCTGGTGCGGGTCACGAGCCTGGGCGAGGGCATGCGCGACGCGGAGCTGGCGCCGCTCGAGATCGAAGACCTCCTCCTGCGCCCGACCGTGCAGATCGACCGGCAGCGCCTCGAGACCTTTATCCGCGGCAAGCGCGTTCTCGTCACCGGCGGCGGCGGGTCGATCGGGTCGGAAATCTGCACCCGCGTCGTCGCCTTCGGGGCGAGCGATCTCATGATCGTGGAGAGCTCCGAACCCTCCCTGCACCACATCCTGGAAAACCCCACGCTGCTCTCGAGCGACACCAATGTGGACGGCGTTATCGCCGACGTGCGCGACCGGGAACGCATCCGTGAGGTCATGCTCGATTTCCGCCCGGAAGTGGTCTTCCACGCGGCCGCCCTCAAGCATGTTCCGTATCTCGAGAGGAACTGGACCGAAGGCATCAAGACCAACGTGTTCGGATCCGTGAACGTGGCCGATGCGGCCGTGGAGGCAGGCGCGGGCGAGATCGTCATGATCTCCACCGACAAGGCCATCGATCCGGTGTCGATGCTCGGCGCCACGAAGCGCATCGCCGAGATGTACGCGCAGGCCCTCGATGCGGAATTCATCGACAACGGGGCCACTCGCCTCATCGCGGTGCGCTTCGGCAACGTGCTGGGCTCCGTCGGGTCCGTGGTGCCCAAGTTCAAGGCGCAGATCGCCCGCGGCGGCCCCCTCACGGTGACCCATCCGGACATGGTCCGCTACTTCATGACCACCCGCGAAGCGGCAGATCTGGTGCTCACCTCGGCCTCCCACGCCGATACGAGCCGGGCTCAACTGGCCGGCTCGAACGGCCAAGAGCGCGCCTCAGTCTATGTGCTCAAGATGGGTCAGCCCGTTCGCATCTACGACCTCGCCGAGCGCATGGTCCGCCTCGCAGGCTACGAGCCTGGCGAGGATATCGAGATCCAAGTCACGGGCACTCGCCCGGGCGAACGCCTGCACGAAATCCTGTTCGCCCGCGACGAGCCCATGGCCGAGATCGGCATCGACGGCGTCATGGCGGCTAAGCCCATCTTCGCAGATCGCGCCCGGGTGGATCAGTGGCTGAAGGCCCTTGAATGGGCTGTCACTCATGGCGACCGGGCCGCGGCCGAACGGGTCTTCGATCAGGCCATTCCGGAATTCAAGCGCCGGACGCCGCCTGCGCCAGCCGTCGAAGCCCGTCTGGCGTCGAATTGACCGGCTGCCAGCCGATGCCTTTCAGGGCTTCCGGGCTCGCAACGAGCGACCCGGCGAGGCGCTGATAGGCTTCCGAACGGCCCGTCAGTGAGGCGGCTGCCCGTAGGATCGCCGGGGGAACCGGGATCAGGCCGGCCTTCCGCCCAAGACCTTCCCGCAAGGCAGCGACGATCTCCGGCACGGTGACAGGCTCCGGATCCGCCACGATGAAGGGCCGCCGGAGAGGACTTTCAGCCTTCAGCACCGCGTCGACCGCGGCGGTCAGGTTGTCGAGGGACAGAAGCGAGCGCTTGGCCTTGAGGCCCCCGAGGGGCAGGGGCCACGGGGACTGCGCAAGTCCGAGCAGCGCCGCCATGTTGCCCTTGACCCCGGGCCCATAGACGAGAACCGGCCTTAAGGCCGCCCAATCGATGCCAAGACTGCCCAGACCCTGTTCGGCCTCCAGTTTGGAGCGGCCATAGGCGTCCGTCGGGGTGGAGACCCGATCCTCCGTCAGAACACCTTCGGCGACCGGCCCGCTCTGGGCGCGGATGGACGAGAGAAAAACGAAGCGGTTGACTCCTGCGCGCTCGGCAGCCTGAGCCAGCTTGATCGTCGCCTCGGTGTTGATGGTCCGGTAGTCGTCCTCCGGGTATCCCGACATGGCATGCGCCAGGCCCGCCGAATGGATCACGGCATCCACGTCCCGCAGGGCCGCCGCCATGTTGTAGGGCTGGGCGATGTCGCCGATCACGGCGCTTGTGGCACCCGCCGGCACCTCGGAGGGACGGCGCAGCAGCACGCGGACGCGGTAGCCGCGCTTGGGCAGTTCACGCAGGAGATATTGGCCGATGAAACCGGTCGCGCCGGTGAGCGCAATGAGGGGAGCTGTCATGCAGGGGATTGTAGGCGTGGCTTAGCGAAATGGGAGAGGAGCCAGGCAACTATGGCCACGCCCAGGGTGAGGCAGGCAGCCTGAACCGGCCAGGACGGCCACAGCAGGGTCACGGCAGCCAGCCCCGCCAAGGCGAGATTGAGCCCGAACACATGAGCGCTCACCGACAGGGCCGTAAAGCCGTTATTGGTGGCCTGCTGGTAAAAGTGGCTGCGATGGGCCTCCCACACCTTCTCGCCCCGCGCCAGCCGGCGCAACAGTGTGATGGTGGCGTCCATGAGATGGTAGAGCGGGAGCAGGATCGCCGCCACGACGGCGCCGGTGCCGGCGAGTTGGAGGAGCATCCATCCCACGAGCAGGCCGATGGGCAGGGAGCCGACATCCCCGAGGAAGAGCTTTGCTACCGGTCTATTGAAGGGCGCGAAACCGAGGAGCGCGCCGCACAAGGCGGCAGCGACAAGAGCAGCGGAAAGTGGGATAAACCCAAACCAGCCAAGAATGGCCACGAAAGCCGTAATCGGCACCATCTCGGCAATGGTGATGCAGTCGAGCCCATCCATGAAGTTGACGAGGTTTACGAACCAGAGGCCGGCAAGATACACGACGATTACAGCAATCCAGTCAGGCAGGGGAAGGAAGTTTCCGCCGCGAGCGGATGCCGCGATAGCCATGACGGCCAGTAGCTGGAGGAGAAGACGTGGCAAAACGGGGAGGGGGCGGATATCGTCAACTGCCCCAACAATCGCTAATCCAATAGTGGCTGCAAATGTCAGCCAGAGAAACCTAAGGCCATGGCCGGATTCCCAGGCATATTTGAAATCGGGCTCCGAGAGCAGGAGCATAATCATGATAGGGAGGCAGGTAGCAGCAATGACTGCAATCCCGCCACCCTGCGGCGTCGGAATACGATGGCTTGATCGGGCATTCGGTCGAGCGAGCGCGTAACGCCTGAGGAGCGGCATCAGCACGACAATCAGGATTGCGGACAACAGCGCCGACAGGACTAGGAACACGAAGAGCACCTGCCCACGTTCAAGCGGTCTGAAAAGGACCGCGATCATACTGGTGATGTAAGCCATATCTAAGCGCCGTGATACTCGCGATACCAAGCCACGAACCGGCGCACGCCCTCTTCCAGGGACGTGGTGGGCGCAAAACCCACATCACGGCGCAGGTCCGTCACGTCTGCGCGGGTCTCCAGCACGTCGCCGGGGGGCAGGGGGGTGTCGGTGCGCTGCGCCCTGCGGCCGAGCGCATCCTCGATCAGGGCGATGAGCTGGTTGAGTTCTTCCGGGTTGTCGTTGCCGATATTGTAGACCCGGTGCGGCGCGCCGCTTGTAGCAGGGTCCGGGTTGGTGGCGTCCCAAGCCGGATCGGGGGCGGCCCGTCGATCCACGAGGCGCACCACGCCCTCGACGATGTCATCCACATAAGTGAAATCGCGCCAGACCTTGCCCGCATTGGCCACCTCGATGGGGCGGCCCTCGGCGATGGCCCGTGTGAACTTGTAGACCGCCATGTCGGGCCGGCCCCAGGGTCCATAGACCGTGAAGAAGCGCAGGCCCGTGGAGGGCAGGCCGAAGAGATGCGCATAGGAATGTGCCATCATCTCGTTGGCCTTCTTGGTGGCCGCATAGAGGCTCACCGGATGGTCGGTGGAATCGTGCTCCGAGAAGGGCAGGGAACGGTTCGCCCCGTAGACCGAGCTCGACGAGGCATAGACCAGGTGCTCGACGCCCCCATGGCGGCAGGCCTCCAGCATGTTCATGAAGGCCACCATGTTCGAGGCGACGTAGGGCTGCGGATCCACGAAGCGCACCCCCGGCTGCGCCGCCAGATGGATGACCCGCTCGAAGCGGTGGCGCTCGAAAAGCTCCCGGGTGGCCTGCTGGTCCGCCAGATCGAGCCGCTCGCCCAGGAAGGTGTTGTGCGGGGTCAGGTTCGCGAAGCGGTCCTCCTTGAGGGCCACGTCATAAAAGGGCGTGAAGCTGTCCACGCCGACCACGTGATGGCCCTCCTTCAGGAGACGTCGAGCGACGTGGAAGCCGATGAAACCGGCTGCTCCGGTCACTAGGATGGGAGCTGGCATGAACGTCCTGCTTCAGTTGGAGGCTTGGCAGCTTAGAGCCGTTCGCCCATGGATGGAACCGAGGCGCCTTCAGGCAAGTCCTTTGTGCAACCCCTCCGGCAGATAGCGGATGACCAGCCATGAAAAAAGCCCCGGCGCGGTCGCGCCGGAGCTCTAAAGGGAAATTTTTCGCCCTACCTCAGATGATCAGGATATCCGTGTAGCTGATCTTCCGGTCGAAATCCGCAATCGCCACCTTCGCGCCCCGGCCGGAGCCGTCCGCGTCGTGGTAGAGAACGCCACCCTTGTCCTGGACGAGGTAGTCGTTCTTGTCCTTGGCCTTGGAGCCGAAGGCCAGTATGTCCTTCTTGATCTTGCCGGGCTTCAGCTCCGTGCCCTTGCCGAGCTTCTTGAAGACCGTGTCGGACAACAGGATCTTGTCCGCCTTGGTGGTGAAGTCCGTGACCTTGTCCACATTGGTCTTGCTGGCCTTGGTGTCGAACACGAAACGGTCCTGCCCCGCTCCGCCCGTCAGCACGTCCTTGCCGAGCTTGCCCGCCAGCCGGTCGTTCCCGTCTCCGCCCACGAGCCGGTCGGCCTTCGACGAGCCGGCCAGAACCTGATCGGCTGGGACTTCAGCCAAATCCGTCACGTTGATGGTCAGGGCTTGGGTGGCGCTGACGCCGCCCCGGCCATCGGAAGCCTTGACGTAGACCGTGAAGCTCTGGGCGCTCTCGAAGTCCAGGGTCTTGCCCGGCGCGAGCTTGAGCTGCTTGGTGGCGGCGTCGATGACGAACATGCCGCCTGCGTTTCCCCCGCCCGCCGCGCTGGCGTCGAACGAGAAGGTGAGCGTCGTATTATCCGGATCCGTGGCGCTGAGCGCTGCCGCGAAGGCGGTGTTCTCAGGAGTCGACACAGTGGTGTCGCCGTTGAGCCGCACATTGGTGGGGGCCACGTTGGTATTGCCGGGATCGGTTGAGGCCAGAACCGTGACCGTGTGGGAGGCGGTGCGTCCGCCGACATCCGTGAGTTCGATCTTGATCTCAAGGTTTTGGTCAAGGGCGCCAGTCGAATGGCGGTAAGTCAGGGACTGGAGAAGCTTCTGGACCTGCGCCTCCGTGGCGGTCTCGTCGATGTGGATCGTCATCTCCGATGCCGTTTCCGACCCGCCGAAGAGAGACGCAACGGTCTGATCGCCGATGCGGATGTTTCCGTATTGATCGACCGTGACGCCGCTTGAAGACGAGAGGCTGAAAACGTCGTTGGAGCTGGTCCGGCCCGTGACCGAAACTTTGAGTTCCAAGAATTGCCCGTCGTCGTCCGACAACGTGGCATTGCTGCCGGCATCGAGCAGAACGGGCGTGTTTCCAGTGCTCGCAACCTGATCGCCGCCGAGATTGGCGATCAGGGGCGCAATATGCGTCGTGCTGCGGCCTCCCCCATCAACAATCGTCTCGATACCCTGGCGGTGAAGAGCCAAGCGTTCCACATCGTCGAGCCTACCTGCGTTCAGGACCAGCTTGTCGCCTTGAGTGAAACGGGCATAGACTTTCTTGGCAAGATCCTCGTTGTCGAGGGTGATGGCGGCATTGTCGGTCTTCAATTCGATGCGCGTGATGTTCGTGATCGTTTTGCCTGTGAGATTGATGTCGGTTCCGGTGAAGTGAAGGCCATTATAGACCTCTCCGCCGCCATCGATGGCGCCGACGCCAAGCAACTGCTCGCCGGAGATGATGATTTCGTCCGAAATATCGGATCCCGCGATAGCCTCGATTCCAGTAAAGGTGATCCGCGTCAGATCGAAACGGTCGCCCTCATGGAGAAGCAGGGTATCGTTACCGTCGCCCCCGGCAATCTGGTCGCCCGCCGTGAGATCCTGATATCGGGTCACGAAGGTGTCAGCGCCCTCCGTGCAGGTCAGATGATCTTCGCCCCGCGTCAGGACTTGGATGTTGGCTGGCCCGACGACGACGCTGACGTTTACCTGCACATCGTTGTAGTCTGCGTCTTGCAGCATAACGGTGAGGTGTTTTCTCGTGATCGCGTCGCGATCGGTGCTCGTGCTCTTGTAGGTGAACGCCCGGATGAGGCGCTGCACGAGTGCCGGCGTCGCGTTCTCGGTGAGAATGATGTCGATCCAATAATCTCCTTCGATCCACATGGTCGTCCCGACATGGATCCCGTCGATCTCGATTGCGCCTCCGGACAGGACGATCCCGTCCCCTTCCGCGATCCCGACTTGGTCGACCGCATCTGTATTCCAGACGTGGAGGAATAACAAATTCCCGTCCAGGTCGGTGACCGTGGCGTCGAGGCCCTGGTCCAGGCGCACCGTTTCCCCTACGGCTGCTCTGACGACGTCGCCCGAGAGATTGCCGATCACGGGTGAATTTTCCGAGGTGGCCGAAAGTGTGGACGGAACAGGCATCGAGCGGCGGTTGGTCATGTCTTCCCCTCAGGCACGGCGCTAGGCGCGAGTGGTTACCCCTGGGCAGATCGTAAGGGGCCTGAAGACTGAATACGTTATAAAGTAACTAATTACAAGGATAACATTCTTGGACTGTATTCGCGGCGGACGGGCTTGGTGAAAGACTGTAGAGGCAAGGTTTAGAGGAATCGTCGACCCGGTCGCGGCCCCGAACCCTTCACAGCGCCCCGGCTATGCCTGCAGCGGCTCCACCTGCTCCGCTGCCGTTTCCTCTTCGGCGGCCGAGAGAGTGATCACTTGGCGTTCCCGCGCCACGAAGGCGGACGGCATGGCGATCTGCATGGTGGCTTCGGCGGCTTTCAGGAACATGTCGTCGTGGCCAGGATAGTGGTGAAAGACCGCCAGGGACTTCACGTTGGCTGCTTTCGCAAGCTCCACGCCCTTTTCCCAGGTGGAATGGCCCCAGCCCCGGCAGCCGGGATATTCGTCGTCGGAGAACATGCCGTCATAGATGACGAGATCGGCGTCGCGGATGAAGTCGGTCAGGCCCGCATCGGGCCAGGGCTCGCTGTGCTCGAGATCGCTCACATAGCAAACGCTGCGGCCCCGGTGGTGGAAGCGGTAGCCGGTCGCTCCGCCTGGATGATTCAGGAGGTGGGTCTCGATGCGGGTCCCGTCGTCGAAGATCAGGGGCTCACCGGCCCTGAAGCCGTGATGCTCGAAACGGGCCGGAAGCTGCCCAAGGCGCACCGGAAACAGCGGCGGCGAGAACAGGCGCTCCAGGGGCGCCATCGCGCTTTCGCCTTCGAGATGGCCGCAATAGGTGCGGATCACCCGGTCCTTGCTCAGAAGAGCCGGCTTGAAGAACGGAAGGCCGCCGATATGGTCGAGATGCAGGTGGCTGAGGAGGATGTCGACCTCCTTCGGGGCGGAGGCGCCGAGTTCCGTCCCGAGGGCCGCAAGGCCTGTCCCGGCATCGATGATGAACAGGCGCTCGCCACATCGGATCTCGACGCAAGGGGTGTGACCGCCGAACTCGACGAATTGCGGTCCCGATGCGCAGGTCGAGCCACGGACCCCCCAGAATTTGATCTGGATCTGGTCGGAAGGTTCAACTCGACTTGTCATCTTATCATCATGGCCAATATGGGAGCCGCCTCAAGTGCGTTGGCGCACATGCGGGTAGGTGACTGCGAGTTGCCCTGACGGTCAAGGTCCAATCTTTCATGCAGACAAAGCCTCCGGCTGCCTGACGCGGTTCTCCATCACGGGCTCGCCCCGCTCAAAACGGATAACCGCGTCGAAGGGCGGTTGATCCATGGCGGGGCTGATTTCCGACGTCACGAGCACGAGGCCCCGGCCGACGAGAGCCCGGCGCAGGTTGGCGACCAGCCGGTCCGCGGCCGGGCCGGGCAATCCGTCGAGGGCGCGCTGGACCACCAGGATGCTGGGCCGGCGGACGAGGCAGCGCACCAGATCGATCGCGGCGATCTCGCTCAAGGTGAGGTCGTTGCCCTGGATGTCGATGGGCGTGTCGAGGCCAATGCGGGATACCTCGGCGTCGAGCCCTCGCTCGGTCAGCACCTGCCGGATCGAGGCCTGCACCGCCTGGGGGGCTCCCGCCTGGTCGGACGCGATGCGCCCGAACAGCACGTTGTCCTGCACGCTGGCGGCGGCGCAGAAACGGTTCTCGTCGTAGAACTCGATCGACGGCTTCAGGCTCACCGGCAGCATACGGGTGAAATCGTCCCTGGCGGCCAGGATGCGGTTCTGCATGGTGTCGTCAAGGAGCCCCAGGCGATGCTGGTTCTCGTTGTAGCGCAGGGCGAGGCCGATCAGGCGCTCCTGGTCGCGGGACGTCTGCACCCCGCGCCGCTTTTCGCTGCGCCGCTCCACCAGATCCTCGAAATAGGTCCGGTCCGCGGCGGAGAAGAACGAAAACCGCTCGAACAGCGGGTGACCGTCTGGGATCTCGGCGAAGATCTCGATCATGCTGGTGGCGATCGACAGGCCGATCCGCTCGAGGGGCTTGGTCAGGTCGTCGGCTTCCAGGATCGCCCGCACGAAGGGATGGCCCGAGAGCCGATCCTCCCGGAACGTGTCGCCGATGGGTTTTCCAAACAGCAGGTTCTCGCCAATCGTGGCGTAGCGATTGTAGCTCTCCGCATGAAAGGGATCGACGAAGCGGTCGAGCCCCTCGCGGGCCAGCGCCGCCTGTACGGCGCGGCGCGATTCCACGATGGCCGCGGCGATCTCCGGTTCCCGTTTGGGGTTGAGGGTGCCGGACAACCCGCGCGCATGGGTCAGGCGGTCGAGCCCGGTCACGGCGATCGCCTCCGACAGACGGGTGTCGATGTCGTCCGCCCCGTCCGCCGAGCCGTAGACCAAGTTGTCGCGCAATGTGCCGGGGATCAGGACCGTCTCGCCCGCAACCGCGATGCGATGCGCCCGCTCCGCCGGATCGGCGCCGGCCAGATCGATCCCGCCATAGGTCAGTCGTCCCGTTGAGGGTGGAAGCAGGCCGCCCACGAGGGCCGCGAACACCCGCGGGCCCGCATCCCCGTCGCCGATCAGGGCCACATGGGCCGGAAAGCCCAGGGTCATGGTGACGCCCGTGACGCGGGCGCCGCTCGCGCGGTCGTAGGCCGATACGCCCTCGGCTACGAGCGCGCCGCTCTGCGGCAGGTGCGCGCCGGCCTGCCGGCGGTCGCGGGGCTGCAGTCCGGTCAGGCTCTGGCCGATATCCGACAGAAGAAACCGGGCGCGGGCTTCGAAGCGGTGCCACTGGACGAGTTCGCGGATGCCAAAGGCCGCCAGGGATCCGGCCAGGATGCTGGCCGCCACCGACCCCGCCGACAGGGGCCTCACGTCGGCGAACCAGACGCCCACCGCGAGCACCGAGAGCGGCGCGATCATGAGAGCCGCGGCGGCAATCGCGTCCGCCAGCGCCACCCGCTTCTCCCGCGCCTCCACCAAACGGTGGCTGCGCACCAGCGCCTGCCGGGTCCGGTCCCGCTCGAACGGGCCGGTGCCGTGGGCCCGCACGGCCGGAACGCGATGCCGAAGATCGCCGAACGCCGCATCGACGTCCTGACCCTCCCGGTGCCGGGCCCGGATCGCCTCGAACCGCAGGACGAGCCGCCTCCCGTTGAGCATGGCGCCAATGGCCAGCACGACGGCAAGGGTCGCGCCCAGGCGCCAGTCGGTCACGAGCACATACGCGAAAGCAAGCCCGATCATGCCGCCCAGCTGCATGGGGATCAGGAGAGCCGCGCCGAGAATGCTGCTCTCCCGCGCAAGGGCGTCGCCCGCCAGGGATGTGGCGGTCGAGGCGTCGTCCTGAGCCGACGGGGACGCCTTGACGACCGCCTCAAGAATGCGCGTCCGGATGTGGGCGAGCACGCCTGCGCCGATGCTCACGATGAGCCAGTCGAGAACGGTGAGCGTCAGGGCGATCAGGAGCGGAACGACCAACAGGCCGCCGATGGTCGCAATCGCGAAGGTGTGCGGCGCGAGCTCGAAGCCGGAGAACAGCACGATCGGGTGCACCCAGATGCTCTCGGGCGGCGTGATGACAATGCGCAGGAACGTGTTCGCCGCGGCGGAAGCGCCAGGCGCGCCGGTTGCCCGGGCCACCACGATGCGCACCAGGTCGAGGCCGATGAGAAGCAGGAAACCGGCAAGCGTCAGCAGGCAGAACCCGAGCAGGTGACGGGCCGGGCTCGTCTTCCAGGCGAGGCGAAGCGGGTCGCGCTCCATAGTAGCTCCAGGGGTGGTTGATCGACCCGACGTTATCCAAGCCTTGCCGCAACGGCCAGTGCAAAGTAGTGGGCCCCTCGCCGTCGCGGGCATGGCCCCTATCTCTTTCCGGAAGCCTGATCGGCAAAAGCGGAATCCGCGGCTGTGGCCGATCAGGCTCCTGTCTTCGAGGCGGCTCGCAATCCGCCGAACCCGTTGCTCATGGAAGGTGATCGAGACCCGCCATGTCGTCATTTCTCCCTGTCGATCCGGTGCTCCGGCTCATCCTGGACACAGCCTCCCGCAAGCCCGCGCCCGGGCTGCCGCGCCGCCTGACCGGTCTTTTTCGGGAACTCTCGGAGACCGAACCCAAACGCGACCCCGAGGAGACCGAGGATCTGATCTGGGCGCTCTGGATCTCGCACGAAAGCCAGGTCGGGGAAGAGACCATGGGAGCGGCCATCGAGGCCATGGCGTCCGGCGCGCTGAAGGAGGCGCGGCCGCTGCTCGATCATCTGGTCGAGACCTATCCGAACTGGGCTGAAGCCTGGAATAAGCGCGCGACGCTGGCCTATATCGAGACGCGCGACGGGGACAGCCTCGAGGATATCCGGCGCACCCTCGAACTGGAGCCGCGCCATTTCGGGGCCATGTCGGGCTTCGGCCAGATCTGCCTGCGCAACGGCCATCTCAACGAGGCCCGGGCGGCCTTTCAGGTGGCCCTGAAGGTCAATCCGCATCTCGAAGGCATCCGGGAACTGCTCGACGACCTCGATCCGCAGCTTCTCATGCTGCATTAAAGGCCAAGCCCGGAGGGCGTGAGCCCGCCGTCAGCGCGACAACGGTGCCGTTGCGGGAAAAGCGCCCGCGGGTACTCTTGCGGACATGTCCGATTCGTCTGCAATTCTTCGCCCTCAGCCCATCCTCGTCCCCGACCGCCGGCAGTCGCCGGTCGCCGCCGGCATCCAGCGCGGCGTGCGGCGCCTGTTCGCCCAGCTCGGACAAGCGACCATCCCGGAATTCACCCTGGCGAACGGCCGGCGGGCGGACCTTATCGCGCTGGCCCCGAACGGTTGCCTGACCATTATCGAGATCAAGTCGAGCGTCGCCGATTTCCGCGCCGACCGGAAATGGCCCGATTACGAGGATTTCTGCGACCGGTTCTATTTCGCCGTGCTGGAGACCCTGCCGTTCGACATCCTGCCCGAGGATCGCGGGCTGATCGTGGCGGATAGTTTCGGCGCCGCCATCATGCGGGAAGCCCTGCACCATCCGCTCGCCGGCGCTCGCCGCAAGGCAGTGACCTTGCGTTTTGCTCAAGCCGCAGCCTTCACGCTGCACGCCCTCGCGGACCCGGACGCGGTGGCCGACGGGCGCCTGTAAGGGCCTCAGCGCGGCGCGCGCTTGGCCAGGATCCGCTGCAGGGTGCGGCGGTGCATGTTGAGTCGGCGCGCCGTCTCCGAGACGTTGCGTCCGCACAATTCGTAGACACGCTGGATGTGCTCCCACCGGACCCGGTCGGCCGACATGGGGTTTTCGGGCGGCAGCGCGCGCTCGCCGGGCTGGGCCATAAGGGCGGCGTGGATCTCGTCCGCGTCCGCGGGTTTGGCCAGGTAATCGAACGCTCCCATCTTCACGGCGGTGACAGCGGTCGCAATGTTGCCGTAGCCCGTGAGGATAACGCCGCGGGCGTCCGGGCGGCGGTTCTTCAGGCGTTCGATCACGTCGAGGCCGTTGCCGTCCCCGAGCCGCATATCGATTACCGCGAAAGCAGGGGCCTCGGCCTCGATCGCCGTCAGGCCGTCGGCCACGCTTTCGGCAACGCGAACCTGATAGCCGCGGGCTTCCATGGCACGGGCCAGACGGGTCGAAAAGGGACGATCGTCGTCCACGATCAAGAGGCTCTTGTCGGCCCGATCTTCGAACGCCAAGGGCGCATCGGCCATCGGAATATCTCCTTGCATTCCAGGAAAACTCCTTCTGAAAGCAGGCGTTTCGGCCTGTCCCTTCATATGGGAATCGTTCCCCTAATCTTTGAGAGCCCGGTCGGGAGCTCCCTGCGGCAATATTGCCGCACCTCGGTCAAACGCGTGACGCGGCCAAACGATCCGTGCGACCGCGCCGGACGCGGGCGGAGCGGCGTTCGTCAGGGTCAGCTGGGCGCCCGAGCGCTCGATCAGGGTCTTGGCGATGAACAGTCCCAGTCCCAGGCCTCCGCCTTCCTCCTCGTCGAGATCGGACCGCTCCGCGGCGCTTCGGGTGGTCACGTAAGGCTCGCCGACCCGGAGCAGGATATCGGGCGCATAACCTGGCCCATCATCGCGGATTTCGATGAACACCTCGTGGGGCGACCAGCAGGCTTCCACCGTCACGCGGGTCTCGGTGAAATCGGCCGCATTGTCGAGAATGTTCGAGAGGCCATAGACCACGCCGGGATTGCGCCGCCCCATGGGCTCAGGGCCATCGCCCTTGGTGATCACCTGGATGTCGAGTCCGAGGGCCCGTTGCGGCGCGACGATCTCCTCCACCAAGTGGCTCAGCGAAATCGTCTCCAGGAAGCCGCCCTGGTCCTGCCCCATGGAGGTGAGCTTGGTCAGGATCGTCCGGCAGCGCTCGACCTGCTCGCGCAGGAGCTTCAGATCCTCCGCGACCGGCCCGTCCTGGGGCAGGGCATGATTGAGCTCCTTGGCGACCAGCGCGATGGTGGCGAGGGGCGTGCCGAGCTCATGGGCGGCCGCTGCCGCCAGCCCGTCGAGCTGGGACAGATGCTGTTCCCGCGTCAGCACAAGCTCGGTGGCGGCCAGCGCTTGGGCGAGCTGGCGCGCCTCCTCGGCCACCCGCCAGGCGTAGATGCCGGTGAAGACCGTCCCGAGCAGGATCGCCGTCCAGATGCCGGTGACGTAAAGGAACGGCAGGCTGAAGGTCTGGCCCGGAAACCACGGCAGGGGTTGATGCACCAGCACCAGCAGGGTCGCCGACGCCACCGCCAGAAGGCCGAGCCCCAGGGTCCTCTCCGGCTTGAGGGCGGTGGCCGAGATCAGCACGGGCGCCAGGAACAGGAGCGCGAAGGGATTTTCCAGGCCGCCGGTCAGGTAGAGCAGGGCCGCCAGCTGCAGGATGTCGAAGCCGAGAAGCACCGTAGCGGCGTTGTCGCTGAGCCTGTGGCTCGCCGGAAACTGGATCCGCAGCATCAGGTTGACCCAGACCGATGCGGCGATCACCAGAAAGCACAGGCCGAACGGCAGCGGGAAGCCGAGGCCGAAGCGGACGCCCGCCACCGCGGCGGCCTGGCCGCCGATCGCCAGCCAGCGCAGGCGCACCAGGGTGTCGAGGCGCAGCTGGCGGGCGTGGCGGGTCAGATTCGTCGGGTTGATCTCAACCATCTGCCAACAGGATAGGGCCCTTTGGCCATTCGCCAAGCAAGCCGCCGGGCGCGCTGGCTCGCGCATGTTGGGGCGAGGCTGCGCTCAAAAGCCTCGAAACGCATGAGTCTTAAGGCTAACAAAGCCGCCCGGCAGGGGATAAGCATTGCAATTATGGTCTGGAACTTTCATTTTAACCTTATGGTTGGAAGAAAAGTCCACACTCGCAATCCGCGGGAGAACAGGGCACCCGACCGTAATTGGGGTTTTAGATGAATCTTTCATATTATTGGTATGAGACGGCCCATTGGTTGCTAGGGCCGGCACGTGCAGCGTCCGATGCAACGAAGTCCTTGTTCGAAAATCCCGGCAATCCTTTAACCAACACGCCCTATGGGCGCACCGTAAGCGCAGCCTGCGAGTTGTTCGAGCGAACCACGCGCCGCTACGGCAAACCTTCCTTCGACCTGCCCACGACCACCATTGACGGCCACGAGGTGGCGGTCACCGAGCGCATCGTCTGGGCGCAGCCGTTCTGCGAGGTCATCGCCTTCGACCGGGATTCGGCCAAGGCCGCCGACCAGCCGAAGCTGCTCATCGTGGCTCCCATGTCGGGTCACTACGCCACCCTCCTGCGCGGCACGGTGGAGACCTTCCTGCCCACGCACCAGGTCATGATCACCGACTGGACCGACGCCCGGATGGTGCCACTGGCGGAAGGGAAATTCGACCTCGACGATTACATCGACTACCTGAAGGCCATGTTCCGGCATTTCGGTCCGGACCTCCATGTGATGGCGGTCTGCCAGCCGGCCGTGCCGGTGATCGCCGCCATCGCCAGGATGGAGGCCCAGAAGGATCCCGCCACGCCTCGCTCTATGATCCTCATGGGCGGCCCCATCGACACCAGGCGCTCGCCAACAGGGGTCAACCAGCTCGCGGAAGAGCGCGGGATCGACTGGTTCCGGCAGCATTGCATCACCAAGGTGCCGCCGGCCCACCCGGGCTTCTGGCGCGACGTCTATCCAGGCTTCCTTCAGCTTTCCGGCTTCATGGCCATGAACCTGGACCGCCATGTGTCGGCCCATTGGGAGATGTTCAATCATCTCGTGGAAGGCGACGGCGATTCGGCCGAGAAGCACCGCGACTTCTACGACGAATACCTTGCCGTCATGGACCTGACAGCCGAGTTCTATCTCCAGACCGTCGAAAAGGTCTTCGTGCTGCATGAATTGCCCAAGGGCGAGATGATGCACCGGGACCAGCCGGTCGACCTCATGGCGATCCGCCGCTGCGCCATTATGGCGATCGAGGGCGAGCGGGACGACATCTCGGGCGTCGGCCAGACCCTGGCGGCCTTGGAGCTAACCCCCAATCTCCCGCCGGACAAGAAGCTCTACCACCTGCAGAAGGGTGTCGGCCATTATGGTGTCTTCAACGGTTCTCGTTTCAGGGCTGAAATCGCTCCTCGAATCGTTGAATTCATTGAGAATCACGCGTTTGAATCAGAGCGAGAGCCGGTCCGGCGCAGGGCGTCAAGAGCCTAGTTTCGTTCTGGATAGGTTCTCGGCAGCGGCAAACGGCTGCGCTGACAAAAACCCGCCGGCGGGGCAGATTGCGGACATGAGATTCGCCCTGTTCCGCCGCGTTCCTGCGGACCCCCCTCATCTCAAGGTCTTCCATGAGGGCCAAGCCTTCAAGGTCGCCTTGAAGCGTCGTCCGACCGCCAAGCGGATCACCCTGCGCGTGTCCAACGCGACGGGGGAGGTCGTGCTGACCATCCCCGAGCGGACCGATGTCGGCCTGGCCCAGAAATTCGCCGACAGCCACGGAAACTGGATCGCCACCCGGCTCGCCAAGGTTCCCAAGCGGGTCCTGTTCCAGCCGGGCTCCCTCGTGCCCTTGCGCGGGGTGCCCCATCGGGTCGTTCACTGGTCGAACATTAGGGGAACAACCCAGGCCGCCACGGACAATGCCGGGGCCCCGATCATCGCCGTGACGGGCGATATCTCCCACGTGACCCGCCGGGTGCAGGATTTCCTGGAGGCCGAGGCCAAGCGCGACTTCGCGGCGGCCGTGAAGCGCCACACGGCGGCTTTGGGCGTGGCCGCCAAGCGCATCACCGTGCGCGACACCAAGAGCCGCTGGGGCTCCTGCTCGGCGAGCGGTGCGCTCAGCTTCTCCTGGCGCCTCATCATGGCCCCGCCCTTCGTGCTGGATTACCTCGCGGCCCACGAGGTCGCGCACCTGCGCGAGCTCAACCACTCCCAGCGCTTCTGGAAGCTCACCCACCATCTCTGCCCCCGCACCGACGAGGCGGAAGCCTGGCTCAAGACCTACGGCAGCGCCCTCCACCGGTTCGGGTGACAGGGCCCTGGCCCGGTTGAACGGGCTTGGTTGAACGCGATTGTTCGGGACCCGTCCGCCTCTCACCGTCGCCTGCGCTTGCGAGAATGAGACGGATCGTCTCCTCGATTCCTCGTCGAAAATGGCAGCAACCCCGGATCAGTCTAGACGGACCCGACACCGAGCGGCTCCGGCGCCCTGATGCCAGGAGGCTGCCGGAAACCGTCTGCTCGTGACTCGCGTGGCGGATCAGCTTAAGTCGCCTTCTCCGTCACCGCCCGCAAGCTGCTCCCATGATCAAACCCGACACATTGGCTCTCACGGTCATCCTGGCGCTTCTCACCGCCTTGGGGCCGCTGTCGACCGACATGTACCTGCCGTCGCTTCCGGCCATCGCGGCGGGGCTCGGCGCGACCACCGGGCAGGCGCAGCTCACTCTCTCGGCGTTTCTCCTCGGCTTTGCCGCCGGGCAGTTCTTCTACGGACCGGTCTCGGACCGGGTCGGCCGCAAGCCCGTGCTGCTCTTCGGCCTCGGGCTGTTCGTGCTGGCGAGCTTTGTCTGCGCCATTGCGCCCAATATCGAGACGCTGGTGGCGGCCCGGTTCGTGCAGGCGCTCGGCGCATCCGGGCCGATCGTCCTGGGCCGCGCCATCGTGCGCGATTTCTACGAGGGGCCGCGGGCCGGCAAGGAGCTGTCGCGCATGGGCACGATCATGGGCATCGTGCCGGCCGTGGCGCCGGTTCTCGGCGGGCTGATCACCCAGTTCTTCGACTGGCGGGTGACCTTTGGGGTCATGATGGCCTGCGGGGTGGCGCTTGCCGCCGTGGTGGCGTTCCGCCTGCCGGAAAGCATCCGGTCGAAATCCGACCAGCCGATCTCGTTCATGTCGATCCTCCGGGGCTTCCGAGTCCTGCTCGCGCATCCGGGCTACCGGGTCTATGTGGCGCTCTCCATGCTGGCCTATGGCGGGCTCTTCGCGTTCATTTCCGGCTCGTCCTTCGTGCTCCAAGGGATCTATGGCCTGAGCGAGCTGGCTTTCGCGTTCTCGTTCGCCTTCATGGTGATCGGCTTCATCGCCGGGACCACGCTGGCCCAGCGGCTCGTCGGCTCCCACGGCCTCGACGGGACGATCCGGTTCGGCGTCGCAAGTCTGGCGGCCGGCGGGGTCCTCATGCTGGCGCTGGTGGGCCTCGGGGCGGCCTCGTCGATGGCCATCACCGGCCCCATGGCGATCTATGCGCTGGGGGTCGGCCTCACCATGCCGCAATCCATGGCGTCGGCCCTGATGCCGTTTCCGGGCCGCGCCGGGGCAGCCTCGTCTCTTCTGGGGATCTGCCAGATGACCTTCGCGGCGATCCTCGGGATCGCGCTGGGCCAGAACCTCGGAGGGTCCGCCCTGCCGCTGCCGGCCACCATCGCGGTGACCGGAGTGCTGGCTTTGGCGGTGTTCCTCGCCACCACCCGCGCCCGACAGGGATGAGGT
This sequence comes from Microvirga aerophila, assembly GCF_003332305.1. GTDB lineage: Bacteria > Pseudomonadota > Alphaproteobacteria > Rhizobiales > Beijerinckiaceae > Microvirga > Microvirga aerophila. The sequence goes on along the minus strand of NZ_QOIO01000015.1, from coordinate 27,902 downwards.
GGTCGGAGAGGGCCACAGGAATAACCTCTTTGCCCCCAGCCATATCTCCCTAAGGATAGCTCACAGAGCCGTGATCGTCGGTTATTCCTGAAGGCGTACAGGGGTGCAGCTCAGTCCGGTAGAGCTTTTGGGGGGCCAATCCTCAGATGCACGTTCGAATCGTGCCACCCCTGCCAATTCTTCTTTCTGGTTCTTCTTCGAAAATCTTGGCTTTGTTTGGCGCTTGAGGGCACGTCTTCGCGCCGCAAAGCAAACCGGCCGCCATAGGCGGCCGGGCGTTGCACCGTATTGGGACGATCAGAGCCCGAACAGGCGTTCCAAGAAGTTCTTCTCGCCGCTGCGCCGGGGCTGGGGAGCTGGCGGGGTCCAGCCGCCTTCGCGGGCATTCGCGCTTGCCACGCGGGGATCGCCGCCCGCATTCGCCACCGGCGTGTCCTCGACGGGGGCGCGGAAGCGCTCGTGGCCAGGCAGGCCGACCGGCTGCTTGTCCTTGAGGGCGACTTTCATGAAGTTGTGCCAGACTTCCACCGGCAGGTTGCCGCCGGTCACGCGCTTCGTCAGCGCGCCGTCGTCGTTGCCGAGCCACACGCCGGCCACGAGATTTCCGGTGAAGCCCACGAACCACGCGTCCTTGTAGTCCTGGGTGGTGCCCGTCTTGCCGGCCATAGGCCAGCCGGGAACCTGCGCCTTCTTGGCGGTGCCGATGACGAAGGTGTTGTTCATCATCTCGTTCATCATGGCGACCGCACCCGGATCGATGACGCGGCCGAGACCGCCGCCCCCGGGACGCTTGTAGATCACCTTACCGTCGGCGGTCTTCACCTGGTTGATCACGAAGGGAATCACCCCGATGCCGCCATTGGCGAAAGCCGCATACGCGCTCACCAGTTCGAGAGGCGTCACCTCGGAGGTGCCGAGCGCAAGCGACGGATTGGCCTGGAGTGGCGACGAGATGCCGAGCCTCTGGGCCGTCTGCACCACGGCCTTGGGACCGACTTCGAAGCCGAGCTTGACCGCCACCGTGTTGAGCGAGAGCGCCAGGGCGTCGCGCAGCGCAATCGGGCCGCGGTAGCCCCGGTCGTAGTTCTCAGGGGTCCAGCCCTTGTAGTTGACAGGTGAGTCCTCCCGCACCGAATCGGGGGTGAGGCCCTGCTCGATGGCCGTCAGGTACACGAAGGGCTTGAAGGCGGAGCCCGGCTGGCGGCGGGCGACCGTCGCCCGGTTGAACTGGCTTGCCTCGTAGTTCCGGCCGCCCACCAAGGCCATGAGGGCGCCGTTGGGCTGCATGGCCACGAACGCCCCTTGGCTCACGTTGAACTTCTGGCCCTTGGTGTTCAGTTCGTCCACCAGCACGCGCTCCGCGACGGATTGGAGCGTCGGCTCGATGGTGGTGGAGACCACGATGTCGGATTCGACCGTGCCGACGAAATCGTCGAGCACGTCCATCACGTAGTCGGCCGCGTAGTTGACCGACCCGGCGCCGTTCTGGCGCACGGGTTCGGCCGGCGTGCCGAGGGCCGTCTTGGTCATGCCGGGCGTGATGAAGCCGAGCTCGTTCATGGCGGCGATGACGAGTTCGGCGCGGGCCTGCGCGCCCTCCGGGTTGCGGTTGGGAGCAAGGCGCGACGGCGATTGCACGAGGCCCGCCAGCACGGCGGCTTCCGCGAGCGACACGTTGCGGGCCGACTTGCCGTAATAGCGCTGGGCGGCGGCCTCGACCCCGTAGGCGCCTGCGCCGAAATAGACCCGGTTCAGGTAGAGTTCGAGGATCTGGTCCTTGGTGTAGTTGCGCTCGAGCCAGAGCGCCAGGATCGCCTCCTGGATCTTGCGGGAGGCGGTGCGTTCCTGGGTGAGAAAGAGGTTCTTGGCGAGCTGCTGCGTGAGAGTCGAGCCACCCTGCAGGCCGCCCTTATGCGCCACGTTGCGATAGACCGCGCGAGAGATGCCGATGGGGTCGATGCCGAAATGGTCGTAGAAGCGCCGGTCCTCAATGGCCACGAAGGCCTTCGGCAGGTAGGGCGGAAGCTCCTTGATCGAAACCGTGCGCCCGCCCGTCTCGCCGCGATTGGCCAGAAGCGAGCCGTCGCTTGCCATGATGGCGATGTTCGGGGGCCGCTTGGGAACGGTCAGCTGGTCGATGGGCGGAAGCTGCGAGGCGTAGTAGGCCACCACGCCGCCAACCGCGATCACGCACCAGAGGCATAGCACGGCTCCGGCATAGAACAGCCGGCTCAGCAGGGAGCGTCCGCCGCGCTTGCGCTTCGGCTTGTTCGACCGGGACGGCCTGCGGCCCGAATCACCCCGCGATGCGCGTCGTCCTGCCATGGCGCCCCCTGCCCGATCCTCAGGCGAGAGGTGGAAATCCAGCTCCCCCGCACCACCAGCGGCGGGTGTATCGAAAACCGGCTCCTGCCGGTCACGTCCCTTCGCCAAAATCAAACCCCACGTTCATGCAGCCGGCATCTTCCGGCCTTCGTACGCTCTGGAGCACTCTAATTGTGGCGGTTTAAGGGGCGGTTAAGCAGGGGTACCCGGGAATTGCCAAGGTTGCCAAGGCCTTGACCCATCGGAACTGCCGAGATTCCGCCGCGTTGGCATCCCCATGGATCCTTACATTGTTATCCTGGCCAGTTTCGGAGCGGTGGTGCTGTTGACCGCCTGGCTTCCCATGGTCCTCAAGGAGCTGCCGCTCTCGCTGCCGATCTTCTGCGTCGGCCTGGGCGCCCTTGTGTTCGCGATCCCGGACCTTCCCGGCGTCATGCCCCATCCGCGGGAGCATCTCGCCATCGTCGAACACCTGAGCGAACTGGTGGTGATCATCTCGCTCATGGGTGCAGGCCTAAAGATCGATCGACCCTTCGCGTGGCGCACCTGGAGCCTGGCGTGGCGCCTGCTCGGCGTTTCGATGATCCTGACGATCCTGGGCCTGACCCTTCTCGGGCAGACGCTGCTCGGGCTGGGCCTCGCCACGGCCGTGCTGCTCGCGGCATCCCTTGCGCCGACCGATCCCGTGCTCGCAAGCGACGTGCAGGTGGGTCCCCCTGGCGGCGGCGAGGAGGACGAGGTGCGCTTCACCCTCACGTCGGAGGCGGGGCTCAACGACGGCCTCGCTTTTCCGTTCATTCTTCTGGCCGTCGCCCTAGCTCATGAAACGAGCGCATCGAGCGTCGCCGAATGGTTCGTCTACGCGGTCGTTTGGAAGATCGCGGCCGGCGTGGTCATTGGATATCTGATCGGCAGGAGCCTTGGCTGGCTGACCTTCCACCTGCCCAACCGGGCCAAGCTGTCCCGCACCGGCGCGGGCTTCGTGGCGCTCGGCATCACCTGCCTGGCCTACGGCGTCGCCGAGATGGCGAAGGGATATGGCTTCCTGGCCGTGTTCGTGGCGGCGCTGGCCTTGCGGGCGACCGAGCGCGATCACGATTATCATCAGAAGCTGCACGACTTCGCCGAGGAATTCGAGCGTCTGTTGATGATGGCGCTGCTCGTCCTCCTGGGCGGGGCCATGACCGGAGCAGGCCTCTTCCAAGCGTTGACCTGGGAGGCCGTCGCCTATGGGTGCCTTGCGCTCTTCCTGGTTCGGCCCCTCGCCGGTTGGATCGGGCTTTTGGGGACGGGCCGTCCCGCGGGCGAGAAAATGGCGATCAGCTTCTTCGGCATCCGCGGCATCGGGTCGATTTATTACCTCGCCTATGGGCTGCAGGAAGGCAAATTCGACAATCCCGATCTTCTCTGGAGCACGGCCGGTTTCATCATCCTGGTGTCGATCGTGCTGCACGGCGTCACGGTCACGCCTGTCATGCGACGTCTCGACCGGCGCCGAAAGCACCGAGACCTAAGGGCGAAGCGCGCTCACTCGGCCGCCAACGGAAGCTCGCCGGTTTCCAAATCCGCCTGAGCAAGATCCTTGATGCGCGCGAGATCCGCCAGGAAGGCCTCATAGGCAGCCTGTTTGGTCTCCTCGTCGGGCAGGCGAAGCAGATAGGACGGGTGCACCGTCACGTATCCCTCGTACGCGCCGAACTTGGCCCGGCCGCGGGATCGGGTGATCGGCGTGGGCTTGCCGGTCAGCGCCAGAAGAGCGGTTGCGCCTAGCGCCACCACGAGCTTGGGACGCACCAGCTCCAGCTCCTTCATCAGCCAGGGGCGGTAGTGCTTCACCTCGCCGGCGGTGGGCTTGGAATGGATGCGCCGATGGCCACGCTGCTCGAACTTGAAATGCTTGACGGCATTCGTCAGGTAGGCTTGCCCACGGTCGATCCCGACCTCGCCCATGGCCTTCGTCAGAAGCTTGCCGGCCGGGCCCACGAAAGGCCGTCCCTGCAGGTCCTCCTGATCACCCGGCTGCTCGCCCACGAACACGACGTCCGCATGATCCGGGCCCTCGCCGAACACCGCCTGCGTGGCCCCGGGTACGAGAGGCCCGGCTTTGGCGATGATGGCGTTGAGCTCCTTCAGGGTCTGGGGCTCCTGGTTCCACATGGCCTCAAGAGCGCGCTCGGGGGTGCGTTTCGTCGGCATGGTGGCCTCCTGTTCGATCATCCGGTCAACGCGCTGGGAGGCGGTTTGGATCAGCCCCGGAATGGAGGCGGCCTCGGGCATGTTGCGCCAGTACTTCTTCGGCATCTCGGCCCGCATGGCGGTAGGGTTTACCCGCGCCGGATTGAACACGCTCTCGTAATAGCCGCGCCAGCCCTCCTCAAAGCTGTCCTCGGAGGGCGCGTCCTCGCGGCAGGCGGGCGGCCCGAATGTCAGGGTCTCCCGGTTCCAGTCCAGGGAGCCGATAGGTGTGAGGATGGTCCAGTGGAGGGAGCGGAAACGGTCGATGAAGAACTGCGCCGTTGCCTTCAGAATAAAATGCTCCGGCTCGAACCAGGCCACGAACTGCTCCGGCTCGGAGCCTTCGACCCGGCGGAAGCGCAGGAAGGCGTGCATCTTGTGCAGATCGCGCCGAACCGCGCGCGCCATCAGGTCGAGCCGGTGCACGAGCGGGTCGCTGGCCACATCGAGAAGCTCGCGCTCACCGTTCAGCACGCGCCAGACCAGCTGATAGAGCAGGGCGTAGCGTTCCGGATCGCGGTGGCAGACAACGAGGCTGATCAGCTCGCCAACGGTCCTCGGCAGCGAAACGGGAGGCGCGTCCCCTTGCGCTTCGCCACCGAACAGGTCGGGAGCGTCCGAGATCGTCCAGATCACATGCTGGGGAGCCAGCTCCTCGCCAATTAGCCGGCGCACCGCGCTGCGGAAACCATCGAGATCCGCGCCGTCTTGGAGCGTGATGCTATGGAGGCTCATGCGAACAAGCTCAACTGTTCGGGCTTCTCGACCAGCCGCTCGCGCAGGTCGGCCCGGTCGAGCCTCCCTTTCGGATGGTGGTCAGCCGTGATCAGGAAGGGGCGTGCGCGCTTCAGGCCTGAGGTGAGGCGCGCCACATCTTCCAGGCGCAGGGTGGTGTGCTTGCGCGCCACCACGATCTTGTCCACGGCGCGCGCGCCGAGGCCGGGCACGCGCAGGAGCATTTCACGCTCGGCGATGTTCACGTCCACGGGGAAGAGGTGGCGGTTCTTCAGCGCCCAGGCGAGCTTGGGATCGACCTCTAGATCGAGCATGCCCTTCTCGCCACCGCTGGCGATTTCGTCCACGTTGAAGCCGTAATACCGCAACAGCCAATCGGCCTGGTAGAGCCGGTTCTCGCGCATGAGCGGCGGGGGCTTCAACGGCAGGACGGAGCTTGAATCCGGGATCGGGCTGAAGGCCGAGTAATAGACCCGTTTCAGGTCGTAATGGCCGTAGAGCTTCGCGCTCGTGCGCAGCACGTCCGCATCGGTGGTGTCGTCCGCCCCGATGATCATCTGGGTCGACTGGCCGGCGGGCGAAAAGCGGCGGCGCTCCTCGCGCGCCTCCTCGATGCGCTCCGACATCTGCGCCATGGCGCCCTCGATGGAGGCTCCGTCCTTTTCGGGCGCAAGCTGCTCCAGGCTCTTTTCCGTCGGCAGTTCGAGGTTGATCGACAGGCGGTCGGCCCACAGGCCCGCCTCCTCGATGAGCCAGGGGCTCGCCTCGGGGATCGTCTTCAGGTGGATGTAGCCGCGAAAGCCGTGGTCACGACGCAGCTTCTTGGCCACCAGCAGCATCTGCTCCATGGTGTAGTCGGGCGAGCGAATGATGCCAGACGAGAGAAACAGGCCCTCGATGTAGTTGCGCTTGTAGAACTCGACCGTGAGCGTCACCACCTCGTCGACGGAGAACCGGGCGCGCTTCACGTTCGAGGAGCGGCGGTTCACGCAATAGGCGCAGTCGAACAGGCAGTAATTCGTCAGCAAAATCTTGAGCAGCGACACGCAGCGCCCGTCGGGCGTGTAGGCGTGGCAGATGCCTGCGCCCGTGGTCGAGCCCAGGCCATCCACGTCCGCCTTGCGTTTGGGTGCGCCCGATGACGCGCAGGACGCATCGTATTTCGCCGCGTCGGCCAGGATACGCAGCTTCTTGGCCAGCTTCTCGTCCATGCAGCCTCAACAGAATTGTTCGTGTTTTGTTCTAGCAGATATGTGGGGTCGACGCGAGCCTGTGGAACGGGGCGCGAGGTCGCATTCCGCCCGCAGTCGCGCCGCGGCGGCGCACTCGAGGCCGCCCGACGGATCATTCCGGCGCGGCCCGGCGTTACTGTGACGCTTAACCCCTGGGCTCCCGCCCTTGATCGAAGGAGGATTTGAATGCGTCTGACACACATCGGGGCCGCTGCGGCCCTTGCTCTTCTTGTGGCCGCCCCGGCGCTGGCCCAAACGTCGACGGCGAATCCGCAGGCTGCGCCGGCCGCGAGAGCCGCTCCGGCGGCAACCCCGCAAGGGGCTCTGATCGACATCAACACGGCTCCCAAGGAGCAGCTCGATGCTCTTCCGCAGATTGGCTCGGCCCGGGCCGATGCGATCATCAAGGGGCGTCCCTACAGGGGCAAGAACGAACTGGTGGACAAGAAGATCATTCCCCAGAACGCCTATGAGGCCATCAAGGACCGGATCATCGCGCACCACAAGTCATAGGCGATTGCATAAGAAAGGGGCCATGAGGCCCCTTTCTCAAGCACGCTTTGGCAGGAGGCTTAACGGTCGCTCCTGAACTCAGGCGCGGCCCGAAGCTGATCCTTGGTCATGTTCAGCATGGCATGGTCGGGCCTGGACCGGGCCGTCGTGTTGGCGCCGCCCGCGGCGGCGCTCGGCGCCGTCGTGCCGGCCGTGCCCATCGTGCCGGTCGAGCCCGTCGCGGCTGGGGAGTTGCCCGTTGTGGTTCCGCCGGCGGTGGTCGTGCCGGTAGTTGCGCCGGTGCCACCGGCCGTGGTGGTGCCGGCCCCGGTTGCGGGAGCGTTCGCGGCGGTTGCATTCGCCCGCGGCTCGTTCACGAACTTGACCTGGTCGAACGGCACGGCGACGCTGCGTTCGCCGAGGCCCAGGAACCCGCCGACGCCGATGACCACGGCTTGGATCTTGCCGCTTTCATCCACGATGAGTTCGCTGATGTCGCCGATATTCTCGTTGTTGTTGTTATAGACGTTCAGTCCTTCCAGGTTGGAGGCCTGCCAGTGGTTGGGCTGCATCTGGGTCATGAAGTTGCCGCTCGCCATGCCCGACGCGGGCGCGGTCGAAGGCTGGGCCGTGGTGGCCGACCCGCCCGTGGTGGAGCCAGGAGCCTGGGTTTGAGCCAGGGCCGGAGCGGACGCCAGAGCCGTTCCGACCAGGGCCAACGCCAGATGTTTCGCGAGCATCTCTTCCTCCATAGGTTGATTGCGACGCGCAACATGCGCGCGCTTGACCATTCAACGGCGACGCTGACGGGTTGGTTCTCCCGCAAAACACAATGTCTCGTGATGATGTTCCTGGGGCCGGGCGGTTGAGCTGGGCTGGCGCTTCTTTTTGCATCCGCCGACGGATCTTGGTGCAAAGTCCGATTGCGCTGCAGTTCGGGCGGGCTAAGCTCCCGGTCCGGCTCCCGCCGGGCCCCTTCGACGCAACCAAACCTTCGCGGACCCGAATGCTCCGATCTTTTCTCGATGGACTCTATCGCCTTGCGGGCTATCTCGCAGGCGTGTTCCTTATCCTGATCTTTCTGCTCATGATGGGGCTCTCGATCGGCCGGCAGGTCAACATCAACATTCCGGCAGGGGACGATCTGGCCTCGTGGTGCATGGCCGCCATGGCGTTCCTGGGCCTGGCCCATACGTTCCGGTCCGGCGAAATGATCCGGGTCGGGCTCCTCATCGACCGCATCCGGGGCCGTGCCCGCAGGCCCTTCGAGATCTTCTCCCTCCTGGTGGGCTTGGGCTTCGTCGGGTTCTTCGCCTGGCATGCGGTGCAGCTGACCTACGACAGCTACCGGTTCAACGACATGGCCCAGGGGGTACTGGCCGTGCCCCTGTGGATCCCTCAGCTCGGCTACGCGAGCGGCCTCGTCATCCTGTTCATCGCCTTCGTGGACGAGTTCGTCCACGTGATCAGCGGGGGCGATCCCCGCTACGAGAAGCCGCCCGCCACAAGCGCCGAAGAGGTGGTGGAGCGCGCCATCCAGAGTGGGGTGTAGCATGGCGCTCGTTGAAATTTCCGGCCTGCTTCTCCTGTTCCTGGCCCTGCTGCTTGCAGGGGGCGTGTGGATCGCCATCGCGCTCTTGGCCTGCGGCTGGGTAGGCATGCAATTCGTGGGCGGGGGCATCCCGGCGGGCTCGGTGCTCGCCACCACCATCTGGGGCAATTCCGCCTCCTGGACGCTTGCCGCCCTGCCGCTCTTCATCTGGATGGGCGAGATCCTGTTCCGCACCCGCCTGTCGGAGGAGATGTTCCGCGGTCTCGCGCCCTGGCTCAACTGGCTCCCCGGCAGGCTCATGCATGTGAACGTGCTGGCCTGCGGGCTCTTCGGGTCCGTCTCCGGCTCGTCCGCCGCCACCTGCGCAACGGTGGCCAAGATCGCCCTGCCGGAGCTGAAGAAGCGCGGCTACGACGAAACGGTCAGCCTTGGGAGTCTCGCGGGCGCGGGCACCCTCGGCATCCTCATCCCGCCGTCGATCACCATGGTGGTCTATGCGGTGGCCGCCAACGTATCGATCATTCAGGTGTTCCTGGCGGGCTTCCTGCCGGGGCTTCTCGTGATGGCGCTTTACTCCGGCTACATCGCCGTATGGTCACTGCTCAATCCAGACAAGACCCCGCCGGCCGAGCCGGTCATGAGCCTGCGCGAGAAGCTGAAGGAATCCACCAACCTCGTTCCCGTGGCGCTCCTGATCGTGCTGGTGTTTCTCACGCTCCTCCTGGGCTGGGCCACCGCCACGGAATGCGCCGCCTGGGGCGTGCTCGGCTCGCTCGCCATCGCGTGGTGGTCCGGCTCCCTGTCGTGGGAGTCGTTCTGGGCCAGCGTCATGGGCACCACGCGCACCACCTGCATGATCATGCTGATCCTGGCGGGGGCCTCCTTCATGTCCACCTCCATGGCCTATACGGGCATTCCCCAGGCGCTCGCCGCCTGGGTGGACGCCATGCAGCTCTCGCCCTACGCGCTCATCGCCGCGCTGACCATCATGTACATCCTCTTGGGCACGGCCCTCGACGGCATCTCGATGATCGTGCTCACCACCGCCATCGTGATCCCGATGGTCAAGACCGCGGGTTTCGATCTGGTGTGGTTCGGCATCTTCCTGGTGCTCGTGGTGGAGATGGCCGAGGTCTCGCCGCCGGTGGGCTTCAACCTCTTCGTGCTTCAGATCATGTCGGGCAAGGATTCGAACACGGTGGCGCTGGCCGCCCTGCCGTTCTTCTTCCTGCTCGTGCTCGCCACCGCCATCATCACGGTTTTTCCGGACATCGCGCTCTATCTGCCGAAGCTCGCCTTTCCGGACTAAATTGAACTCATAACAAGCAGAGGAGACTTTTCGTGAGACACTGGACCAAGCTTTCCCTCGGCCTTGCCGGAGCGCTTCTCCTGAGCGCGCCGGCTTTCGCGCAGACCAAATGGAACCTGCCGGCCGCCTATCCGAACGACAACTTTCACACCGAGAACCTGAACCTCTTCGCCAAGGATGTGGGCGAAGCCGCCGGCGGAAAGCTGCAGATCACCGTTCACGGGAATGCGTCCCTGTTCAAGGCTCCGGAGATCAAGCGCGCGGTGCAGACGGGACAGGCGCAGGTCGGCGAGGTGATCATCTCGCTCCACGAGAACGAGGACCCGATCTACGGCCTCGACGTGGTGCCCTTCGTGGCCACATCCTTCGACCAGGCCAAGAAGCTCTGGGCGGCCCAGAAGCCCGCCATTGAGAAGAAGCTCGCGAGCCAGGGCCTGATGCTGCTCTACGCGATCCCGTGGCCGCCGCAGGGACTCTTCGCCAAGAAGGACATCAACACCGTCGAGGACATGAAGGGCCTTAAATGGCGCGCCTATAACGTGGGCACGGCGCGCATCGCGGAACTCGTGGGCGCGCAGCCGGTGACCATCCAGGCGGCGGAGCTCGCGCAAGCGCTCGCCACCGGCGCGGTCAACTCCTTCATGTCGTCGAGCGCCACCGGCTACGACACCAAGGTGTGGGAGTCGCTCACCCACTTCTACGACACGCAGGCCTGGCTTCCGAAGAACATGGTGTTCGTCAACAAGGCGGCCTTCGACGCCCTCGACAAGCCGACCCAGGACGCGGTGCTGAGCTCAGCCAAGAAGGCCGAGGAGCGCGGCTGGCAGATGGCCCAGGACAAGACCAAGTGGTACATGGAGCAGATGGCCCAGAAGGGCATGAAGGTTCTGCCGCCGGGCCCGGAACTGAAGGCGGGCTTCCAGAAGGTCGGCGAGCAGCTCACGCAGGATTGGCTCAAGAAAGCCGGCCCCGACGGTCAGGCGGTGATCGATGCCTATAAGAAGGCCGGCATGTAAATTTCAAACGTGATCCCGGACGACATGAAGCCGATCCGGGATCGTGCGCCGAATGTGGCGCTCATCTCGTCGGGCGATCCCGGGTTCCGCTGATGCGGCCCCGGGATGACAAATGAGTTCAAGCCAGCGTGAAATCCATGGTGATTTCGGCGTTGAGCACCTTCGACACCGGGCAGTTCTTCTCGGCCGCCCGGGCCAGCTCCTCGAACTTGGCGCGGTCGATGTTCGGCACGTTCCCGTTCAAAGTCAGGGCTGACTTCGAAATCTTGAATCCGCTCCCCTCCTGCTCGAGGGTCACGACTGCTTCGGTGGCGAGCTCGGTGGGGGTGAAGCCCGCGCTCTGGAGCTGGAAGGCGAGCGCCATGGTAAAGCAGCCCGCATGAGCGGCGGCGATCAGCTCTTCCGGATTGGTCCCCTTCTCGTTCTCGAACCGGGTTTTGAAGGAGTAAGGCGTGTTCGACAGAACGCCCGAATCGGCCGTGAGATGGCCTGTCCCATCCTTGCCCGTACCCTGCCAAACAGCTCTTGCCTTGCGGTTCATGTGCATCTCCTGATGTCAGTTACGCCGCATCATCTAGGACAGACGCTTCCAGGCTCCAGACCCCGGGCCTGCAAAGCCACCTTGGCAAAACGGCAGGCGAGTTCATTTGACCTTGGGTTCCCGTGGCCAACTCCTTCGGAGCAAACGAGGTGATCGGAACACGATTCTGGGCTCCCTTGCGCCCACGGCTTCTCTGCGCTGCTCTTGCGGCCATCGTGGTCTTCATCCTCGCCCCCACCACGTGGCAGACGAATTCGCGCCTGCTCGTCGCCTGGGATGTGGGCGTGGTGGTGTATCTGGCTCTCGCCTGGATCATGGCCGCCCGCTCGTCGCCCAGCGACATGCGCGAACGAGCCGCCCTGGAGGACGAGAAGGCGGTGGTGGTCCTCGTTCTGACCCTCGTGGCGTCGGTGGCGAGCCTTGGAGCGATCGCCGTCGAGCTTTTGGGCGTTCACGCCGATCCGGCGCAGCAGCAGGTTTTCGGGCTGTCGGTTGTCGCCGCCACGATCCTCTGCTCCTGGTTCTTCGTCCATACGATCTACGCCATCCACTACGCGCACGAATACTACGCCGACGAAGGACGGAGGCGCGGCCTGCAATTTCCCGACGAGGACAAGCCGGATTACTGGGATTTTCTCTATTTCTCCTTCACCATGGGAGCCGCGGCCCAAACGTCCGACGTCATCATCGTGTCGAAACGCATGCGCCGCCTGGCCCTCGCGCACACCATCCTGGCCTTCCTGTTCAACACCACGATCCTGGCGCTCGCGGTGAACGTCGGGGCAGGGCTCCTTTAAGCCTCGAGATCCTCGATCTCGCCGTCGATGATCCGGCGCGCCAAGTCGAACCGGAAGCCCGCGCGGGCGAGAGCGGCCAGGTCCTTGTCCCGATAGGGCGCCCGCTCGCCCAGCCTGAAGGGCCCCAGCTTGCGGCGGCGCGCGAAAGCGAGCGCGGCTTTGTCCTCGTCGCTGTCTTCCCCTTCAAGGGCTGCCGCGATGGTGGCGCGGTCGACGCCCTTGGCCGAGAGCTTGGCCTGAATAGCGCGAGCCGACCCGCCCCGTCGCCGCAGGGTGGCGACGCGCGCCTCGGCAAACCGGGTATCGTCGATCAGCCCGATGCGCAGGCTCTTGGCCACCACCTCGTCGATGGCCTCATGGAATTCCGCCGGATCCTCGCCCCGCAGGCGGCAGCGCTTGTCGACCTTGCGCCGGAGCACCCGGCGCAGGTTCTCGGCCGAGGAGGAGTAGCGTTCGAGATAGGCCATCGCGGCTCGCTGCAGATAGGCCGGCGTGACTTTTCGCGGGACCTTCCTGACCGGCTTGTCGTCGCTGTCCGTCATGAGCTCTCGGGCTCGGGGGAGGAGGTCTCGCCGGGCTTCTCCACCTGTCCGCGCCGCTGCAGTTGCAAGGCGACGAACCAGCAGAGGGACGCCCAGGCCGCTCCGACCGACCACCCGGCCAGAACGTCGCTTGGCCAGTGGACTCCGAGATAGACGCGGCTTGCGCCCACCAGGAGGGTGATGATGACCGCGAGCATCATGATGAACGCCCGGGCCCGCCGGCTCTTCTCGACCCGCGCCAGCAGAGCGCCCAGGGTCAGATACGTAACGGCGGAGAGCATCGCATGGCCGCTCGGGAAACTGGCCGTATAGACCTGCGCCGCATGAGGCACGAGGTCGGGCCGCGGCCGCTCGAAGCCGAGCTTGAGGCCGTTGGAGAGCAGGGTCCCGCCAATGATGGAGACAAGTACCAGGAGCGCCGCGCCGCGCTTGCCGGCCATCATCAGATAGGCCCAGGTCACCCAGGTGATGATCGCCAGAATGGCATAGCCCCCGAGCCCCGTGATGTCCCTGGCGGCCTCCTCCAGCCAGCCGGGCCCGAGGGGATCGGCAAGGTTCGTTGGATTGCGAAGGGCAAGCAGCAGCTTGCTGTCGAGGTCGTGGGTATCGCCCTCGCGCACGTCGTCGGCCAACTCCATGAAGCCCCAGGCGAAAAACCCGAAGCCCGCAAGGGAAATCAGCGGGCCGACCTCGTTCAGGCGCAGGCGGACCCAAAGGCGTGTGGCGGGAGCGATCAAGGTATCCATCACGGCAGACATAGAGGGGAGGCCTGTTCTGGCGAGTGGGGCGACTTCTTTCGCCCCGCTGTTTTAACAGCATCGCCCTGAGAGGCTGGCGCCATCACGCAAGAATCGCGCCGATCCGCTTCGTCGATTGATCCGGGACCGCGATATCGCCAAGCCCCAGCCAATGCGCCATCAGGCGCAGTTCCTCGCCCAGGGCCGGGGCGATCTCGTCGGGCGGCGCGGAGGCCTCGGGATGGATCGAGTGGACGATGAGCCGGCCGTTGGCCCTGTCCGCCTTGAGGTCTACACGGGCGACGATCCTGTCGCCCAGCACGAAGGGCAGGCAGTAATAGCCGAACTCGCGCTTCTCGGCCGGGGTGTAGATCTCGATCCTGTAGCGGAAATCGAACAATCGCTCCGTGCGGGTGCGCTCCCATACGATGGGATCGAACGGCGGCACGAGGGCCCTGGCCTCGACCCGGCGCGGAAGGCGGGCTTGCGGGTCGAGATAGACGGGGGCGTTCCAGCCTTCCACCGTGACGGGGACAAGGTCTCCCGACTCCACCAGTTCCGGGATGCGGGCCTTCGCGTCAGAGGGCTCGAGACGGAAATAGTCCCGCAGGCAGCGCTCGCTGGCGACGCCGAGCGCCCGGATCGACAGCCGCAGGAGTTCGCGCTGCGCCTCGTCCTCCGGCGGCGTCGGGGCGTTCAGGACAGCGGAGGGCAGCACCCTCTCGGGCAGGTCGTAGATGCGCTCGAAACCGCGCCGCGTGGCGGTGGTGACCTCACCGGCCCAGAACAGCCATTCGAGCGCCCGCTTTCCGTCGCTCCAGCCCCACCAGGCGCTCTGGCTCTTGCCGCCATCGCTCAATTCGCCCGCTCCCATGGGACCGCGCGTTTCGATCTCGCGCCTCACCCCGTCGATGAAGGCGCGCTTCTCCCGGCCGAACCGGGCGAGCCCGCCATAGATGCCTTCGCCCCGGGCCGCCCGGGCCATGCGCCAGCGGAAGAGCGGGTGGAGATCGAGCCGGATGAGGGAGGCCTCGTGCCCCCAGTACTCGAATGTGGCGCGCTTCTTCGGATGGTAGGCGCTCGTCTCCAGGAGCGCGCGGTCATAGGCCCCGAGTCGGGAGAAGAGCGGCATGTAATGCGCCCGCACCAGCACGTTCACCGAATCGATCTGAAGCAGGTTCGAGCGGTTGATAACCCTGGCGACGTGGCGGGCGGCCGGGGCGGCCGGGCGCGCGTCGGTGAAGCCTTGGGCGGAGAGCGCGATGCGGCGGGCTTGCGAGACGGACAGGCGGGTGCGAGGCGTCATGAAAGGGTCGTTAGCCCGAAGGGGGCGCTTTCGGCAAGCACCGGCTAACGGCTGGTGCGGACAACCGAAAGCACGATGGCGATGAAGCCGATGAGCTTGAGGGCCGCAACCGCCATATGTCCCGTCTCCCAGCGATGGCGAACCGCGTTGAAATCATCCGGAATCGGACCAGGAACCCAGGTTGCCAGCACGGAGTTCGCCGGGGCAACCCAGCCGAACCATACGACGAGGCCGAGGGTGAGCAGGACTGCGCCCGCCAGCGCCCATCGGAAAGGCTCGCGTTCCTTGCGCAGAACGCCGGCCAGGATGGCCGCGGCGAGGATCGCCCCGAGGTCGATCGGCGCGCCCACAAGCGCGAAGAGCCGAAACTGGCCGTTGAACACGGTCGCGTCGCGCCACAGTTCCGGCGACCAGACCATCAGGCGCGGCGGGGCCTCGAGCACATGGGCGAAGGACGGCCCGAGGCTGAGGGCCGATAAGACCAGCGCCGCAACACTGCAGACCTTGAGAGCCTTGCTCATCCGTCCGACCGCATGCCGAGTGTCTTCCGATAACTCTCTACCTCATCCCGAGAAGCCGCGTCAGCGGCGTCTCGAAGGACGTTCCAGCGGATGCCTTAGACGCCCTCGTGCTTCGGAATGCTTCGCTTCTCAGGATGAGGGCCGGGGCGGCGATGTTTCACCGTGAATCAGCCCCGACCACCGCGAGGCTTTCCGCGGGTGGATGGAACAGGCGATCCTGCCAGCCGTTCCGTCCGCACCGATCCGCCATGGCGTCGGGCCGAGGCGCATATCTGCCCTGCAACGGGCGTTAAGACAAATGCCTTCCCGCTTGCCATAGATGGGCGGAAGCAACGCGACGGACACGATGGATCAGCGAACGAACGAGACCCTGCACCGCGGCCCGGGACGTGAATTGAGCCAAGCCGAAATCCGCAGGATCATCTTTGGCGTCATGCTGTCGATGCTGCTGGCGGCCCTCGACCAGACCATCATCGCCACGGCCCTGCCCACCATCGGTCACGAGCTCGGCGACCTGGAGCACCTGCCCTGGGTGGTGACCGTTTATCTGCTCACGGCCACCGCCGTGACGCCTCTCTACGGCAAGTTCAGCGACAGTCACGGCCGCCGCATCACCATGCTGATCGGCATCGTGGTGTTCATCATCGGCTCCGTCGCCTGCGCCCTGGCTCCCACCATGTTCGCCCTTATCCTGGCCCGGGGCGTCCAGGGCCTCGGCGGCGGTGGCCTGATCGCGCTGGCGCAGACCATCGTGGCGGATCTCGTGCCGCCGAAGGAGCGCGGAAAATACCAGGTCTATTTCGCGAGCGTCTTCATGACCGCGAGCCTGCTCGGACCGGTGCTGGGCGGCTTCTTCGCCGAGCACCTGCACTGGTCGGTGATTTTCTGGATCAACCTGCCGCTGGGCCTCGTGGCCTTAGTGATCGCCTATCACGGGCTGAAAAAACTGCCGCGCTTCGACCGGCCGCACAGGCTCGATCTCCTGGGAGCGCTGCTCCTGGTGCTGGCCACCGTCTCGCTCCTCCTCGGCCTGAGCTGGGGCGGCCTGCGTTACCCCTGGGGCTCGTGGCCGGTCCTCGGTCTCTTCGCCGCCTCGGTGGTGTTGTGGGGGCTATTCTCGGTGCGCATGCGCCTTGCCCTGGAACCGCTGATTCCGCCCGGCGTGCTGCACAATCCCGTGGTGCGCATGGGCACCCTCGCGGCCTGCTTCGGCATGGGCACCTATATCGGCCTCACCATCTATCTTCCGGTCTATTTCGAGAACGTGCGCGGCCTCTCGGCCAGCCTCTCGGGCCTCGCCCTGATCCCGCTCATGGCCGGCACGGTCGTGGGCGCCACCGTGTCCGGGCGCGCGATGGCCAAGGTAAAGCACTACAAGCACCTGCCGATCGCCGGCCTCCTGGTGGCCATGATCGCAACCGCCGTCATGGCGGCTATCGGCGCCCGGATGCCGCTCGTGGCGGTCGAGCTGGTCCTAGCCCTCATCAGCGTCGGTCTCGGCACGCTCCTGCCGGTCTCCACCGTGGCGATCCAGAACGCGGTCGCGCCGCACGAACTGGGAACCGCGACCGGCACGGCGAATTTCTTTCGCTCGCTCGGCGGCGCTTTCATCGTGGCGATCTTCGGGGCGATCGTCCTCACCGGCGCTGGCCTGAGCGGGGGCGGGAGCTTCGAGAGCCTGGCGGCTTCGGCCGCACAAAGCGGCGTGAATCTCAGCGACGTGTTCTCGCGCGTGTTCATCGCCGCCGCCATCGGGTTCGCCATCGCGTTCCTGTTCCTGCTGGCCATGGAGGAGCGGCCCCTGCGCGGCAGCGCCGTCAAGGCCGCCGAGGCGGCGGTTGCCGATTGAGCCCCGGTCTAGCGCCGTTGCCGAATCAGGATCATGACCACGGAGACGATGATCACGAGCAGCAGCGCGATGCCGGTATACTCGAAAATCCGCTCCGCCCGGGCGGCCGCGGCGGGCGGCGGGCCTGTATCCTGGATGAGGGGTTGCGCCACGGCAGCCGTCATGACCGGCTGGTGGGAGCCCTCGACTGAAAGGATCGCGGCTCCGGCAAAGGCATCAAGAGCGGAAAAGACCAGAAACATCGTTCCTCCTGCGACCCACGAGGAAAAGCGGAAGGTTAATGACCCCGGTGATGCGTTGTTTCCTCCCCGTGCCTGCGGCCTCATGCCTGGGGATAGCGACGCAAGCCTGTGGAGGATTCGTCGCCGGAGGGCACTTTCCTCATGATTGCCGTGTTAGGACCAAGCCGGTTCGGGATTGGGGCTGAGGGAGGCTGATGAAGGCTGGGATCGACATGGGGGTGGTGTCCTCCGCACCGGGAGGAACGTCGGCTCTGCTCGACCTGGAGGAGCTTCTGGCGACGCGTCTGCTCGTCCAGGGCAATTCCGGCTCCGGCAAGTCGCATCTGCTGCGCCGGCTCCTGGAGCAGAGCGCCGGGGTTGTCCAGCAGGCCATCATCGACCCGGAGGGCGATTTCGTCACGCTCGCCGACAAGTTCGGCCACGTGGTGGTGGACGCCTCGCGCAGCGAGGGCGACATCCAGCGCATTGCCGCCCGGGTGCGCCAGCACCGGGTCTCCGTGGTGCTGAGCCTGGAGGGCCTGGACGCCGAGGCGCAGATGCGCTGCGCGGCGGCCTTCCTGGGCGGCCTCTTCGATGCGGACCGCGATTTCTGGTATCCCATGCTGGTAGTGGTGGACGAGGCGCAGCTTTTCGCGCCCGCCGCCGCCGGCGACGTGTCGGACGAGGCGAGAAAAGTCTCCCTTGGGGCCATGACCAACCTCATGTGCCGCGGCCGCAAGCGCGGACTTGCGGGCATCATCGCCACGCAGCGCCTCGCCAAGCTGGCCAAGAACGTGGCGGCGGAAGCCTCAAACTTCCTCATGGGCCGCACCTTCCTGGACATCGACATGGCCCGCGCGGCCGATCTTCTCGGCATGGAGCGCCGGCAGGCCGAGATGTTCCGCGACCTGGAGCGCGGCCACTTCGTGGCCCTCGGGCCCGCCCTGGCGCGCCGGCCGGTGCCGATCCGCATCGGCGATGTGGAGACCTCCGCCCGCAGCGGCACATTCAAGCTCGTGCCGTTGCCAGAGCAACCCAAGGAGGACGCGCGCGATCTCATCTTCAAGCCGGGCGAGGACGAGCCGGTGCGCCCGGTCATGCCGCGCCGTGCCCCTCCGCCGCCGGCCCCGTCCACCAACGACCTTCTGGCCCAGCTCGCCCGCACGCGTCCGGCCGCCGCGCCGGAGGCGCAAGTCGAGGCGACGGAGGAAACCAAGGCCGAACGGGATGCCGCGGTCGATGCCGTCCTGCGCGAGATCCTCGACGATCCGGAGGCAGCGTTCCGCACCGTCGCGGTGCTCTACCAGGACTTTCTGGTGCGCTGCCGCATCCGCCGCGTCGGCGGCGAGCCGTTGAGCCTGCCGGCCTTCCGCCGCCGCCTCGCAGTGGCCCGCGCGGGTGTCGACACGGCGACCGCCGAGGGACCGGAATGGGACCGCGCCGTCGCCTTCGCGGCCGATCTGGCGGAAGACATCCAGGGCGTCTTCCTGCTGTTGGCCCGCGCGGCGCTCGAGGGCGCACCCTGTCCGCCGGACGGCGAGATCGCCCGCGCCTGCGGCAGCCGCTCCCCCGGCCGGGCCCGGCGTCTCGTGGCCTATATGGAAAGCCGCAATATCGTGGTGACCCGCAACGACCCGCGAGGCCTTCGCATCATCGCGCTGCCTGATCTCGGGTGGGAGACCGGACCGGGCGACCCGAACGCCTTCGAGGAGCCGCAGGCCTCGTCCGACAACCGGGATCTGTTCGCGGTCGGCTGACAGAAACTCGCGTTCCGGCTAGATCATGTGCCGCACATGATCGACGCCAGGAGAGCAGAATGCAGAACGACCGTTTGAGCCTTGATGAAATCGCCCGCGGCGTGGACGCCAAGGCGCAGGCCTATTGTGATTTGAGCGACCGCATCTGGGCGATGCCGGAGCTGGCCTTCGAGGAACACCGGTCGGTCGAGGAACAGATCACGACGCTGGAGGCCGAGGGTTTTCGCATCACGCGAAATGTGGGCGGCATGGCAACTGCCTTGGTGGCCGAGTACGGGCGCGGCGGACCCATCGTGGGAATTCTCGGCGAGTTCGACGCGCTGCCCGATCTTGCGCAGAAATCAGGCCTGACCGAGCATTCGCCCACGGTCAGGGGCGCACCCGGGCATGGCTGCGGCCACAACCTTCTCGGCGCCGGCTCCGCGCTTGCGGCTGTTGCGCTTAAAGATGCGCTGGAGGCCGAAGGAATCGCAGGCACGGTGCGCTATTACGGCTGCCCGGCGGAGGAGAGCGGATCGGGCAAGACCTTCATGGCCCGCGCGGGCTTGTTCGACGATCTCGACGCCGCCTTCTGCTGGCACCCGAACGTGGTCAACGAGGTGGTGACCACGAGTTCGCTCGCCTGCATTCAGGCTTACTTCCGCTTCAAGGGCCGCGCCGCCCATGCGGCCGCATCGCCCCATGTGGGCCGTAGCGCGCTCGATGCGGTGGAGCTCATGAATGTGGGCGTGAACTACATGCGCGAGCACATGCCCTCCGACGCGCGCGTTCATTACGCCGTCACCAACACGGGCGGCGATGCCCCGAACGTAGTGCAGGCCTATGCGGAATCGCTCTACCTCGTGCGCTCGCCGCATTTGCCGGACGCGGAACGCCTGTTCGAGCGCGTGAAGAAGATCGCCGAGGGCGCGGCGCTCATGACCGAGACCAGCGTCACGGTGCAGATCACCGACGCCACCTCGAACATCGTGCCCAACCGGGCGCTCGAGGAGGCCATGTACGAGAACATGAAGCGCCTCGGCCCGCCGCCTTTCGACAGGAGCGATTTCGCCTTCGCCGAAAAGCTCAGGAAGGCGTCTCTCACGGACGAGGAAATCCTGGCGAGCGTGAAGCCTTATGACATCTCGCTGAAGACGCAGGTGCTTCACGACGGCGTCCTGTCCATGCCGACCCGCGAGGAGGTCATGATGGGCACGACGGATGTGGGCGACGTGAGCTGGATCGTGCCGACGGTGCAATGCCACACCGCGTGCTTTGCCATCGGCACCCCGTTTCACACCTGGCAACTCGTGGCGCAGGGCAATCTGCCCGCCGCCCACAAGGGCATGGTGCTGGCCGCCAAAGCCATGGCGGCAACGGCTGCCGACTGCCTGCGCAACCCGGACCTCATTGCCCGCGCCAAGGCGGAATTGCAGGAGCGCACCGGCGGCAGGACTTATGTGTGCCCGATCCCGGACGACGTGACGCCGGACGATCTGCGCGCCAAGGCGGCTTGAGGTGTGACACGGGTTCCCTCCTCCTTTGCGGGGTGGGGCTACCTCAGCGTCCGGGTGAGGATGTTGAGGCGGGCCGCTTCTTCACCTCTCCCATGGGGAGGTCGGGCCTTCAGGTCCGGGTGAGGGGCGTGCCCTGTCCGGAGAGGACGTAACCCCTCACCCTCGCTGCGCTCGACCTCTCCCTCAGGGAGAGGTGTGGCGGCGGCGTCTCTTTGCGTTTTAGCAAGCCACCTTTGGCGCCCTCCGCCATCGCCATTGCGCTGTTGCAATCATATCTTCTTCGCAACACAGCAACGGAGTGCGCTATGCAACTCACCGGAATTCATCATCTGACCGCCGTGACGGCCGACGCCGCCGGCAATCATGCCTTCTACACTCAGGCGCTGGGCATGCGCCTCGTGAAGAAGACCGTGAACCAGGACGATGTCAGCGCCTATCACCTGTTCTATGCGGACGGCCTTGCGTCTCCCGGCACCGACCTCACGTTCTTCGACTGGCCGGTTCAGCGCGAGCGGCGCGGCACCCACAGCATCTCGCATACGGCCCTGCGGGTGAGCGGCGAGCGGAGTCTGCAATGGTGGAAGGAGCGCTTCGACGCTCTCAAGGTCACGCATTCCGGCATCGTCGAGCGGGACGGCCGCCTCTGGATCGACTTCGAGGATCCGGAGGGACAGCGCCTGGGCCTCGTGGACGATGGTGGGACTGGCGACGGGCCGCATCCGTGGGATCGTAGCCCTGTGCCGGCCGAGCACCAGATCCGCGGCCTTGGCCCCGTCACCATCAGCGTGCCCAAGCTCGATCGCACGGCCATCGTGCTGACCGACGGCCTGGATATGCGGGCCGCGCGGGAATACCGCTCGGGCGACACGCCGGTCCACGTGTTCGAGATGGGCGAGGGCGGACCTTCGGCCGAACTCCATGTGGCCGTGGAGCCGCATCTGGCGCCCGCCTACCCGGGCGCCGGCGGGGTGCATCACGTGGCGTTCCGCACGCCGAACGAGGAGACCTACCAGGCCTGCGCCGAGCGCCTGCGCAGTTTGCGGGCTCCGTCGAGCGGCCCCGTCGACCGCTATTACTTCAAGAGCCTCTATTTCCGGGAGCCCAATGGCATCCTGTTCGAGATCGCCACGGACGGACCAGGATTCGCCACCGACGAACCCATGGAGACGCTGGGCGAGCGACTGGCGCTGCCGCCGTTCCTGGAGCCGCGCCGGGCGGAGATCGAGGCCGGGCTCAAGCCGCTGTAGAGGTTTGCCTCTCCGACAGAATCCCCTCGATGAGGTCGACCACCGAAGCCGCCTCGCGCAAAGTCGCGAGGCGGTTTTCTTTTCCACCCAGGAGCTTCGCCAGCTCGGCGATCTGATGGCCGTCCGCCCGGACCGGCTCGATGTTGCCGCCCGAATGGGTGAGCCGGTACCATTCTGTCATCACGGCGAGGTCCTTCGATCCCTTCACCTCAAAGCGGTTGAACTCCTCGGCGTCGCCCTCCACGCCGGCGTCGATGGTCATGCGAGCCTTGGCGAATTGCAGGACCGCCCGCACGCGGGTTTCGCTGCCGAGCGGCCCACGCATCACCTCGCGATCCACAAGCTGCCCCGGCCCGAACAGGCGAAGGGCCAGGAACGCGAAGTGGGAAACGACCTCCCGGGTAAAGCCGCCCTGTTCCGGGCCAGCGAGCCAGGCGGCCGCGCCTTGCTGCCAGCCCCGAGGCCAGGTGCGGAACCGCAAGGTCAGATGGGCCGTGAGATCGTCGCCCAGTGCGCCGGTCTCGACCAGCTCCTTCAGCCGAACGGCCGCCGGAGCCGTCGCGAAGGGAAAGTTCACGGCCGCCGGAACGCCTGCGCGAGCGACCGTCTCCAGGCAGGCGCGTGCGCTCGTAACTGAGGCCGTCAGGGGCTTTTCGCAGAACACGGCCTTGCCGGCCTGAACCACGGCGCGCACGAGTTCCTCGTGGGTGGTGGGGGGCGTCGCGATGTAGATGCAGTCGATGGCAGGGTCGTCGAGAAGGCTTTGGATGCTCGACACGCGCGGCACGTCGGTCTCGACCGGCGCCGGATCGTAGGCGGCCACGATCCTGAAATCCGGATTGGCCTTTAGGCCTTCGATGAACCGTCGTCCCATGACGCCAAGACCGATGATGCCGATACCGTACATGATGGATGGAAGCTCCTGGTGTGAACCTGTGGCCTATAGGTTGTTACCCGTCGCAGGGCGAGACGGCGGAAAGAATTCGGAAACCTTGATTCTGTATCGGTTTGGCCACGCTGCTCGCTGTCGTAACGGCAGACCGCCGATGTGGCTTGACCTTAAGGCAGTTTGAGGTCACGACGGAAGGGTCCGAACCGCACAGGAGCAGCCATGCGTTTGTCGAAATCCCTTGGCGTCGTATCTCTTCTGGCGATGGCCTCGACGATGGCACCCGCTGATGCGGCGGACCTGTTCTTCAATCCCGAGCCGATCACCACCTCGGGCTGGACCGTCACCCTCAAGGCGAACCTTCGGGCCGCCCCGTCCTATCCGGGCTCGGACGACCTCAGCTTCTACGGTTTCCCGTCGGTGAGCTTGCGCCGCGCTGGAACGCCCGAGCGCTTTAGCGCCCCGGACGATGGGGTCAGCTTCTCGTTTCTCGACGATTCCGCCTTCCGGATCGGCGTCGTCGGCCGGTTTCAGGGTGGGCGCTACCTAGAGGACAACCGGGAACTCTTCGGCCTGCGCAAGGTCGATTGGGCGGTGGAGCCGGGCATCTTCGTGGAATACTGGCCGGTGGAGTTCCTGCGCGCCCGCGCGGAGATCCGCCGCGGCTTCGGCGGCCATGAGGGATTCGTGGCGGACCTGGGCCTCGACTGGGTCCAGCGGTTCGGCGCCTTCACCACCTCCCTCGGGCCGCGCCTCGCGCTGGGCGACAATGAATTCACCCGAACCTATTTCGGCGTGACGCCGTTCGAGGCGGCCCTCAACGGCCAGGTGACTCCCTATAACCCATCCGGCGGCATCACGTCGGTCGGCGCGCTTGCGGGCGTGACTTATGAATGGTCCCCTGCCTGGTCCACGACCGCTTACGTGGCCTACCGGCGTCTCGTGGGCGATGCGGCCGACAGCCCGATCGTCAAGCAGTTCGGTTCGGAGAACCAATACAGCCTGGGCCTGACGGTGTCGTACTCGTTCAACACCGGTTCCTGATAAACCGGCTGATCGCCCCGCTCTCGGGCTCAAGGCCCTGGCGGCGTCCTTTTGCGCCGTCATCCCGGATCGCCTTCGGCATTCGGGATGACCTGGCACGTGCGCCATCATCACCCCCTCCTGGTGGGCCGAAACAGATCGCTTTTATCCTTTACGTAAGGTTAAGCTGCCCTAAATGGCGGCCATGCAGCTTGACCGTTATGAGATTGTGCCTGCCGGCGATCATTGGGCCGTGCGGCTGAACGCCGAAATCCTCCGCGTCTTCCGGCGGCGAAACGATGCGATTCGGGCGGCGATCGAAGCCGCGCAGGTGTCCCAGGAAAGCGGCAACACCGCCGAGGTGCTGACCGAAGGTTGGGACGGCACCGTCGTGCGACTCTTCACCTTCAAGGGAATCGCCTCTCCGACGGGGCCCGAGGGGAGCTCACGTCTCCTTCACGTTCGTGCCCCAGCGGTGATGCAGGAAGCGCTCCCAAGGCGAGAACAAGAGGCGGTCCGCCAGGAGGCCGATCAGCACGATGACGATCATGATTCCGATCACCTGCTCCATGGCGTTCAGTTCGCGCCCGTAATGGAGCAGATGGCCGAGGCCGAAGCCGGTCAGGATCGTCACGTAGATCTCCGCCGCCATCAATGAGCGCCAGGCGAAGGCCCAGCCCTGCTTCATGCCGCTGACCAGGAACGGCAGCGAGGCCGGCAGGATCACCCGGGTCCATTTATGGAAACCCTCCGATCCCATGGTGCGGGCCGCGCGGGCGTAGATCGGCGGGATCGTGCGCGCGCCGTGATCGGTCGCGATGATCACGGACCAGACCGTGCCCATGATCACCACGAAGAGCATCGCGCCTTCCGACTGCCCAAACCACACCAGCGCCAGGGGCACCCAGCACACGCTCGGCAGGGTCTGGAGCCCCAGGGCGAGCGATCCGACCGTGTCTTCGAGAACCTGCGAGGTGCTGGTCAGAAGCCCGAGGGGCAGACCGATGATCACCCCGGCCACATAGCCAATGAGGAGCCGTTTCAGGGTCACCCAGGCGGCTTCCCAGAGACTGCCGTCAAGCGCCGCCCCCCAGAGATACTCCGCCACGGTCACGGGCGACGGGAGAAGCACAATCGACCAGCGGCCGCTGCGCACCGCAAGATCCCACAGGACCACGAGGGCCGCGAAGAAGAGGAAAGCCACGGCCACGCGCCTCATTCGGAAACGCTCCCTCTCAGGGTGCCCTTGAGGGCTGCCGCGACCTGCGAGGTATAACCGGCGAGATCCGGGCTGTTGATGTCGCGCGGGCGCGGCAGGGGGATGTCGAAGATCCGGGAGATGCGTCCGGGCGAGGGCGACATCAGGACGACCCTGTCTCCCAGGCACACGGCCTCGCGCACGTTGTGCGTCACGAACACGATGGTCTTGCGGCTCTCTATCCAGATGCGCTGGATGTCGTCGTAGAGCTGATCGCGCGTGAGGGCGTCAAGCGCTGCGAAGGGCTCGTCCATGAGCAGCACCTGCGGGTCGGGTGCGAGCGCCCGCGCCAGGGCGACCCGCTGCTTCATGCCACCCGAAAGCTCGTGCACATGGGCGTGTTTGAACTTCTCCAGACCGACGAGATGCAGGAAGTGTTCGGCGATCTTCTTCCGCTCGGCGCTACTTAGGTCAGGCCGAAGCTTCAGCCCGAACATGACGTTTCCGAAGGCGTCGAGCCACGGAAACAGGGCCGATTCCTGAAACATCACGAGGCGTTGCCGCCCGGGCCCCTGGACCAGCTTGCCATCGGCCATCACCCGGCCTGCATCCGGCAGGGTGAGGCCCGCCATGATGTCGAGAAGCGTGGACTTGCCGCAGCCGCTCGGGCCGATGAGGCAGACGAACTCTCCCCCGGCAATGTCGAGGGAGACGTTGTCCAACGCCTGAACAGCGGCCCGCGACGTGGCGAAGCGCTTGGAAACGCCCTCGACGATGAGCTTGGGCGCGGTATCCGTCATAGAAGCCTCGAGCCGCACTCAGGGCGCCTCGATCAGTCGATCCAGGTCAGGCGTGCCGCGCAGGAAGCCAACCTGCTGGGCGCTTGTCACGAAGGCCTGGAAGGCCTGCAGGCTCGTGTCCGACGTCACGGCCATGCGGGCCCACGCGCGGGCAACGAGTTCGGGCGCCATCTCCACGCGGAACGCGGCCTGCAATTCATCACGCGCAAGGCGTTGGGCCTCTTCGGGATTTTGGCGAATCCAGTCGGTGAGTTCGCGATGCGCCGCCACGAAGCGCCGCGCGAGGTCGCGATCCTTCGCCAGGAAGGCCGCGCTTGATGTGAGAATGGTCGTGATGGCGTCCTTTTCCTCCACCAGGACCTGACCACCCGCCTCCGATTCCAGGCGCGACACCCAGGGCTCCACGGTCCAGACCGCGTCGAGCTGCTTGTTCTGGAACAGGGACAACTGGTCGGGATTGGATGTCGGCACGACCTGTGCGTCGCCGCCGGTCTGGGTGATGCGCAAGCCTCCGGCGACAAGCCAGGCGCGGGCAGCCACATCCTGGGTGTTGCCGAATTGTGGTGTGGCGATGCGCTTGCCGCGGAAATCCGCCGGTTTGGCAAGGCTGCTCCCTTGCTGCACCACAAGGGCGGAGCCGCCGTTCACCGCGCCGGCGATGACGCGCAACTCCTCGCCGCGGGAGCGCGCATAGGCGTTCAGGGCCGGATTGGGTCCCACATAGGTGAGATCGATCGCCTTGGCGAAGATCGCCTCCATGGCGCTCGGCCCTGCATTGTAGGCGTACCACTCGATCTTGACGCCGGAGCCGAGCCGATCGGCGAACCAGTTCTTCCCTTGCCTTTCGAGGGCGCGGGCCACCAGCGCCTGCACATGGGTGATATTGGGAAAATGGCCGACGCGCACCGTGGTGGTCTGCGCCATGGCGGGTGCGTGAGTCGCTAGGAACGAAAGTGCCGAAATCAGAATGAGCCGCCAAGCGTGTCGCATCGGTTCACCTCCAGCAGGAGGAGAAGAGGCTAGAAGCTCCGCCGAAAAGGTCAATGGACGCCCGGCCGGAAGCGACTCCGAGTTCGCCGCCTGCCAGGGGCCTAGCGTTGCGCCGGTTGTCCGGCTTGCGTGGCTTTCTGCTCATGGAAATGGCCGGAACGGGCCCGGCCATGACAAGGTAAGGTGTCGCCCGGTCGCAGCGCGGGCAGACGGCCTGTCGCCGAGGCGTCACGCCGCCTGGGGAATGCCGTTAGCCTTGGCGGATCCGCCTGCCGACTTGCGTCCGAGATACGCATCGAGGCTCAGGGAGCCGGGACCTGCGAACACCAGGTACAGGAAGCCGAAGCAGAACAGGATGGCGGCGTCGCCCCCGTTGAGCGCCGGGAAGAAGCTCTTGGGCGCATGGGCCATGAAATAGGCGAAGGCCATAAGGCCCGAGAGCACAAAGGCGACCGGACGCGTGAAGAGACCCACGATGAGCAGCGCGCCGCCGACGAGTTCCAGGACACCGGCGATCCAGGGCAACGAGAACGCGGCCGGGTTCATGTTGCTGGCCGGGAAACCCAGGATCTTCTGGGTGCCATGGGCAAAGAACGTCACGGCGAAAACAACGCGCATCAGGCTGAGCGCCAGCGGAGCGAAACGGTCGAGAGTCATAAGAGGTCCTTGGCTGGTAAGTTGGGAGCGCATATTTGCTGCACTGCAACACGGCTTGGCAAGCCAGCCGGCTCCGGTCCGCTCCATTTCCCCAATCACGATTTCGTTGCCAAGGCTGATCGGCAACCGAGATGCTGAGGCAGGCATTTGTGCTGTCGTGGTCCAAATAAGGACTTCGCCGAGCCTCCCTCAATGCGCTTCGAGAACTTGCTCAAGCTTGTCGAGGGTCGAGAGCAGGGAGGCCGCCTCCGGACCCAGGGCGGCGAGCAAACGTTTTTCGAACGCCATCGCCCGTGGGACGATATCGTCATAGACCCTTCGACCCAGGGCCGTGAGGGTCAGGATTTCCTCCCGGCGATCCTCGCTGCTCTCGCGGCGCTTGAGCCAGCGCCGTTCCTCCAAGGCCCTGACCGCCCGGCTGACCTTGGTCTTGTG